>CALMGU010000093.1 GCA_937865685.1 uncultured Alphaproteobacteria bacterium | reverse complement strand
GCCGCCGCCAGCGCCGCCGCCCGATCCGGGCCTGGTGACGGACAAGGCGGTCATCACCCAGGCGCAGCGCGTGCTGTTGCAGTTGGGCTATAAGCCAGGCAAGCCCGACGGTGTGCTGGGTCCGGCTACTGAGCGCGCCATTCAGGCGTTCCAGAAAGATCACGGGCTGGCGGAAGAAGGCCGCCTCACGCTTTCATTGGCTGCGCGGCTGAAAACCGCGCTAGCGGCCGCCAATGCCAAGGCCGCCGTCATCGCGCTCCGCCAGGGTGACATGCTGATCTATAATGATGGGGAAGTGGAGTTCGCCGCCGCCGGGCGCGAAGTGCAATGGGAGCAGAGCGATCCGCGCGAACTGGTGGCCATTCGTCCCGACATGGGCGACTGGCCCGCGGCGGCGAAAGCGGGGCTGGATTGGGCGCTCACCCATGCGCTGGACGAACCTCCAGCCAGGCCGCCGCTGAAATGGTCCAGCACCGGCGTCGCCCGTCATTTTGAGATCCGCACCTTTGCCGCGCTCACCCCGCGCGAAGCCGGGCTGGTGGGCGGCTCGCCGCAATCCTGCCGCCGCTATGAACTGCGCACGGAGGATCCGCAGCAGCGCTATCCCGGTATCGCCTGCCAGGACACCAATGGCAGCTGGTATATTCCTCATAGCACCGTCCGCTTCGCCCGCCCGGCCAGCGGCCTGCAAACCCGCCCGTCGATCCGCAAGCCGTGAAATCGTCCCGGAACGGGAAGATGACACGGAACCGAAGTTGCGGCGGCGCAAGGGCGGGACGTATCTTCGGTCCGCCATGACCGAACTGGACCGCCGCGACCTGATCGGAGCCGCCTTGCTCTTGGGACCGACCGCCGCTTATGCCGCCGCGCCGCTTGCCCGCGACGCGCAATATTGGCGCGCCGTGGCGGCGGAGTACGACATCACCCGCGAGATCGTGCCGTTCGAGAACGGCATGTGGGGCATGATGCCAAGGCCCGTGATGGAAGCCTATCGCCGCAAGACCGAGATGGCGAACCGGCGCAATTCCTTTTACGCGCGCCGCGAATATGATTCCGACCTGGAGCGGGTGCGCGCCCGCGCCGCCGGCGATCTGGGCGTGGCGGTGGAAGAGCTGGCTTTCACCCGGGGCGCCACCGAAGCCTTGATGACGTTGATCAACGGCTATAACCGGCTGAAGCCCGGCGATGCGGTCCTTTACGCCGATCTGGATTACGACAGCACGCAATCGGCCTTTGAATGGCTGAAGACCCATCGCGGCGTCGATGTGGTGACTATCGCGCTGCCCGAGCCGGCCACGCACCAGACTCTGATCGACGCGTATGAAGCGGCGCTCAAAGCCAATCCCAAGATACGCCTGATGCTGGTCACCCATGTCAGCCACCGCACCGGGCTGGTCCTGCCGGTGGCCGAGATCGTGGAGATGGCGCGAAGCCGGGGCGTGGATGCGATCGTGGATAGCGCCCATGCCTGGGGCCAGCTGGATTTCAAGCTCTCCGGCCTCAAGGCGGACTTCGTCGCGCTGACCTGCCAGAAATGGATCGGCGCGCCGGTCGGCACCGGATTGATGTATGTCAGGCGCGGGCGCATCGATGCCATCGACACGGCCATCGGCAATGCCGGTTTTTCGCCGGACGATATCCGCCGCCGGATCCACACCGGCACTTCCAACTTCGGCGCTTTCCTGGCGCTGGAGGATGCGCTGGATTTTCACCAGAAGATCGGCGCCGCGCCCAAGGAGGCGCGGCTGCGTGCCTTGCGCGACCGCTGGGCGGAAGAGATGCGCGGGCGGATCGAGATTCTCACGCCCTCCGATCCGCGTCTCACCTCCGGCATCGCCTCGTTCCGGTTCAAGGGCCATACCAGCCGCGACCAGAATCTCGCCGATACGGAAGTGTTGCTGAAGCGGTTCAAGATTTTCACGGTGGAGCGGTCCGGCGTCGCCAGCGGCTCCTGCATCCGGGTCACTTGCGCCGTCTTCACCAGCGAAGCGGAAGTCGATCAGTTGACGGCGGCGCTCAAGGCCATGTCCGTTTAGCGGGGACACCCCACAAGCCCTGGTATCTGGACATTTTCGGCCTTTTGTTCTCTGTTTGTTCTATTCGATTCCGGGACCAACAGGGAGGCCTTCATGTACACCGTCCGCACCATTCCGCCCGACATTCTCACCGATGCGCGCGGGCTCACCTTGCTGGAGGCCTTCACCCGCATCATGGCGCTGATGGACCGGCATTACGCCTTCGCGCGGACTTGCCGGATCATGCATCTGATGATGACGGGGGTGGAGGAGGGCGAGCCGGAATTTCTTTCCGAATTCACCACCGACGAGACCGCGCGCAATGCCATCATGGCCCAGGTCTGCGCCTATGGCTTCGGGCGTTTCCGCGTGATCACGGATGACGAATACCGGCGCGAGATCATGCACCGCGCTGCATAAGGGCCGGAGAAAAACACATGCGGATCCACACTGGCCCCATGCTTCGACAGTCGCTAGCGACAGCGTCGTGCGACCAGCGTGAGGCTTTTTGTTGAATTCCTCACCCTGAGCTTGTCGAAGGGTTCCGCCTGATCGCAGATTGCTCTAGGTCAGCCGCGATGGGCTCAGCCAGCGCACACAGAGCAGAAGGAACAGCGCGAAGCCCGCCGAAAAAGGCCACAGATGATTGCCGCTGACGGCCACGGCGCCCGTGCCCGCCCAGGCGATGGAGATGATCGCTTCCGCCAAGGTGGCGATGCGCGAGGAGGTATGGCGGCGGCGGAACTGGCTGCGCTTGGCCTGGGCGCGGAACCAGAGCTGGATGGCGATTGAGGAGAGCGCCGCCGCCGCGATGCCGGCTGCCGCGAAGAAAGCCTGGGACCGCGAAACGAAGATCAGCACGGCGATGAAGGGCGCGAACACGATCCCGATGCATTGCATCACCGCTTCGGCCTTGGCGCGCAGCAGCCGGCCCGGCGTCACCGGCGCCGATTGCACCAAATCGGGCGCGTCCTCGCCCGAAATGGTGAGCCAGGCGAGACCGCCCGCCAGCTGGCCCGCGGTCATCACCAGCACTGGCACCAGCACCACCGCGCCGCCCGCTTTTCCATAATTGTGCCACAGCAGCAGCGCCGGCGGCGACAGATAGAGCAGCTGCATCAAGGATTGAGAGATCAGCCAGGGATCGCGGAGGATCAGGAGCAATTCCTTGCGCCGGAGGCTGGATGCGGGCGGCAGCACCCGGAACCGATGCGTGATGGATGCCGTGCGCGAGATCTGCGCCACGCTGGACGCTGCAAGTACGTAACCTGCGAAACGCGGCGCATAGCGGGCGGTGACGGCAAGAAAGATCAAAAAGCTCGCCGCCAGCACCCAAAGAAGGTCCCAGCCATTGCCCAGCGCCGCCGCCGCCGGCCACCAGACGGGACTGTCCAGCCCCGGCGCCTGGGCCAGAACGGCTTCAGATTGCAGCACAGACAGGCGCGAAAGCGTGCCGCTGGAAAACATCGCCGCGGTTTGAAGGCCGATCACGAACACGCCGCCCACGATGGCGGCCGTGATCTGGGCGGCCAGCCTGGTGCGGCGGGGCCCGATCCATTGAAACAGCTTGATGGTAATCGCCACCGCCAGCGACGTGGTGACCAGCGACACCGCGATCAACACGCCATAGGCGCTGAGCCAGCGCCAGCCGTCGCGCCAGATCAGCACATTGATGAACGGCCCCATCAGCAGGATCGACATCAGCGCCGCCGACAGCGCCATGGCGCCGATGCGCACGGCGAACAGCCGCTCCGCCTTGACCGGCGCGCTGAGGATCAATTCCAGGTCGGAGCGCGAATAGAAGGTGCGGGTGACGCTCTCCATCGCCTGGGACAGCATCGCCGAACCGGAGAGAAGGATGCTGGCGGTGACCGCGATCAATGTGGGCAGGTCGGGCTGCATTTGCCCGGCCACGAAACTGCGGATCAAAAGATAAGCGATCACGTGCAGCGCGATGGCGAAAGCAAAAAGCCAGATCCAGGCCCGCCGCTCGCGATCCGGCCGTCCCGCCGTCATCATCGACAAGGCATCGCGCCAGGCCAGCCGCCTTTCGTGCCGGGCGAACCAGACGAGGGAAGCGATCGCGTTCATTCCGCCGCGCGGTCCTCGTCCACCAAAGACAGGAACATGTCTTCCAGGGTGGCGCCTTCCCGGCCGGTCTTGGCGCGCAGCTCCGCCAAGGTGCCTTCGGCGATCAGCCTTCCTTGCGCGATCACGCCGATGCGATCCGCCATGCGCTCGGCGATTTCCAGAATATGCGTGGTCATCAACACGGTGCTGCCGCTTCGGACTTTTTCCTGCAACACGTCCTTGACCAGGCGCGCGGCGCCCGCATCCAGGCCGGTCAAGGGCTCGTCCAGGATGATCAGGCGCGGCTCATGCACCAGCGCGCCCGCCAATGCCACTTTCTGGCGCATGCCCCGCGAAAAACCTTCGCAGCGTTCGCGGGCATGCGGCTCAAGGCCCAGCCAGCGCAGCAGCTCGCGCGAACGCGATGTGGCGACATCGCCCGGCACGCTCCACAGCCCGGCCACGAATTCCAGATATTCCGGTGGCGTCAGCTTGTCATAGATCATCGGCTCATCGGACAGCCAGCCGGTGATCTGCTTGGCGCCGATGGGATCGGCCAGGGCGTCGATGCCGAAAATACTGATCGCACCCGCATCGGGTTTGAGCAACCCGCTCACCATGCGCAAGGTGGTGGTCTTGCCCGCGCCATTGGGACCCAAGAGGAGATAGAACTCGCCCGCCCGCACGTTCAGATCCAGGCCGTCCACGGCGGGGCGGCCGAAGCTCTTGCGCAGACCCGTGATGGAAAGGGCGGGCGGCGCGCTGGCGGAAGAGGACGGCATGGCGGGGCTGAGGGTCCTGGAGAAGCCGGGCAATTTTAAGGTCGGGATCGTTTCCAAGCCTTAAACCGGCTCTTGTTCACGGCCCCGGTCCTGGCGTTAGATCGGGGGATAAAAGAGGGGAATCGTCCATGAAATTGCCCATGAAATTATCTGGCGCGCTGCTTCTGAGTGCCTTGCCGCTCGCCGCGATGACCGCGCCGTCCTTTGCCGCGGAGCCCGACGATCTCACCTTGCCGCCGGGCTTTCATGCCACCGTGGTGGCCGAAAATCTGGGCGATTATACCCGCCATATGGCGTTCCTGGATGCCAGCCATCTCTATGTGTCCACCGAACCCCAGACCAAGGACGCCGCCAATCAAGGCGTGATCGCGCTGCATCTGGACGCCAAGCATCACGCCGACACCCAAAAGCATTTCAGCACCATCCATAACGGCACCGCCATCGCGGTCTATAAGGGCGCGCTCTATACGTCGTCGCCCAACACGCTCTACCGCATCAAGCTGTCGAACAAGGAATTGGCGCCCAGCGCCAAACCCGAAATCGTGCTCGACGGCATTCCCGCCCGCGCCGCCATTGCCTTCGACGGCAAGGGCAATCTCTTCGTCGCGGTCAGCGGCGGCGGCAATGTCTGCGCGCCGGAAACCGTTTCGCGCGCCTCCAAATCGGTCGGCCCCATGCCATGTCCCTTCCTGGAAACGCGGGGCGGGGTGTGGCGCTTCGATGCCGCCAAGATGGGACAGACCTGGGCGCAGGGTGAGCATTACGCCACCGGCATCCGCGACACCAATGCGCTGGCCTGGTCGAAGACCGCAGGCGCGCTTTATGTGGTGAATTACGGCCGCGATGCGGCGGAAAGAGCGTATCCGGAAATCGTCAGCGCCGCCGACGGCGCTCATATCTCCGACGAGATGTTCAAGGTGGTGAAGGGCACCGACATGGGCTGGCCCTATACCTATTACGACAGCGCCCGGAATATCCGCCTGGCCCAGCCCGAATATGCCGGCGACGGCAAGACCCCGGTCACCGATGCCAAATACGCCGTGCCCGACGTGGCCTTCCCGGCCCATGTCGCGCCGATGGACATCGCCATCTATGACGGTACGCAATTTCCCGCATCCTATCGCGGCGGCGCTTTTGTCGCCTTTCATGGCGCGGGCGGCGGCGACCCCGGGGGCCATGACGACGGTTATAATGTGATGTTCGTGCCGCTGGACAAATCGGGCAAGGCAGGCAAGCCGCAAGTCTTTGCCGACGGTTTCGCGGGCCCCACCCGCGAAGACAAGAACGGCAAGCGCGCCCGCTATCGCCCGGTGGGCGTCACGGTGGGACCGGACGGCGCGCTCTATGTCGCGGAATCGCAGAAAGGCCGGATCTGGCGCATCGCCTATACCGGCAAATAGCGCGTGGGAGAGGTGCGATGACGAGAATTCTGGCGATGCTGTTGCTGCTGGGCGCCGCCACGCCGGCTTCCGCCGCGCTCAAGGTGGGTGACGCCGCGCCGGACTTCATCGCGCCGGCCACCTTGGGCGGCAAGGAATTCACCTTCCATCTGAAAGAGGCGCTGAGACACGGCCCGGTGGTGGTCTATTTCTACCCGGCCGCCTTCACCAAGGGCTGCACCATCGAGGCGCATGATTTTGCGCAAGCGATGCCGGATTTTCGCGCGGCGGGCGCCAGCGTGATCGGGGTCAGCCATGACGATATCGCCACCTTGAACAAATTCTCGGTCAGCGAATGCCAGAGCAAATTTCCCGTCGCCGCCGACCGCGACCGCAACATCATGAAAAGCTATGACGCGGCGCTGGGCTTTCTCACGCCCTATGCGGACCGCACGTCTTATGTGGTGACCGGGGAAGGCAGGATCGCTTTCGTCTATAGCAGCCTCAATCCCGACAAACATGTCGCGGGCGCGTTGAAGGCCGTGCGGGCGCTGAAAGCGAATTGAAAAGAAAATGCCCCGGCCTGTTTCCAGACCGGGGCATTGACGCCTCTCGAAGCATATCCTGGCCCGCCTCTCTTGCGCGCGCAGCGCGCTGGCAGGGGAGGTGGTCGTAGCTGGCCCGTTCGGCCTGCAAAAGGTCCACTGGACCTTTTGCTATTCAGCCGAACCCAGCGAAGGCCGGAGGGGTCAGAGATTACTTGTCATCCTTATGACGCGGGTCGTCATGACGCCAGGCGCGATACTGGTCGGCATGCTTGGCGCGGAATTCCTGCGCGTCGGCGCGGCTTTCCCAAGCATGGAACTGCCCGTCGGTGCCGGTATAGCCGTCCGCGAAAGCGACGGTGATCTGGCTGGCTTCCACCGCGATGGCGGCGCTCGCCAGCGAGAGGCCGGCGGCGATGACGCCCACCGCGATTGAGATCTTGCGCATAATCAACTGCTCCAATCCTGTATATTATGAGGCCCATGCCCCTGCATAGGTCGGGCAGTTCTATAGGCTGATTTCCTTGCTTGGTATTTAAGCAAATGCATTACTTTTTGGTTATGCACCTATGCGTGAGGAGAGGCCCCAGGCAATGTCAGGCATTTGCGCGCGCTTCCGCGGCAATGCGTCGCCGGGCGTATAACCCGAACAGCAATATGCCCAGATAGCAGATCGCCGGAATGACCAGGGCGCCTTTCAGCCCCATCGCGTCAGCTGCCGCGCCCGTAAGGATTGGCACGATGGCGCCACCCACGATGGCGACGCAGATCACGCCGGAACCGTCCGCCGTGCGGGGGCCCAGCCCTTCGGAGGCCAGCGCGAAAATGGTGGGAAACATGATGGAATTGAAAAGCCCTATTGCCAGCAGGGACCATCCCGACAGAGCGCCCATGCTGTTGGCCGAGACCAATAGCAACAGCACCACCATGGCGGCATTGAAGGCCAGCACTTTGCCGGGTGAGACACATTTCAGCACGAAGGCCCCGATGAAGCGGCCGACCAGCGCCCCGCCCCAATAAAAGGGCACATGCTTGCCCGCGGATTCGGCGGCCAGCCCCAGCACATTGGTCTGCATCAGGTAATTGACGATGATGGAGCCGATGGAAACCTCCGCCCCGACATAGAGAAAGATGCAGGCGGCGCCGAAGGCGAAGCGCGCGCGCTTCAGAAGATTGAAGGCTTTCCAGATGTCGGCGTTGGTGGAAATCGTTTCGGCCAGGCGCTTTCTGCGCGACCAGACCAGCGCCGCCAGCACGCCCAGCGCCACCGCCAGCCCCAGATAGGTGCGGATCACCATCTGGGTCTCGTCGCGGCGGAACGCATCCAGCGCCGGGCCGGTCAGCCCGGCGGCATCGACTTTGGCCAGCGAGCCCAGGATCAGGATCGAACCCACATAGGGAAAGACGGTGGTGCCCAGGGAGTTGAAGGCCTGCGCGAAGGTGAGGCGGCTATGCGCAGTTTCCGGCGTGCCCAGAATGGAGATCAAGGGATTGGTCACCACCTGAATGACGGTGATGCCGGACGCCAGCACGAACAGGGCCAGAAGGAACATGGCGAACACGGCCGACAGGGATGCGGGAATGAACAGAAGGCAGCCCGTCATCATGGTGAGAAGCCCGATCACCGCCGCGCGCATATAACCCACCCGCTTGACGATGGCAGCGGCCGGAATCGAGACGATGAAATAAGCGGCGAAGAAGGCGAACTGCACCGTCATCACTTCGACATAGGAGAGGGTGAACAGTTCCTTCAGCTTGGGGATCAGGACATCGTTCAGGCTGGTGATGCCGCCGAAAATGAAGAACAGGGCAAAGACGAACAGACGAAGATCGGGAATGTCCTGGCCCGGCTGGGCGCCTTCGGTGGTGCGCATCATCTGCATGGAGGGTTCCGCTCTATCTATGATGCCGCAAACTGCACCACCGTGCCTGCCACGATATACCAGGTGACGAACAATCCGCAGATCGCCGCGCCGGGCCAGGGGCTGGCGGTGCGCCGGGCGGTAAAGACCAGAATGACGGCGATGATGCCCATCAAAGGCAGGAACTGGATGGAGATGATGGTGTTCAGCGCCTCACCCGGCACCAGCAGCGCCCCGCCCAGGAACAAAGGCGCATATTGCGCGATCAGGAACAGAAGAAAGCCGCCCGCCAGAACCGCCAGCGCGCTGGCATATTGCCTGGCCGCGCCGTCACCCCGGATCGCCAGCGCCATCAGCGCGCGGGACATCACGGCAAAACACGCCGTGAAGGGGATCAGATAGAACAGGAACCAGCGGAACTGATCCGGGCTGAAAAGTTTCAGCGCCACCACCCAGAACCGAAAATCGACCTTGAAGACGAAATCCGCCAGCAGCAGCGACAGATAGCCGGTCGCCACCGTCATCAGCGCGATGGCAAACGCGCCGCGGCCGCGGGGATTGAAGCGGGGCTTGGGACCTTTGAGCATCCGGCTCAGGATCAACGTGATCACGGCGTTCAACGCCGCCCAGACCAGGACCTGATTGGTGATGGATTGGGGGAAAAGCCGCGACGGCGGCATCGCCATCTGGCCGAATTCCAGGAAGGGATAAAATGTAACGACCGGGATCAGCGCGGCGGCGGCCGCGGCCATCCACCAGCGCATGTCCCGCCGCTCGCGCACCGGATCCTGGGGCAAGGCCAGCCAGGCAAAACCAGGCAGACGCAGGTAAAGCTCGAACGCGCCCAGCAGCAGCAACACAAAGCCGGCAAATGCGGCCAGGGTTCCCACTTCCTTCCAGACCCAGGCGGAGTCACCGCGTCCCGGCGCGCCGCCTTGCAAAGTCTTGCCGAACCATTCCACGGCGTCGCCGATGGCTTCGCGCGAGATGTGATCGCCGGGATGGGTGGTCACGGGCGTATAGAGTTGCCGCGCCGTGCCCGATGCGATGTCGCCGTGCAATCGGCCCGGCGCGATAATCTCGGTTGCGGCGAACAATATTTTCAATTTCTCGCTGCCGCCAACCTCCGATGCGCGCGGCACGTTCCACATCAGCTTGGCGAATTCGTCGTAACGGCTGAACACCACCGCCACATTGCGGGGGAAATCCGGCGTGCCCGCGCGCGTGCCCAATACGCCCGTGCCCGATCCTTCCAGCACCATGGCCTTGTAGCCGTCGGGCATCGCCTCGGCGGCTTTCAGTATCGTCCAGCCGCCCATCGAATGGCCTTCGAGGCCGATATTGTTCGTGTCCACCACATCCAGGCCGCGCAGATATTTCAAGCCGTCCGGTCCACCGAAACCGTTCGCGCCCACCGTGCCGCCGCTATAGCCATGGCCGGTTTGATCCAGCGCCAGCACCACATAGCCGGCGCGGGCCAGCGCAATGGCGAAACCGTCCTGGGTCTCGCGCGAATTGATATAGCCATGCACCGCCAGAATGCCGGGCGCGGGATGATCGCGCGTGGCGGTGGGCGGAATATAAAGCAGCGCGCTCATGGGCGTGCCGTTGGTGCCGGTGAAGCGCACGTCCTCGATGCGGATGCCGCCGGATGTCTGAATCCGGTGCGCAAGAAAACTGCCGGCAAAGATCAACGCCCAGCCCAGCAGGAAAAGTTTCCAGCCCTTGCTCATAGTTCCCCGCCGCTCAGCCCCGCCTCTCCCCGCGCATGCGAAGCATGCTGGCGGGGGTGCCCGTAGCAGCGCTTTCGATGCGAAGGGCGGAGGGGACTCTTTTATGAGATGATAACTGCCTGGACTGGTTGTGCAAACGGCGGGGCGCGGTATTCCGATGGATATATCGCACCGCGCATGCGGGGCGTGGCCGCTTGTGCTAGCGTTGCTCCGCGCTGCGCCGGACAATTCAGGAGGTCCAATGATCACTCTCAAGGTCAATGGCGAAACTCACCAGCTCGATATCGAGAAGGAGATGCCGCTGCTCTGGGCGATCCGCATCGAGATCGGCCTCACCGGCACCAAATATGGCTGCGGCGTCGCGCAATGCGGCGCCTGCACCGTGCTGGTGGATGGAAAGGCGGTGCGGTCCTGCACCTTGGCGGTGTCCGGCGCCGAAGGCAAAGAGATCACCACCATTGAAGGCCTTTCGCGGGGCGGCACTCTGAATAAAGTGCAGCAAGCCTGGATCGCGGAAGACGTGCCGCAATGCGGCTATTGCCAGTCGGGCCAGGTGATGGCGGCCACGGCATTGCTCAACCATACGCCGCATCCCGACGATTCCGATATCGACGCCGCGATGGCGGGCAACATCTGCCGCTGCGGCACCTATGTCCGCATTCGCCGCGCCATCAAGCGCGCCGCGGGAAAGGCGTGATCCCATGACCAGCAAACTCTCCCGCCGCGATTTCGTGATCAGCGCCGCCACCGCCACGGGCGGATTGCTGGTGGGCCTGACCGTTCCCGGCTATGCCGCCGAATTCGCCGACAAGACCTGGGCCGCGGACAGCGCCGATCCCCGCGAAGTCAATGCCTGGGTGGTGATCCAGCCGGACGAGACCGTGATCTTGCGCTGCCCGATGGCCGAGATGGGGCAAGGCACGGGCTCCGGCCTTCCCATGCTTCTGGCCGAAGAATTGGAATGCGACTGGAGCAAGGTGAAAGTCGAATTCAGTTCGGTCAATCGCAATATCCGAGAGAATAATATCTATGGCGACCAGCTGACCGCGGGCAGCCGCGGCATCCGCACCACCTGGCCCTATGTGCAGCAGGCGGGCGCATCGGCGCGGGCGCGGCTGATCCAGGCGGCGGCGAACAAATGGAATGTTCCGGCCAAGGATTGCAGCGCCGCGATGGGCAAGGTCCTGCACAAGGCCAGCGGCCGTTCGCTGAGCTTCGGGTCGCTGGTGGCGGATGCGGCCAAGGTGAAGCTGGCCGCCGAGCCCGCGATCAAGACGCCGGAACAGTTCAAACTTGCCGGCACCCGCCAGCCCCGCCTGGATTCGCCCGCCAAATCCACCGGCAGCGCCAAATTCGGCATCGACACGCGGGAAAAGGACCAGCTTTACGCCTCGATCATGAGCTGCCCGGTGTTCGGCGGCAAACTCGTCTCGGTGGATGACAGCGCGGTGAAGAACCGGCGCGGCGTCAAACAGGTGGTCAAGCTGGACGATGCCGTGGCGGTGGTGGCCGACAATTATTGGCGCGCCAACGAAGCCTTGAAGCTGCTGAAGCCGGTCTGGGACGGCGGCGCGGCGGCGCATACCGACAGCGCAGGGTTCGCCAAGGCTTATCGCGACGCGCTGGACGGCCCGCTGGTGACGGCGCGCAATGACGGCGACGCCAAATCCGCGATCGCCAAAAGCCAGCATGTGATCACGGCGGAATATGAAACCCCGCTTCTGGCCCATGCCACCATGGAGCCCTGCAATGCCACGGTGCATCTGCAGAAGGACAGGCTCGATATCTGGATGGGTTCGCAATCGGCGCTGTCGAACGCGCAGATGGCGGCGGAAGAAACCGGGCTGAAGCCGGACCAGATCTATTTCCACCAGATGTATCTGGGCGGCGGTTTCGGCCGGCGCACCTTCGGCGACGAACTGCGTCACGCCATCCGCGTGGCCAAGGCGGGCAATATCGATGTGCCGCTGCAGCTTCTCTGGTCGCGCGAGCAGGACATGCGGGCCGACCGGTATCGCCCGCAATCGGCGATCCGCCTCAAAGGCGCGCTCACGGCGGACGGCAAGCTGGAAGCGCTTTATATTCAGAGCGTCTGCGCTTCCATCCAGCGCTCCACCGGCCGCAAGGTGAAGGACGGCATCGATTTCACCGCGCTGGAAGGCATCGGCCCTTCGGTGCCCTATAACAAGATTCCCAACTGGTACACGGGCCAGATGCTCAAGGACACCCATGTGCCGGTGGGCTATTGGCGTTCGGTGGGCGGCTCGCAGAATTGCTTCTATCTGGAAAGCTTCATCGACGAACTGGCGCATGCCGCGGGCAAGGATCCGCTGGAATTCCGCCGCAGCCTCACCGACCGGGTGGATTCGCTGGCCGTGCTCGCCAAGCTGGAAGAGATCAGCAACTGGCACAAGCCGCTTCCCGCCGGGCGCGGACGCGGGCTTTCGCTGGTGGACAATCACGAAGCATTGGGCGGCCAGGTGGCGGAAGTGACCATCCAGCCCAATGGCGCCGTCAAGGTGGACCGGGTCTTTGCCGCGACCGACGCCTATCATGTGGTCAATCCCAATCTGGTGGACGCGCAGATCGAAGGCGGCGTGATCTTCGGCATGACGGCGATGCTCTATGGCGAGATCACGGTCAAGAACGGGGCGGTGGTGCAGAGCAATTTCAACGATTACCGCATGGTGAGGATGCCCGATGTGCCCGACACCATGGCCACCCTGGCGCTGACCGGCGGCAAGGATGAAAAGGGCAAACCAAAATGGGGCGGGGTGGGCGAATGTTCGACCGCGCCCATCGCGGCGGCCATCGCCAACGCCATCTTCGCCGCATCGGGCAAACGCATCCGTTCGCTGCCGCTCAAGAATATCCGGCTGACGGAATTGGCCAGCCTTTAAACGCCCTTGGCGTTTGCGGCCCGTGACAGAGTTATGAACCGGAATGCGGGCCGGCATGCCGCAATATTGTTGCCTTCAGGCGCGAAACTCCGCACCATGGGGCGGGGTGTTCTGGACGTCGAATTTTGACTAGTGAAAAGCCCGGCTCCGATCCGCTGTCGCCCGAAGGCGCCGGTTCGGGGGTGCGCCGGTACCGCAAATGGATCTGGGCGGCGTCCGCCCTTGCGTTTCTTTTTTTCGCCTATCTGCTGGCCGGTTATTTCCTCGTCCCCGGCCTGATCCGCTCACAGGCCGTGGCGTGGGTGGGGACCAATCTCGACAAGAAGCTGGCACTGGGTGAAATCAAATTCGATCCGCTGCGCTTCACCGTCGATGTCGGCGACATCGCCATACCCGACGCGCAGCAGCAGCCCATGGTGGCCGTGGGTCATCTGAAGATCGGCTTTTCCATCCTCTCCCTGTTCCAGCACGCCTATCGCTTCACCGATGTGCGCATCGACCGGCCCTTTGTGCGGGCCATCGTGCGGCCCGACGGCGCGCTGAACCTGATCGAGCTGGTGCCCAAGACCAAATCCGAAGGGCCCAGCCCGGCAGTGCGGATCGATACTTTCACGGTCGATCAAGGCCGCATCGTCTATGCCGATGACAGCCGCGAATTGCGACCGGAAAAAACCCTGACGCCCATCAGCTTCACGCTCAAGGATTTCCAGACCGACCAGGCCAAGGGCGGCGCCTTTGCGTTGAAAGCAAAAAGCGAGAAGGGCGAAGGCTTTGATTGGACCGGCACCTTGTCCATCGCGCCGATTGCGTCGGGCGGGCGTCTCACCGTCGCCGGATTGCAAAGCGACACGATTCAGAAATTCCTCGGCGAGATGCTGCCGGTGGTGCTGACGGGCGGCCAGATCGGGTTCACCGCCGATTACAATTTCGCCTATGACGCGAACGGCATGCGGCTGGGCGCATCGGTACCCGCCTTGTCGCTGACCGGCCTCAGTCTCGATGGCAAGAAGAATCTGTTCCGCGGTTCGGTGAAGCTCGACCGGCTCCAGGCCAGTATCGGTCCCATCGCGATGACCGGCGGAAAGTCGCTTTCGATGCTGGCCGCCATGCCGCGCCTGGATGTTGAGGGCCTGGGCGTCAATCCCGCCGGCGGCGGCAATGCGATCAAGCTGGCGAGCCTGTCGCTGAAAGGCGCAAAGCTCGACATGGGCGCGCACTTGATCACCCTGGGCAGCCTGGCGCTGGACGGCGCCGATCTTCCCGTGCGCCGGGAGCGCGACGGCCGGATCAGCCTGATGGCGATGATGCCGGAGAAAGCCGGGGACGCCACGCCCGCGATACCTGTCGCATCCGCGCCCTGGAATATCAAGCTGGAGAATTTCGCACTCAGCGCCGCCACCTTGCGTTACGAAGACCGCGCGGTGACGCCCATGGCGCGCTTCACCGTCACGCCGATCAATGTCTCCGCCACCGGGGCGGGCAGCGACCTCACCCAGCCGGTGAATATCCGCTTCGATGCCCGGATCGACCGGAAGGCGAGTTTGAGCGGCGAGGGCGCGGTGACGCCGCAAGGCGGCATCGCGGACATGAAATTCACGCTGGCCGGGTTGCCGCTCGACGCCTTCGTTCCCTATATGCCGCGCATTCCCGATCTGGAGCTCAAATCCGGCACGCTCAGCACCTCCGGCAGCCTGCACTATGAGATGAACGACATGGCCGCGCTGCGCTTCCAGGGCGACGCGTCGGTGGGCAATTTCACCGTGATGGAAAATGCCAGCAAGAGCCCGCTGGTCTCCTGGCAATCCTTCGCGCTGAAATCCATCGATTACCGCGCCGACCGGCTGGAGATCGCCAGCGGACGGCTCAGCCATCCCTTGGGCCGGCTGGCGGTGCTGCCGGATCGCTCCTTCAGCTACAAGCAGTTCATGCCGGCATCCGCCCCGGCCGCGACAGTGGCGGCGGGCGAGAATGCGCCGGTTGCAAAGCTCGCGGCCGTAAAGCCCGTGCCCGTCAAAGCCGCCCCCGCGCCCGCCCTGAAAATCCGGATGAAGCGGCTGGATGTCGATCACGGCACCATGAGTTTCGCGGATTATTCGATGCAGCCGAATTTCGAGGCCCGCATCGATGCGATGCAGGGCGCGATCACCAACATCACCAACCAGCCCGGCCAGGTCGCGGCCGTCGATTTCTCCGGCCAGGTGATTGATCAATTCTCGCCGGTCACCATCAAGGGCTCGATGGATCCCTTCGCCTATGACCGGCAGACCGAACTTCATCTGGCGTTCCACAATATCGAGCTGCCGGTGTTCAATCCCTATTCCGGCCGCTATGCCGGTTACGCCATCGCCAAAGGCAAGCTCACCACCGAACTCAGCTACAAGATCGACAATCGCGCGCTGAAGGCCGACCATCATGTGGTGATCGACCAGCTGGAATGGGGCGCGGCCACCGAAAGCAAGGAAGCCGTGCCGCTGCCGATCCGGCTGGCGACCGCGCTTCTGAAAGACAAGGATGGCGTGATCGATCTCAGCCTGCCGGTGGTGGGATCCTTGGACGATCCCAAATTCCGCATTTGGCCGCTGGTCTGGCAGATCATCGGCAATGTCATCGAAAAAGCCATCGCCGCGCCGTTTCAGCTGATCGGCTCTTTGTTCGCGGGCGCCGAGAAAGCCCAGTTCGTCGATTTCGCGCCTGGCACGGCCGACCTGCCGCCCGGCGCGACGGAATCGCTGGGCGCTTTCGCCAAGGCGCTGGTGGAGCGGCCCGCGATCAACCTGGATATTCCCGCCGGTCCCGCCACCGCCGAAGATGCCGCCGGGATCGCCGATGCCGCCATCGAAGCGCAGGCGATGGCCAAGGAGATCAAGCGCGGCAATCCCGCGAAATTCTCTGCCCTCGACCGCGACGAACAGCATGACCGGCTGGAGGATGTCTATCGCGCCAAGCTGGGCAAGCGGGCGGAGTATCCGGAATTCCCACCCGAAGTGCTGAAGGCCGGCGCCGCCGCCACTCCGCCCTTGGACGAAAGCGACCAGCGCACTTTGCTGGAAACCCAATGGCTGCGGGCCGAATTGCGCAAAGCCTTCGCGCCGGCGAATGCGCAGCTGGCGGCGTTGGGCCTGGCGCGCGCCACCGCGGTGCGCGACGCCTTGCTGGCGGATAAAAGCGTCAATCCGGAGCGTGTCTTCCTGGCGACGGCTTTGACGGCCACGCCCACGGACGGTCACTCCCGGCTGGAATTGAAGCTCAAATAAGAGCCTGTCAGGCGTAGCTCTTTTCCATCGCCAGTTCCGCCTGGAGGCTGGCGATGTCGCGATAGATCGAAGCCGCCGCCAGCACGCGGCCGTTTTTGCGATAGCGCAGGATGCAATCGCGAGCGGCGATGTCGCCTTCGATGTCGATGGCATCCCAGCTTTCGGCGTGACCGACATAATTGACCGGCACGTCGTAATGCTGGCTCCAGAAGAAGGGCACGCCTTCGAATTTCTCGCGCTCGCCCATCAGAATGCGCGCCGCCGCCTGGCCATGGCGTTCGGCAAGCACCCAATGCTCGACCCGGATGTTCTGGCCGGTATGCGGGTCGGGCCAGCGCGCGATGTCGCCCGCCGCCAGGATCGTGGAATCGCTGGTCTCCAGCCAGGCATTCACCGCCACGCCGCGGTCGATGGTAAGGCCTGCTTTCTCGGCCAAAGCGATGCGGGGCCTGACGCCCACGCCGGTGACGACCAGATCGGCCTTGAGGCTGGCGCCGCTTTTGAGCTTCACGTCTTTTCCTTCAAAGCCGGTCACGCCTTCGCCGAGATGGAAGACCACGCCGCGTTCTTCATGCAGGGCGCGCACGAAACGCCCCATCTCCGCGCCCAGTATTTTCTCCATCGGTACGGTTTCAGGCGCGATCACATGGGTTTCGATCCCCCGCGTCCTGAGCGACGCCGCCACTTCCAGGCCGATGAAGCTGGCGCCGATCACCGCGACGCGTTTTGCCTCCTTGGCGCTTGCGATGATGTCGCGGCAATCGGCCAGGGTGCGCAGCGTATGGATGTGCGGCTGGTCCGCCCCCGGCACGGAAAGGCGCACCGGTTCCGCCCCCGTCGCCAGCAGCAGCCGGTCATATGGCACCGTGCCGCCATCGGCCAATTGAAGCTGGCGTGCGCCGCGGTCGATGGCGGCGACGGAGGCACCCAGCCGCAGATCGATGCCTTTGTCGGCATAGAAATTATCGGGCCTGAGCGGCATCCATTCTTCCGGCGCCGTGCCCGCCAGATAATCCTTGGACAAATTGGGCCTGTCGATGGGCGGTGCCGTTTCGCCGCTCAGCATGGTCAATTCGCCCTGATAGCCGTCGCGCCTGAGCTGCTCGGCCGCCGCGAAACCGGCGGCACCGCCGCCCAGGATCACGATCCGGTCCGGCAAGGCTTTGCGCGGCGCTTTCGCCGGGCGGGATGCGCGCTTGGCGCCCACAAACGCCTTGCCGTCGCGCGTCGTCACCTCCCAAATGTCCAACGGATCGATCGCGGGCGCGCGCAAGGCTTCTCCCGTGCGAAGATCGAAACAGGCATGATGCCAGGGACAGCGCAGGCCGCCTTCGGCAACCAGCCCCTCGGCCAATGGCCCGTGATAATGGGTGCATTGATGAGCGAGGGCGAAGACCTCCGCGCCCTGGCGCACCAGGATCATCTGCTCGCCGCCGGCGTGACCCAGGAACGGTGTGTTCTCGCTCAAGTCCGACAGCGCGATGCCGCGCGCCAGGTCGGGCCCCTTCAATTGGTTCGCGTCGTCGGTCATGCGGGCATCCTCCCATGCGGGGCGTCCAAGCCTAGCCCTCCGTCGCGCAGATTCCCATTGCCGCGGCAGGGGACGCTGGCGATGATGCCGCAAAATACCGGGAGGCGGACGATGGCGGCCAATGCGGAACATGCGCGGTTTCTCACCCTGTTCCAGCGGATGGTGGATCACACCGACGCCTGGATCGAGAAAACGCCGCCGGACAAGCTGGACTGGGTGCCGATCCAGACCAGCGCCATGCGCTTCGGCGACCGGGTCTCCAAAGTCACCATCAAGGGCCTGATCGCCCATATCGTGGTGGGCGAGGATCATTGGGCCCATTCGCTGCCGGACATCGCCGATGGCGCGGTGATGCCGATCCCGCACTATTCCGCCTTGCAGGAAGAATTCGCGGCGGGCGATTTTCGGGCCATCGCCCATCGCAGCCAGAAAAAGATCGTCGCGGCTTTCGCCGGCCTGTCGCAGCAGCAGCTCGACAGGCATGTGGTCTGGGTGGGCCGCACCTGGACGGTGATGGGATTTCTGTGGGGCGCCTATGCGCACCGTGCCTTCCATATCGGCAATATCGATATCTATCTGCGCCAGGCCGATGTGGTGGCGCCGGAATTCTTCGAGTTCAACCCGGCGGTGATGGCTTGACGGCAATCGCGTTCGGCGCCATCGGCCAGATCGCGCGCCCGGTGAAGGATATCGAAGCGGCGCGCTGCTGGTATGGCGATGTTCTGAGTCTTCCCCATCTTTATTCCTTCGGCACGCTGGCTTTCCATCAATGCGGCGAGGTGCGGCTGTTCCTGTCCCAGGACGGGGGCGAGGGCGCATCGATCCTCTATTTCCGGGTGCCGGATATTCATGCCGCCCGAGACACGCTGGCGGCAAGGGGCGTGGCTTTCACCGATGCGCCGCACATGATCCATCGTCACGCTGACGGGATGGAAGAATGGATGTGCTTCTTTCAAGACAATGAGGGCCGCCCCCTGGCGATCATGGCGCAGGTCAGGTCTTCGGCATGAGCGTTCAGCAACCGCCGAAATGTTCGATAAGGAGTTCGCCCACCATGTCGGGCGCTTCGCGGGTGGGGAAATGCCCCACCTCGGGCAGCACGACATATTCGAACGGCCCGTCGAATTTTTCCGCGATCATCCGCGCGCCGTCCGGCCGGACGACGCCGTCCTTGGCGCCTTGAAAGATCAGCGCGGGAAGCGACAGGCTCCGCGTTTCCTTCACCCGCTCTTCCAGCCAGAGGCTATGCGCGTCCGGCGGCGCTTCGCCCCAGCGGGCGCGATAGGCATGCAAGGTGACATCCACCCAATCGGGATTCTCGAAAGAGCGCGCCACTTGCTCGAAGGTCTCTTCGTCGAACCAGCCGGGCGGCGACCAGCTTTGCCACATGGCGAGCGCGAAGCCCTTGCGGTCCTTGCCCATGGCCTGTGCGAAACTCTTGCTGTCCTTGCGCGCATTATCCTTGCGCACATTGCGCGCCTGTTCCGCGCTGTGCTTCCTGGGATGAAACCAGCGCGACCACCATTCCGGACGCGCCGGGGGTATGGCGGAGTTCTCCGCATGGATCGGCACTTCGTCCAACTGCGGCGATGTCGACAGCATGGCGATGGCTTCGATCCGGTCCGGCCAGCCCACCGCCAGCGCCTCGGCGATATTGGCGCCCCAATCATGTCCCGCCACGGAAAAATCCTCGATCCCCAGCCCGTCCATCAGCGCGATCGCATCCATCGCCAGGACGCCGCTATTGCCGGTGCGCTCCAGATCGTCGGACAGGAACCGCGTGCCGCCAAAGCCCCGCAGATTGGGCATGATGGTGCGGATGCCGCTCCAGTTGAGTTTTTCCGCCACCCCGTCCCAGGTCGAGCAATCGTCCGGCCAGCCATGCAGCAGCAGGGCGGCCTTACTGTGCCTTGGCCCGGTGTCGCGGAAGGATATGGAGAGTCTTTCGGTCTGAATGTCCGGCACAGGGGCCCGTCCTCGATCCCCCAAAACGTGAAACGCATGATCGCGGTTCCGGTTCAAACATTCTGTGCTTAATCGCGGAAAACCATGCCGCAGCGCACCACCCTCCCGCTCCAGGCCTGTACCCATCCAGCCAATGCGCCTATCTTGCGGCGAGGGGGTATTCACCATGATCGGACGTTGGGTTGCATGCGCGCTGGGGATGGCGCTGATGGCGTGGCCGCTGGCAAAGGCCGGCGCGCAGGACAATGACCATCCCTTGCTGCATCAGGTCGCCGCGGAGGTGAATCCGGACGCTCTGCACGCCACCATCGGCAAGCTGGTCGGCTTCGGCACGCGCCACAGCCTTTCGGGCAACAGCTCCAAGACGCGCGGCATCGGCGCGGCACAGGCCTGGATCAAGGACAGTTTCGCCCAGATCGCGCAGGGCTGCGGCGGCTGCCTTCAGATCGACACCCCGTCGGAGAATTTCACCGGCAGCCGCGTGCCGGTCCCCACCGCCTTCATGGACGTGCTGGCGATCCAGCGCGGCACCACCGATCCCAACCGCGTCATCATCATCGCCGCCCATCTGGACAGCCGCAACAGCGATGCGATGGACGCGGTCAATGACGCGCCCGGCGCCGACGATGACGGATCTGGCGTGGCGGCGGTGATGGAAGCGGCCCGCATTCTCTCCAAGCGCAAATTTCCCGCCACCCTGGTCTATGCGGTGCTGACGGGCGAAGAGCAGGGGCTTTATGGTGGCACCGTCCTGGCGCATTACGCCCGCGATCATCACTGGAATGTGGAAGCCGATCTCAACAACGACATTATCGGCAACAGCCGGGGCGGCGACGGCACCGTGGCGGCCGACCGGGTGCGGGTCTTTTCCGAAGGCACGCGCGACCTCGAAACCGAGGCCGAAGCGCGGGGCATCCGCTACAATGGCGGGGAGATCGACAGCCCTTCGCGCAACATCGCCCGTTTCATGGCCGTCCTGGGCGAGAATTATCTCAGCAATTTCGATGTCCGCCTGATCTACCGCACCGACCGCTATGGCCGCGGCGGCGATCAAGTGCCCCTGCTGGCGGCGGGCTTTCCCGCCGTGCGCGTCACCGAAGGCGCGGAGAATTACACCCGCGAGCATCAGAATGTGCGCCGCGAGAACGGCATCGATTATGGCGATGTGCTGGACGGGGTGGATTTCTTCTATCTGGCGCAGGTGGCGCGCTTGAACATCGTCACCATGGCGGCCCTGGCGATGGCGCCCGCGCCGCCGCAAGTCGGCATTTCCGGCGCGGTCACATATGACACCACGCTCAATTGGCTGCCGGTCCCGGGGGCTGCGTCCTATCGCGCCTGGTGGCGCGACAGCCTGGATCCCAACTGGACCCATGGCCGCATGGCGGGCGATGCCACCTCGATCAAGCTGGAACACGTGAATATCGACGATTGGCTGTTCGGAGTTTCATCGCTGTCGGCCGACGGCTATGAGAGCCCGGTTTCATTCCCCGGAACCTCCGGCGCGGTGGGCGCCAATCTTTCCGCCCGGCCCGCACCGAAATAGGCCCGAGGCGGTTCCGCGAGGAACAATCGCAACCTTGACCCGCGCCTGCTGGTTACTCCTCAGCAGCTTTAGCCAAAGGAGTCCAACAATGCGTCTTGCAATGCTTGCGGCTGTTCCGCTTCTCGCCGCCACGCCGGCCTTGGCGGCGCCGGATTATTCCGATTATTCGGATTCGACTTCCACTGAATCCACAGTCGTGGTCACGCCGCGCGTGGATTCCACCACCACCATCGTGGCCCCGCGCGCATCCGTCGAGGATACGCGGATCGCCGCCGCCAATGCGGCGCGCGAAAGCTATTATCGCAACAAGCTGGAAGCCGCCGAGGCCCAAGCCCGGGTGGACAGCGCCATCGCCAATCGCGACGCGGCCGTGGCCGATCGCGAAGCCGCCCAGGACCGGGCCGCCGCCGACCGCGACGCGGCCGAGGACGCCGAAGCCGACCGCTGAGTCCTATTCGCTTTTCCAGGCGGCCAGTTCGTTTCCGTTCGGATCGCGGAACTGGAAACGGCGGCCTCCTGGAAATCCGAAGATCGGCCGGGTGATGGTGCCGCCCGCCTTCTCGACCGCCGCCAGGGCCGCTTCCAGATCGTCCACCATGATCACGGCCAAGGGCGCGCGGGGCGCGTCGGCGGCATCGCCCTGCAATCCGATATCGATGTCGCCGGTCATGGTGCAGGAATAAGTGGGGCCGTAATCCGTCAGTGCCCAATCAAAGGCCTTCGCATAAAAGGATTTCGCCGCCCCGATATCGGCGGCGGGCAGTTCGATGAAGTTGATCCGTGCCATCCATTGATCTCCTTGTCCGGCGTTGCCATAGCCCGCGATGCCTTGTTCCGGTCATCATCCTGTTGCTCAATTCCGGCAGCCAGGATCGACCGGAATCATGAACCGGGCGGAACGCTTTCCCGATTGAAACGTCAGACGATATTGCAGGACTTTACGCCTTGATGAAATCCACGCTTCGCTCCCTGATCGAACAGATCGCCGCCTTCGTGCCCTGGATTCCGGACTGGGTTTTCGCCATCGCGGCCTTTATCGGCATCGTCGCCGCGGGGCTGGCGCTGCAAAGCCTGATCAACCAGGTCATCAAGCGGCGTCCCGCCGACTGGCGGCCCTTTCTGAGGCATGCCTGGAGGCGCACGAGACGTCTGGTGCGCTTCATGCTGGTCCTGTTCGCCCTGTCGGTGATCCTGCCGCTGCTGCATCCGCCGCACGATCTGCGCGACGATATCCGCTGCATTTTCCTGGCCCTGGCGGTGATCCAGCTGGGCTGGATCGTCGGAGTGATCGCCAATCTGGCGATGGACCATTACACTTTCGGCCTCAAGATCGACGCCGCCGACAATCTTCATGCCCGCCGGGCGGCGACCCAGATGCGCATCCTGCGCCAGGCCCTGAACGTGCTGATCGGCACGCTCACGGTGGGCTTCGCCCTGATGAGTTTCGATTCGGTGCGCCAGTTCGGCATCTCGCTGTTCGCGTCGGCGGGACTGGCGGGCATCGTGGCGGGCCTGGCGGCGCGTCCCTTGTTCGAGAATCTGATCGCGGGACTCCAACTGGCTTTCACCCAGCCGCTGCGGTTGGGCGATGCGGTGGTGATCAACAATGAATTCGGCACGGTGGAAGAGATCGGCAGCGTCTATGTCGTGATCCGGCTGTGGGATCTGCGCCGGCAGATCGTGCCTTTGTCCTATCTTTTCACCAATCCCTTCGTGAACTGGACGCGTTCTTCCGCCTCCATCGTGGGTTCGGTGATGTTCTTCTTCGATTACACAATGGACATCGATGTGCTCCGCGCCGAAGCGGAACGGGTGGTCAAGGAATCCGGTCTGTGGGACGGTCAGGTGTTGAAGGTCCAGGTGGTCGACACCACCGAAACCAGCATGAAAGTGCGCGTCCTGGTCAGTGCCCCCAATGCCGGGGTTTCATCCGACCTGGGAGCGCTCTTGCGCGAGCGTCTCATCGCGTTCGTGCGCGACCGCCATGCCGCCTCCTTGCCCCGGACACGCCAGGAACCGATCGTGTTCCCTGGGCGCGATGCGCCCGCCGGCGGCGCCGCGCAATCTTCCTGATCGCGCGGCCGCATTTCCGGGCTTTTCGGCGAAACGCGCGGCCAATTGTGCCTGTATTTCCTTGGGGCCCCTCCATACAATCGGGCCTGCCGCCAATTCACAGACACCGCCTAAGCGACCGGTCTGAGCGAGTGGTCCGAAGGCTTTCAGACGGTTTTGCATCTTGCGGTTTTTGGTTCTGTTCAACAGCGCAATGTTTGCCTTGCTTGCGTTCGGCGCGGGCATGGCGCGTGCCGCCGATCCGCAGCCCTATAAAGTCAATATCCAGGGTACCGGTTCGGGCGAGATGGACGCAGTGCTGCGCTCCAGCTCCCAACTCGCCAGCCTGCAGGACAAGGTGCCGGTGCCGCCTTTTGCTCTGGTGCAACGGGCGCAAGCCGACATCGCCCGCTTCCAGACCGCGCTGGACAGTTTCGGCTATTACCTCAATGGCGTGACCATCAAGATCGCGGGCCATCCGCTTTCCGATCCGGAATTGCCCGGATTTCTGGACGACGCGCCCGCCAATCCTCCGGTGACGGTGGATGTTGCGCTCGACAAGGGGCCGCTCTTTCATCTCGGCACCATCGCTTTCGACGGTACCGTGCCCGCCGCCGGCCGGAACGCGGTCAGAATCAAAAGCGGCGATCCTGCCATCGCCAATGCCGTGCTGGACGCGCAGGCGCAATTGCTCGCCGCCTTGCAGGAGGACGGTTACGCGCTGGCCACGGTGGAAGCGCCCATCGCCTTCGCCGACAATGAGAAGCATGAAGTCAATCTCACTTATCGGGTGGTCACCGGCCCCCGCGTGAATATCGGGCGCATCGTCTTTTCGGGGTTGAAGGACGTGCATGAGGATTTCGTGCGCAAGGTGCTGACGGTAAAGCCGGGCGACCGCTATCGCCCCAGCCGCATCGAGGAGGCCCGCCAAAAGGTGGCGGCGCTGGGCGTCTTTTCCGGCGTCACCGTGCATGCCGCCACCAGGCTGGATGCCGATGGGCGCATCGCGCTCACTTTCGACATGCAGGAACGGCCCCGCCATGCCGTGACCTTGACCGGCGCTTATTCGACCGATCTGGGCGTCAGCCTGGGCGCGACCTGGTCGCACCGCAATCTGTTCGGCAATGCCGAGCAGCTGAATCTCAGCGCGGCGGGAACAGGGCTGGGCACGGCCACGTCGGGACTGGGCTATAATCTGGGGGCGCAATTCATCAAGCCGCAATTCCTGCGTCCCGATCAGACTTTGGAATTCGACATTCTGGGCGTGCGCCAGCAGCTCGAAGCCTATGACCAGACCGCCGAAAGCGCCTCGGTGTATCTGCGCCGGAAATTCTCGCCTTTGTGGAGCGGCAGCTTAGGCGCGAGTTTGCTCTATGACCAGGTGGCGCAGGAAAAGACCGACCGGCTCTACCAGCTGATCGCCTTGCCGATGACGGTGACGTATAATTCCACCGGCCTCACCGATCCCTTGCGCGATCCGGTCAGCGGCGCGCGGGCCTCGATGGCGATGACCCCCACTCAATCCTTCGGCGCCAACAATCTCACCTTCCTGGTGCTGCAGGCCTCCGGCTCTGCTTACTTCGATCTCGGCGGAGGCGGGCGTTCGGTGCTGGCGCTGCGGGCGCTTGCGGGCAGCATCATGGGCGGTTCCAACATGGAATTGCCGCCGGACCAGCGGCTCTATGCGGGCGGCAGCGCCACGGTGCGCGGCTTTGCCTATCAATCCATCGGCCCGCAATTTCCCGACAAGAAACCGGTGGGCGCCAAGTCGGTCGATGCCGCCACCATCGAATTCCGCCAGCGCATCCTGGAGGATTATGGCGTGGTCGCTTTTGTCGATGCGGGGCAGGCCAGCGAAGTGGGCAGCCCTTTCAGCGGCGCGGTGCGCGTGGGCGCAGGCCTGGGCGCGCGTTATTATACGCCGCTGGGAGCGGTGCGCGCCGACATCGCGGTGCCGCTGAACCGGGTGCCGGGCGGGGATGCGTTCGAACTTTATATCGGATTGGGGCAGGCCTTTTGAGCGAGGAGCGGCAAAAGCGGATATTGCGCATCCTGCGCTGGACCGGCGGCATCCTCGCCGGTCTGTGCATCATGCTGGCGCTGATGCTGCGGACGCCGCCCGGCCATCGCCTGATCGAATGGATCGCAGGCAAGGCCACCAACGGCGAAGTGATCGTCGAAGGTCTGGACGGTGCGTTGCCCGCCAGCGCCAGGGCGCGCCGGATCGAGCTTCGGGACGCAAACGGAACCTGGCTGCGCGTCACGGATGCGCAGATCGATTGGTCGCCGCTCACCATCCTTGGCAATCATTATGAAGTGGTGCGGGCCGCCGCCGCGAAGGTGGAGTTTCTGCGCCGTCCCTTGCCGTCAAAACCCAGCGAAGGAAAATCGCCCCGCATCGATGTCTATGCACTGTCCCTGCCGCATATCGACATCGCGCCGTCGCTTCTGGGCCATCCCGCCATGCTGGCGGCGAAAGGCTCGCTGAACTTCACCACCATCCATGAATTCGGCGTCGATCTCGCCATCACCCGGCCGGGCGGCAACGATCATTATATCCTCAAGGGCTATGTGGCGGCGGATGTGATCCACGGCCATGCCGCCATCGCCGAAAGCCCGGACGGATTGCTGGGCACGGTGGCGGGGCTGCCGGGGCTGGGGCCTATCGCACTTTCGGCGGACGCATCGGGGGATCGCGCCGCCAACAATGTCTCCTTCGCGCTGACCGCGGGCGCGCTCAATGCCAATGGCAAAGGAACGATTTCCCTGGCGGCGGGCCGGACCGATCTGGATTTCTCGGCCGCATCGGCCGCCATGCAGCTCGATGCCTCGACCGGCTGGGCCGGCCTGATGGCGGAAGGCCATGTCCATGGCGCTTTCGACGCACCTGAAGTGGACGCCAAGCTGCGCCTCGCCAAGCTCGGCATCGCAGGCTTTGCCATTGACACGGTGGATGCCGAAGTGAAAGGGGCGGGCGGCCGCGCCGGCCTCACCGCCACGGCAAGCGGCGCGCGGCTTCCCGACAGCAAATATGCCGGCGTGTTCGCATCCCGGCCTTTCCAATTGACCGCGCATGCCGACTTGAAGAATCCCGCCCGGCCCGTGACGTTCCAGCTTCGCCATCCCTTGCTGGCGCTCGACGGCACCGCCAAGACGGCGGGCACGCAAAGCGCGGATGTGACTCTGTCGGTGCCGTCGCTTCAGCCTTTCGCGGCGCTGGCGGGCGCGGACTTGACGGGAAGCGCCCGGCTGAAAGCATCCGTCATCCGCGGCGGCCAGCAACTCACCCTCGATCTGGATGGCGGCATAGCGGCGGATGGCGCCTCGGTGGTGGCGCGGATGCTGGGCCGGAACGCCACGCTCAAATTCCACAGCCTGGTCGCGGGCGCGGATGTGATGGATTCCCGCATGCGCCTGCATGGGGCCGGATTCGACGCCAATATCGAAGGCGGCTTTCGCGCCGGGCGGCTGGAATATCGGGTGAGCACCGCCCTCAGCGATCTCGCGCGTCTTTCGCCTGTGCTGACCGGAACGGCGGAAATCCACGGCACGGTGGCGGGTATTTCGGCCCAGGCGCTGCTCGACCTTTCCGGCAGCGCCGACATGGCCAGCCGCGGCTTTTCCCGCCAGCGCATCGGCTTGCGCGCCCGCGCCACGGGCCTGCCCAATCCCGTCAATGCGCGGATCACGGCGGATGGCAGGCTGGATGATGCCGGTCTGGCTTTGGCGGCGGACTGGATCGCCAAAGGTTCAAGCCATGACGCCAAATTGTCGCTGGATTGGAAATCTCTGACCGGCAGCGCGGCGATCACTGTGCCGCAGAATGGGCCATTGGCCGGACGCGCCAATCTGGATGCGGGCGACTTGAACGATCTGACGACCTTCACGGGCCTGGCGATGGGGGGAAATCTGCACGCCACCGGCGATCTTGGCGGTCAGGGCGGAAAGCAAAGCGTGGCGCTGCATCTGAATGGGGGTGCGATGAAGCTGGAGGGCGTGACGGTCGCCGCCGCCGTCATCGACGGCACGATCGCCGATGCCTTCGGCGCCCCCCGCATCGACGCCAGGCTCAATGCCAGAGAGTTGGCCGCGGGCGGCGTCACCGGTTCGGCGACAGGCACCTTGGACGGCCCGCTCGACAAGCTGGCCTTGTCGCTGACGGGCGACCTGAAAGATGCGCAAGGATTTCCGGCGCATGTCACGGCGGCGGCGCTGGCGGATGTGCCCAAATCGCGGCTGCAGCTGAATCAACTGGCGGGCGACTGGCGAGGCGAAGCCATCGCACTGGCCGAACCGGCCAATTTCGATCTTGCGGGTGGCGTGGCGGTAGACCGGCTGGCGCTGAAAGCGGCGGGCGGCGATGTCATCGCCGAAGGCCGGGTGCTGCCCAAGCTGGCGCTCACCGCCTCGGCGGATAATATCCACCTGGCATCCTTCCGCTCTTTCGCGCCGGAGCTGGGCGCCGAAGGCACCTTGTCCGCCCGCGCGCAGCTGACCGGCACCATCGCCGCGCCCTTGGGCACCCTGACATTGAGCGGCAAGGATCTGCGGGTGGCGGGCTATTCGCGCCGCCTGGCGCCCGCCGCGCTCGACGCCGAGGCACAGATGAACGGCAGCACGGCGCGGGTGAACGCCAAACTGTCCGCGGGCGAAAGCGTGGCGATGACGGTGCAAGGCACCGCGCCCATGTCAGCCGAACATGCACTGGACCTGCATGCGGCGGGAAGCGCCGATCTGTCCCTTCTCAATCCGCTTTTGACCGCGGCGGGGCGCCAGGTGAAGGGCCGCGTCACCTTGGATGGCATCGTTGCGGGCACCATGGCGGCGCCGCGCCTGTCAGGCACCGCGTCGCTCAAAAGCGCGGAATATCAAGACGCGGTGCAGGGCCTGCGCATTCAAGATGTCGCGGCGGATCTCAAAGCCGATAATGGCGTGATCCGGATCGCGAGCCTGAACGGCAAGGCGGGGCCGGGCAGCATCGGCGGCGACGGCACGCTCGACACCACGCGGCCGGGCTGGCCCGCCGATCTTACCATCACCATGCGCAATGCGCGGCCCATTGTCAGCGACATGATGACGGCGTCCTTGACCGGCGATCTGAGTTTGAAAGGCGAGGCCTTGCGCGCGCTCACCTTGGCCGGGAAACTGGATGTGCCCAAGGCGGAGATCAACATCCCGGATTCCTTCCCGCCGGAAGTCCGTACACTGAATATCCGCCGCCGGGGACAGAAGCCGCCGCCTCCGCTTCCGGCCGCCACGGCCTTGGCGCTGGACCTTGCGGTCGCCACCACCGGGCCGGTGATCGTGCGCGGCCATGGCATTGATGCGGATCTGGGGGGAGAATTGACGCTCAAGGGCAGCACCGGGGCGCCCCAGGTGGGCGGCGGTTTCCAGATGCAGCGCGGCACCTTGACGGTGGCGGGACAGATCCTGGACTTCACCACCGGCAAGGTCAGTTTCGACGGCGGCGGCGTGCGCAGCCGCCTCGATCCCATATTGGATTTCGTGGCGGAGACCAGTTCGGGCGGCGTCACCGCTACTTTGACGGTGGGCGGCTATGCCTCCGCGCCCAAGATCACTTTGTCGAGTTCGCCGCAATTGCCCCAGGATGAAATCCTGGCGCATCTTCTCTTCCAGCAAAGCTCCAAGCAATTGACGCCGCTGCAGATGGCCGGGATCGCCCAGGCGCTGGCTTCGCTCAGCGGCATCAGCAACGGCTTCGATCCGGTGGCCTCGATCCGGGGCGGGCTGGGATTGGACCGGCTGGCGGTGAGCGGCGGTTCCGGCGTCACCACCGGCACCACAGTGGAAGCGGGCAAATATGTCTTCCGCAACATCTATGTGGGCGCCAAGCAGGGATTGTCCGGCGGCACCCAGGCCCAGGTGCAGATCGACATCACCCGCAATCTGAAGGCGGAAGCGACCATCAATGCGGCCCCCAACGCCACGGCCACCCAAGGCGCGGCCGCCCAGGACATGGGCGGCACCTTGGGCCTCTCTTATCAGTTCGAATATTGATGAAGCGATTTATGCGCCTCAAATTTCTTCTTGGCCTTCTGGGGCTGATTTTTGTTGTCGGGCTGGGGCTGGACGCCTTCTGGCTGGAGCCGTCCTCGATCCGCCTGGCGCGCCATGACGTGACGGTCGATGCGCCCTTTCTCAAGGACATGACCATCGCCGTGATCAGCGACCTGCATGCCGGCGCGCCCTATATCGACGACGCCAAGATCGACCGGATCGTGGCGATGACCAATGACGCCCATCCCGACATCATTCTTCTCACCGGCGATTATGTGATCCGGGGCATGCCGTTCGGCCATCACATGCCGGCTGAGAAAATCGCGGCGCATCTGAAGCAGCTGCGCGCGCCCATGGGCGTCTATTCGGTGTTGGGCAATCACGATCATTGGGAAAACGGGCCGCGCATCGCGAGCCTGTTCCGTGCCGCCGGCATCCCCGATCTGGAAAATATGGCGCAGGTGGTGCGCGGGCATCATGGCGATTTTTATCTGGTGGGGATCGGCGATTATCACAGCGGCCAGTCGCATCCGCCGCGCGTCTTCCGCCATCTGCCGGCGGATGCGCGGGCGCTTTGCTTCACCCATTCACCGGATTCACTGCCGATCCTGCCGAAGAACTGCGCGCTGACCTTGGCGGGCCACACCCATGGAGGGCAGATCTGGCTGCCTTTCCTGGAGCGGCCCGCGGTGGCCCTGGCTTCGATGTATGGCCAGCGTTATGCCATTGGCACGGTGCGCGAAGACGGCAAGACCATGTTCGTCTCCTCCGGCATCGGCACCAGCCTGATCCCGGCCCGGTTCGGCGTACCGCCGGAGATTTCGCTTCTCACCATCCATTGACGGCGCTCAGGATTTGGCTTGGCCTATCAGCGCCAGGGCCCGCGCATAGGCGGCATCGCGTCCCGCATTCCAATCCTCGAAAGTGAGCGGCACGAAAATATCGGGCTCCAGGCTCGCCACTCGCACCGGATAGGCCAGATTGACCCAATAGCATTCGCGCCAATCGCGGCAGCCATGGACATAGTCATGCTTGCCGGTCTGGTAGAAGACGCACGCTTTCAGATTGGGCAGGCAGGCCTTGCCGCCTTCGGAATAGAACGGCATCCGGTCGCCCACCGGCTCGCCGATGACGGTGACCCGCGCGCCGCCCGCATCCTTGACGAAAGCGGTGGCGGTTATGGCGGCGGAAAAAGTCTGCGGATCGGTGAGGACGAAAATGCGCCCGCCTGGTTTCACCAGATCCGGCAACGCATGGGTGAAATGCCAAATGTTGGTGTAGTTGCCGCCGCTGTCGCCCCGCAAATCCAGGACGAGTGCGCAAGGCGGGTCAGCCCGCAAGGCGGTTTCGGCGCGGGCCAGAAAGGGCGCGATCTTCTGTCCGTCCGTGTCGATGATATGCTGCAGCCGCACCACCTTGGCGCAGCTGCCGGCGGCATCGGAAAGCCGGAAGTAGTTGTCGAAGTCGCGCCAGCTTTCCGGCACATCGCCCACGCGCGGCCGATAGGCGATCCAGCCGCGCTCGACGCCCTTGGCCGGTTCGGGCGAAAGCCAGCGCACGCCATTGACCAGATCATCGCCTTTCCTGAGAGGGAAAGCGGAAAGATGCTCCGTCACCAACTGCCCGTCCGCCAGCCGTACCGTCCAGGTCGAGGCACGCGGATCGGTGGCGATGCCGAGACCGTAGAGAAGATCCTGCACCACCATGAAGACGGCGGCATTCTCGCGGCGGAAGCGTTCGACGCCGCCGCGCAATGTTTCCAGCCTGTCCAGCGCGGCTTGAATGGGCATGCCGTCGATGCTTTCCACCCGTCCGCCCAAAAGACCGCGATGCGCCGCTTCCGCCCGCATCACGTAAAAGCCCTCCGCAAAACGCGTCACCCGCAGCGGCAGGACCAGACTGCCTTGCTCGGCGATGGGACGCATGCGGGAATGGCCATTGTCCGCCGATGCCATCACCTGCATCAGCGCCACCTGCAGTTTGGCGCGGGGCAGCGCTTCGGGCAGCGCCTTCAACGCGGCGATGCGGGCCTCGCCGGCGGCGCGGGCGGCGGGCGAAAAAGCGCGGTCCAGCGCCATGGCCTTGGAAAAATAATCCAGATCCTGGCGCTGTGCCTCCAACGCGGAGGCGGGCGCGGGATAATCGGCTTTGGGCGGAATGAGGCGGAAATTGAGAATGAAGGCGGCGGCGAATCCGCCAAGAAGAATGGCCAGGACCGCAAGCCCCCCGCCGAAATACCAGGCGAAGCGGCGAAGGCGGCGGCGCGTCTTATCTTCCATGCAGGCGCCCGGACAGATGGCGCCGAAAGACTAGCCGTCTTTGCCGCCGGCGAAAACGGCCACGCCGCCCGGGCCGCAGGGAGCAGCCCGGGGGCGGCGTGATCGAAGCCGGTCAGCTCCGCTCGATCTTCTGGGTCGTTTCATCCAGAAGCGCGGCGATCTTGTGCATCAGTTCGTCATTGTCGGAACGCGCCACTTTTTCGGCCAGCGCCGCATGCAGGTTGCGCAAGGCGCGGCGCACCGGCGCGCGGTCGCCCCGTTGCGCGGATTTCAGCTCGGCAAGGCGGGCGAACAGGGCGGCGACGTCCTCTTTCTTCTCCGCCAGATGCTGGGTGCCTTCCAAGGTGGCGGCATAGACTTTGCGGGTGCCCGCCGTATCGCTCTCCACGATCAGGCCCATATCCTGCAGCATGGTGAGAGTGGGATAGACGATGCCGGGGCTGGGCGCATATTCGCCGCCGGTGCGTTCCTCGATCTCGCGGATCAAGTCGTAGCCGTGACGGGGCTGTTCGGCGATCAGCGAGAGCAGTACCAGGCGCAGCTCTTCGGAGTCGTAAAGTCCGCGCCGCCGTCCGCCTTCGCCGCCACCCATGCCCCGGCCGAAATGATGGCCGAAGCCAAAGCCACCCCGGAACCGGCCGCCACGGGGGCCGCAATGCCGATAACCATTTGATTCTTCATGATGTCTCGAATGCCACATGCAATTTTCTCCTCTTCTGTAGCACAGTCTAGATATATCTAGAACACTCTGGAACAAGAGGCGCAAGTGAAAAATTGTCCGGCGGCTGGGCTTTTTCCTGGATTGCCGCTTTGCTGGGCGCCCGCGCCGAAGGAACTCCGATGCTCCGCACGCTCTCTGCCGCGTTTCTTGCCGCCGTTCTGGCGGCACCGGCACTCGCCGCACCAGAAGTGAACAAAGTGATCGACAATGAGCGGGTCACGGTGTGGGACGTGAGGCTGGGGCCGGGCGAAAACGCCCCGCCCACGCCCCGGGAATTCGACACCGTCACGGTTTTTCTGGAAGGCGGCACCATCCGCACCAGGCATGCCGACGGCACTGTGACGGCCGCGACCCGCAGTTTCGGCGACGCGGTGTTCACGCCCAAAGGTTCCGGCGCGGTCGACATGTCGGATCATGCCCATGAAGTGGTGATCGCGCTCAAAGGCGGTATCGCCAAGCCCAATCTCGGACCGGATGGAATTCCCAACGCTTTCCCCCGCGCGGGCTCGGAAAAGATCTTCGAGAATGAGCGGGTGGTGGTGTCGCGCTTCAGCTGGACGCCGGGTGTGCCGGTGCCGATGCATCATCACGACAAGGATACGGTGATGGTGTTCCGCTATGACGGTCCCATCCGCTCCACCGGCCTCGACGGCAAGAGCGAGATCCTGGATTTCCGCAAGGACCAGATCAGGTTCAGCAAGGCGGGCCGCACCCATGGCGAATTGCTGGCCGGGAAACGGCAAAGCGCGGTGATGACGGAATTGAAATAGCGAAGGCGGGCTAGCGATCCGCCAGACGCGAAAGCTGCCGGCGCAGGGCCTTTGCGCGGCCCTCGGCTTCGCCATCGCCCTTGGCCGCCGCCGCGTCATACCAATGAAGGGCTTCGCGGGGATCGCGGCCCACATCCTCGCCGCGATCGTAAAGCACGGCCAGGTTCATGGCGGAATCGACATAGCCGCCATTGGCCGCCTTGGTGAACCATTCGATCGCGGTGGCGGAATTTTTCTCCACCCCGTCACCGGCCAGATAGGCGAGGGCAAGATTGTGCATCGCCTTCACATTTCCTTGCGCGGCCGCGGCGGCATACCATTTCGCGGCGCGCCGCGGATCGGGCGCCATGCCTTTGGCATAAAGCGATCCCAGTATCAGCTGGCCGGTGGCGTCGCCCTCGGCGGCGGCGGCCTGGACCCAGCGCATCGCCGCCCCGGCATCCGGCTCGACATCCTGGCCGCGCAAATAGGCCAGCGCCGTTTCGACCTTGGCATGGGCGTCGCCGCGTTCGGCGCGCAGGTCGATCTGTGGCACGGCGGGCGCCGGTGTCGCTCCCGTGGCGTCGATGACCACCACATGGTCCGCCGTTTCATATCCGGCCATGGCGATTTTCTGCGGAGCATCCGGTTTCGGCGCGGCGGCGATCCGCGCTTGCGGCATGGCCGGCTTGGGCGCATTGCGCGCCATAGAGACCATCAACAGGCCGCCGAACAACAGTCCCAGGCCGGTCAATCCCGCGCCCGCCATCAGCCAGGGTGACATCTGTTTCAGGTATGGTTGTTTTTCCGGCGCGGTCCCGGCGGCGGCGGGCATCTTTTCCAGAACGCTGCGCATTTTCTTGCGGGCATCGAACCCGGGCCCGGCCGCTTGAAATTCCAGCCGCGGCATCACCACCGGCGTGCCGGCGGCGGGCGGGACGGACGGCGAGACATCCGTATCGGAAACGGAAATTTCCTCCGGCGGCTCTGTCGTAGCCACGACCGGCGGTGGTTCCGGCGGAGGCGTGCCGGGCTGCCCGTATAGCCGTTCTTCGATCATCGCCAGCGCGCGCGAATGGTCGGCGGCTGCGTCTTCGGTCTTGTGCTCCAGAAGGGTCAAGGCGCGTTCGAACACCCGGAAGCGCCGCTCGATCCAACCTTCGCCGATGATTTCCGGGGCGGGATCCGGCTCGCGGGAATTTTCCTCCGGTACGGGAAGTGGGTCGCCCGCATCCGGTTCGTCTTTCAGCAACGCCGTCATCAGCGCGGCCTTGTTGGGAAAATGCTGACGCATCTTCGCGCGGCTCAGTCCCGTCTCACGGCACAAAGCCGCGACGGAAAAGCGGTCCGGATCTCTCAGGAGGAGAGAACGTGCGGTCTCAACCAGATCCACCTGAACGCAGTTGCTTGGCATGGGGCCGGAATTCATCCCTTCGGCAGGGGATTTATATCTTGTAAATCTTAACGACTGCCTAGGATGCGCAATTTTTTCCCGTACCGTTGCGTACGCTCATGTGCCTGTTCCGGCGAAGTTTTTTCACAGGGCGGGCGGCGATGGCGGTTTGGTTACGAACCCCGCATGTCGATGCGGATCTGAGCCTCGGCAAGGGCAAGCAATTCCGCGCGATAAGATCCGGTCGTCATCACGGCCTGCTTTTTTCCATCGACGATGAGCGGTCCATTGTCGGCACGGCCGAAGCTTGCGGTCCAGCTTCCGTCGTTTCGTTGCATGGTCGAAATGACGAACGCCCCGTAGCGGATCTGGCGGGCCGTCAGAATTTCCCTGGTGCTGTTCAGGAATTTGAGCGGCGGCTTGCGGGGGTGGGTTTTGGGCTTCGGCGGCGGCGCCTTGGCCTTGGATGGTGGCAACCGGAATTGAAGCGCCAGATCCAGCCGGCTCTTGCGGATGCGCCTGCGCGGCCCCTCGAAACGTGCCGATGGATCAATATGAAACGAAAAAGCCTTCACGTCTGCTGCCTGCCGCGATCTCGACAAGCCAGGCGCAAGCCCTGTGCCAGGAATTATTCCCCGGATTCCCGGTATCCGGCGGGTCTGTCCCGGATTGAGCGGCCTGTCAGGGCTGTCCGTCGGTCTCCAGGAAATGGGCCCGCGCCGCGGCCGTGCGGTCGCCCGAAGCGGCGGCGATGCGGTACCAGCGCAAGGCCTCGCGCGGGCTCTGCGCGACGCCCAAGCCTTGCTCGTAAAGAACGGCGAGGTCGAAAGCGGAATCGACATAGCCCTGCGAGGCGGCCCGCGCGAACCATCTGGCTGCCGCCGCGGGATTTTTCGGGGCGCCGTTGCCCTGCACATAAGCGATGGCAAGATTGTGCATCGCCTTGACGTTGCCCGCCGCCGCGCTGCGCGTGAACCAGGACACCGCCTGTCCGGGATCGCGCGGCACACCCGTTCCGGCCAGGCTGAGGCTGCCGATCAGATATTGCGCGTTGGCGTCGCCTTGATCCGCCGCCGCCCGCGCCCAACGCGCGGCCGCCGACACATCGCGCGCGACGCCGGGACTGCCAAGATAAGTGAATGCCAGCGCCGATTGCGCCTTTGCGTCGCCGTCCTCGGCGCGGGCCTGAAGCATCGCAATGGAATCGGCTGCGTCATCGCGCGGGGCGCTGTTGCCGCGGGCGGCTTGCAGCAACGGAATTCCCGCCGTCATGGCGACCAGCAAGGCCGCGACCCCGACCATCGCCATGCGGCGCGACGGCAGCGGCAAACGCCAGCGCCGCGCCGCGCGATACAGCGGCCCGAAATAGCCTAGCCGTCCGGTACCTCTCATCTTTTCTTCCAGGCGCGCGATGGCCTCGGCCTGCGCATGTTCCGCCTTGCGGACATTGTCGCTCAAATCGGCAAGACTTTGCTCGAACAGGCCGATGCGCTTTTCCAACGCGGCTTCGGCCGCGGAGGGCTTCACCAATGCCTGGAACAAGGCCGCGCGGTTTTCAAAGTGGCGATCGAAATCGCCCTCGGTCACGCGGGCTTCCCGGCAAAGCCGGGCGATGGAGAATCGGGTGTCGCCGCGCCCCAGCAGGATCCGTGCGGCGGTCATCAAACGTATCGCGGCCTTGTCAGGGCCGGCCGGGCCGCTCATGTCACGAATATCCACTTCCGGTGACCCATCTGTCGGTCCGGCCCCATTTTCCGACGCTTTTGGTTAAAATAGTTCGCGCTTTGCCGGTCTTGGCCGCGCCCTTTGCGGGCGGCCAAGAAGGGCGCGGACCGCTCTCGCCGGCCAAGGGCTGGAAGTTTTTGGTTTTTTCTTATAGAATCAACTGCTTGCAGCTGTACTTTCCTTGGTAAGGCGGAGTTAACTCTATTGGCTGACAATCCGGCCATTAGTTTACGGGGCAAAAGCATGAGCCGGGCTGCTGTGTCAGATGTGAGTCCGCCGCTGGTCGATGGGACGGATAACGCCCTGCTGGTGGCCGACGAAGCATCCGCCGAAAGCCTGCGCGCGCTGCACGAGAAGATCGAAACCGCTTTCGCCGCGGCGGACGAGCCGCCGCCCGCCCCGCCCAGATCGCCATTCGATCCGGGCACCCAACGCCAAGCCGTCATCTTCAGCGATCTGGACCAGCGCATCGCACGCCTGGAAGAGGGTGCTGAAATCGCCCATCTGCGCGAAACCATTCGCGAAATCTGCAACGTGATTTCCGGCCTTGCCATGGAAGCGGAGCGCGGCGCCAGCGAGCGGGACGAGAAGATCGCCGCCTTGGCGCAGTCCCTGCAACATCAGCTCGGCGCCGACCGCGAGCGTCTGGACGCGTTGGAACTGCGCGTGGTCAACAGCGAAGTTGTGAGTGCGCGCGGTTTCGAGGAAACCCGCGCGGGCCTGCGCCATCTGGAAGAGCGCATGCAGATCGCCGACGGCCATAACGAGGATCTCGCTTACAATATGCGCATGCTGCGCGGCGAAGTCTCCAATCTCAGCCAGGCGGCTGTCGCCCTGCGCAAGCTGGAGGAACGGGTCGAAGCGGGCGATATGCGCCACGAGGATCTGTCGCGGCGCACGGTGGGAATGCATGACGAATTGGCGCGCCGTAGCGCCGCCTTGAAGGACGATCTGAACGCGGCCAGTGAAAGCGCCGCCGCGGCCACCCGACAGCTGGAAACCCGTCTCGAGGCGGCGGATGCGCGCCACGAAGGCCTGACGCGCGACATGAACCGTTTAAAAGGCGATGTCCTGAGCGAAGCGGCGCTGGCGCTGCGCGAGCATCGCACCCAGATGGAACAGGCCGAAAAAGCGATCGCGGAATTGAAGGATCGCAACGCCCGTTCGGTGGAACGGATCGAAGCGCTCGCCGATACGCTGGGCACGGTCACCCGCAAGCTGGACGGCGGCACCGACCGGCTGGCGATACTGCATGGCGATATCGGCAATCTCAGCCGCAAGCTCGATGACGGTGCCGACCGCCTGGCGGTGCTGTATGGCGATCTCGGCAATCTGGGCCGCAAGATCGACGGCGAAGCGGCCGGCGCGCAACTGCTCGCCGAACGCCTGGGCACGGTGGAAAAATGGATCGCCCGCTCCCAGGAACGCGAACGCGCCCAGGCCGAGCTTCACGCGCGGCTGGCCAACAGCCTGCTGACGCCGGGCGAAAACTGATCGCAGCCTGCCGATCGCTATAAGACAAAAATGCAGAGCGCCGCGACGGCGGCATAAAACACCGCAACGCCTGCCAGCCACCATCCGGGCACAAAGCGCGGCGACCGGCCGATGCCATGCGCGTCGTCTTCAAAGGCATTTCTCCGGCGGCGGGCTAGGGGGGCGATGAAAATCTGCTCGCGATAGGTCAGGGACATGGCAACTCAACTCCGGTCCCCCCACGCTTGCTTACTCTGTCTCCTTTCAATGCGAATCCCGGCCCTTTGGTTCACCGAAAAAGCGGCGGATCAGCACGAAGTTAGGAAAAACAAGGGCTTGCATCCGTCCGGGGGAATAAATTTTCCGCGATATCCCGCGGCTTTGCTTCATTCCAATTGTGAGGCGGCGGCTTATATATGTCTTCTGCATGTCTTGGGGCGTTAGACCCCGCGAGGAGCGTCCATGGCCAGCCGATATACGCATGACGAACTGACCAAAAAAGTGACCTCGCCGGGCTGGCGGCATGCGCCAGAAGAGGGCGGGCCGGTCACCGGAACCTTGGAAGAAGCCTTGAAAAGCGGTCATGCGCGGCATGCCCAGGGCCGCGCGCCGGGCCGGATCGAAGAACTGGAAACGGCGATCGAACTGGACATGATTCAGATCGAAAAGCTGTGGCGGTATCTGGGTCTGCCGGTCTGACCGCGCCGATGACAGACCCTTCCGAGCCCGTCTTTCCATCCGGCGCGCCCCCCGAAAAAACCTCGCAATTGTTGCGTCAGTTCGCGGACCAGCTGGGCGGCGAGCGAGTCAGTCTTGAAGACGTGGTCGCCAGCCTGGGCGATCGCGGGCTGGGTGTGCTGATGGCGATCTTTGCGGTGCCGAATATTTTTCCCGCGCCCATTCCCTTCGGCAATGTCATTTTCGGCATTCCAGTGATCATCCTGGCGGTGCATCTGATGCTGGGCTGGCCCAGGCTGGTGCTGCCCAAATCGATTGCCCGGCGCAGCATCGGCGCCAGCGTGCTCAAATCCATCACGCCCAGGCTGGCGGGCATGCTTGCGCGGATCGAGCCCTTGCTGAAACCGCGCCTGCCCGCGGTGAGCACGCCCGCCGCGGAACGGGTGATCGGGCTGATTTGCGTGGTGCTTTCGATCCTGTCGGCGCTGCCGATACCGTTCGGTCACATGGTGCCCGCATTGGCCCTGATGGTGATCGGACTGGGACTGATCGAGCATGATGGCGCGGCCATTCTTCTGGGCGCGGCCCTGGGGATTGCCGGCGTGCTGGTGTTCAGCCTGGTCGTGTTCGGACTGGCCAGCGGGCTCAGCCATCTCATCTGAATGCGGCTGAGTCGGGCTTCATTTCGGCTTCGGTCGGCCGGCTGGGGCGCCAGAATGCTGCGCCGACTGTGGCAAGCATGCCAGTTTCTGCCAAAAAGATGCGTATTGACGATAAATCCAATCCTCAAAGTTCCGGGCCGGGAAAGAGCGATCCGGATTTTTCCAAGCTTTTCGGGCTTTTCCGGAATCGTGGCCTACCGGTTTCAGCATAGGACTAATCATTTAGTATTATATACTCACGTCCTGAATATAATTTCACCCACCTCTACGGCCTCATAGCCTGTCGCAAAGTTTAGTGATTTCCGCCATGTGCGGAGATTTCGCCGAGATGCAGGGTAATTCCGCCCGCTTCTCTTTGCGGGCATGGGGGCCGCCACACCACTTCAGACGTCTCTCAAATCCAAAAGAATTGCCGATGCGCACGAACGTATCGGAGCATTAAAAATCTGCAATCTAGGGGACTTCATATGCAAAGAATGAACTTCAAGCATTCGCTGCTGCTTGGCTCGTCCATGGCCGCGTTTGCCTGGGCCGCCGCGCCCGCACTGGCGCAGAACGCCACCGCCGAAAATGAAACTGTGATCGTGACCGGCACCCGCGTGCAGGGCATGACCGCCGCCGACAGCGCCGCGCCCATCACCGTGTTGGGCTCCGACTCGCTGACCCATGGCGCCGGTTCGGGCGACTTGCGCGCCGCGCTGGGCCAGACCGTTCCGTCCTTCACCGCCGACTCCTTTGGCGGCGACACCGCGAACCTGACCCTCGCGGCGGCGCTGCGCGGTCTTTCGCCCAACGACACGTTGGTGCTGGTGAACGGCAAGCGCCGTCACGGCACGTCCAACTTGAACGTCGGCGGCGGCTCGTCGGGCGGCGGCGCGGCGGCGGACATCTCGCTGATCCCCACCGCGGCGATCGACCATGTCGAAGTGCTGCTCGACGGCGCGGCCGCGCAATACGGCACCGACGCCATCGCCGGCGTCGTGAACTTCATCCTCAAGAAGAAATCCTCGGGCGGCCAGTTCCAGGTTTCCGGCGGCCAGAACTACAACCGCCGCGGTGAAACCTTCGAAGTTTCGGCCAATCTGGCGCTGCCTTTGTTCGACAAGGGCTTCGTCAACATCACCGCCGACAAGAAGTATCACGGCTTCACCCATAATGGCGGCAACGACACCCGCCTGTTCAGCCCCACCGGCACCGAAGCGCCGGAAGGCCTGATCGGCGTGGGCGCCACGGCGGGCAACAATACCTTCGTCCCCAACGCCAATGGCGTCGTGCCTTGCACGGCCGGCATTTGCGTTCCCTTGGCCAATCGCCGCGGCATGTCGGAATATGGCCGCGCCAACAAGATCAACAGCGACCCCGAATATCAGCTGTTCACGTCTTATGTGAACGCGGGCTACGACTTCAGCGACAACGTCCAGGTCTATGCCTTCGGCAGCTGGGCGCATCGTTTCGCCAAGGCCTGGGAAAATGTCCGCATGCCGTCGCAAGTGATCGCGACGCCGGGCTCCAGCCAGCCCTGCTCGGCCACCAACCGCCAGGGTTACAACACGGCGCTCTCGGCCAACGGCATCACCCCGGCTTGCGCCGTGGGCATCGGCGGCGGCATCTCCCCCTTGGGCGTCAACGGCACCGGCCTCAACGCCAATGGCCAGATCATCTCGTCCGGCCAGGCGGGCACTTTCTATACGCCCGGCGAACTCGTGATGTATCCGAACGGCTTCTCGCCTCAGGAAGTGCTGCAGGAAGACGATTACCAGTACAATATCGGCACCAAGTTCAACCTGATGGGCTGGGACATCGACGTCGGCGCGGGCTACGGCAAGGACCGGGCGAATATCTACACCTGGAATTCTGCCAACCGTTCGCTGTTCATCGACACCCACACCTCGCCGACCAATTTCTATGACGGTACCTTTACCGCCAGCGAATTGACGGCGACCGTCGACGCCAGCCATTCCTTCAATGTCGGCCTGGCCGGTCCGCTCAATGTCGCGTTCGGTTTCGAAGGCCGCGAGAATTTCTACAGCATCGATGCGGGCGACACCGCGTCGCGCTACAAGGAAGGCGGCCAGTCCTATCCGGGCTTCCAGCCGCAGGACGCGGGCAAGCACAGCCGCAAGAATTACGGCGTGTATCTGGACCTGGCGGTGGCGCCGGTCGAGGAATTGCAGATCGACATCGCCGGCCGCGCCGAACATTACTCGGACTTCGGCGACGCCCAGATCGGCAAGATCACGGCCCGTTACGATTTCAGCCCGATGATCGGTATTCGCGGCACGATTTCGACCGGCTTCCGCGCTCCCAACCTGGGCGAGGAATTCTATTCCGCCACCCAGGTCTCGCCGACCGCGGCCACCGTGCAGCTGCCTGCCAACTCGGCGGCGGCCAAGGTGCTGGGCCTGCCCGACCTGAAGCCGGAAATCTCCACCCAGTACAGCGTGGGTCTTGTCGCCCATCCGCTGGCCGATCTCAGCGTCACGGTCGATGCCTACAGCGTGTCGCTGGGCGATCGCATCGTCCGTTCGGGCACGGTGAATTACCTGGGCGGCTCGATCAACGTGCCGCTGGTCAACCAGGCGATCATCGCGCACGGCAACATTCTGGATCCGACCGCGAACCAGGTGGGCGTCACCGCCTTCTTGAACGGTCTGGACACGCTGACCCAGGGCGTCGACCTGACCGTCAACTATCCCACCGACTTCGGCGCGTACGGCCTTGTCGACTGGACCTTGGCGGGCAACTACAACTCCACCTCCCTGTCGTCGGTTTCGCCGACGCCGGGCGTGCTCACCGCCTCCAACCCGAATGCGACCTTCTTCCAGGCCTATACGCTGTACAATTTCGTGCACAGCGCGCCCCAGGAGAAGGTTGGTCTGACGGCCAACTGGTCGCTGGATGAGTTCGGGGTGACGCTCCGCGAAACCTTCTATGGTCCGCAGAAGGGCTTCACCACTCCGAACAGCGGCCCCCCGCTGTATCCGTCCAACCAGGCCGCTGTCGGCCTGACCGATCTGGAAGCGCGGTATAACATCACCGAAGGCTTCCAGGTCACGTTCGGCGGCAACAACATCTTCAACATCCGCCGCGATGTCGTGGGCTTCACCAGCTCGCCGCTCAGCGCCAATGGCGGCACCAATTCCGCCAGCGGCGGCCAGGTGCAGAACCCGCCGGTCGGCGCGTCGTTCGATCCGAATGGCGGCTACTATTACGGCCGCCTGACTCTGAACTTCTAAACCGGCCAAGCGGTTTTAGAGACTTGCCGCCCATTTCCGGAAACCCGGAAATGGGCGGCTTTTTTTTATGCGCGTCAGAGCATGTAATTGATCGCCACCGTGGGCGTGACCGAAGCGGACACGTTCACTTTGCTTCTTGCGGGAATAATCGATTTCCCCCTCCGGCCTTCGCATCGCCAGCGCTGATCCGCCGTTCGGTTGGCTTGGTCGCCAACCTCACACCCAACAGCGCGCTAACGCGCGCGCAGGAGAGGCGGGCCCGAGTCGCTTCGGCAAGCACCAGACCGTCCTGGCTCTAGCTTTCTTCGCCCGCGAGCGGAGCGACAGCGGAGGAAGACAGATAGGGTCAACAATTATGACATCCGATCGTCGACGCCAAAGACAGGGCGTAGATCGTTTCGGGATAGCGCGCGTGCAGAATCCGGTCCGCCGTTTCGGCCCGGCGCACGCATTGATTGAACGCATCGGCGCGAACCGACCAGCCATCCTTGCTCTCATTGCCGCCGCGTAAGGAGTGAATCCGGTAGACCTTGGCGGAGGCAAAGCAGGCCGTGGCTGCTTGGGCGGGAAGATTTGTCGCCGCAATAAGACAGGCGGCAGCGAACAAAAATATCCATGCGGAACGATGCGGGTTCACGGCGTTGGAACCTTGGAAAAAACCGCTTTCTATATAGGCCGTTATCGGAACCGGCGCGCGGATTATCGGATTCTCCGACAAAATGTCGGGATTTCAACAAGATACACTGATACAAATTGCGACCTTAATGTCCGCTCCGGCGGCAATCTGCGGCCTTCCGTTTGCCTATGAAATGTGCAGACATCCGCGCCGTGGATCTGGATTTCGTTTCAGTCATGGTGTTCAGCAAAACCGAAAAAGATCTCGAGCTGCTGCAGGGTGCCTGGGAACAGGTCGCCATCGAAGCCGATGGTATTTCCAATCCGTCCGACGAATATAGCGCGGCGGGCACGCTCACGATCATCGATCGTGACGAATTCTCGGTCGTCAGCGCCGAAGGCAATGTGCTGCTGAAGGGAAAATTCCGCCTGGACGCCACCACCATTCCCCGCCAGGCGACCTGGGTCGATGAGATGGGTCCGGATGCCGGCAAGCATCTGCCGGGAATCTATAACCTGTCCGGCGACAATTTCGTTTTCGTCGCCGCGGGTGACGACGCGGCTTCCAAGCCGACCGATTTTCGCACCGAGACAGGTCAGACCTTGCGCCGGTTCGTGCGCCGCTCGCGCCGGGCCTGAGCGCGGGTTCGCCTCGACTCCCCCGCTTCCCGATAAACCGGGCCGTCCGGCCGGATGACTTGACACCGCCCCCCGGCTTGGGGCGTTTGACGTCCATATGTCATCGCAATTCGCTGAAGATGCCGGTGAGCTGCCGGTCCTGGTGGTGGGAGCGGGTCCGGCCGGCCTGGTGCTGGCGCTGGAGCTGGCCCGCCGCAATATCCCCGTCCGGTTGATCGACGCCGCACCGGCCCCGGTCCTGGCTTCCAAGGCCAAGGGCCTGCAGCCACGGACGCTTGAGATTTTCGACGATCTGGGCCTGATCGATCCGGTCCAGGAAGACGGCGGAGAGTTTCCCCGCTGGCGGGCTTATGACGGCGCCAAATTGCTCTGGGAAAAAGCGATCTGGGAGTTGCTGGGTCGGGGCAAGCCGGTGGCGACGCCGGCCCGGCCTTATGCCGCCACCTGGATGATCCCCCAATGGCGCACCGAGGACATTCTGCGCAATGCCCTTCTGGATCACGGCATCGAAGTGGAATTCGGAGTCGAATTTCTCTGGTCGGAAGAGGAGACGGACGGCGTCACCGCCACGGTCCGGACCGATGGTCAGGAAGACACCATCGCCTGCCGCTATCTGGTGGGCGCGGACGGGGCGGGGAGCGCGGTGCGCAAATCGCTGGGCATCGCCTATTCCGGCGAAACCTCGGAGGACGAACTTTACATCGTCGCCGATGTGAAGGCGGGGGCATTGGAGCCGGGCTATTGGATGAACTGGACGCCGGACGGCGACAAAAGCCGCCGCGTGTCGCTCTGCCCCTTGCCGCATAGCGACTATTTTCAGTTCGTGGCGCCGCTGCCGCCCGACCAGCCCGTGCCCGAATTGTCGCTGGAGACTCTGCAGGCGCTGTTCAACGCGCGCACCGGGCGCAGCGACATTGCGCTCAGCGATGCGCGCTGGATCATCGCGCACCGGCCCAATACCCGCCTGGCGGACGCCATGCGCGACGGCTCGGTTTTCCTGATGGGCGATGCCGCCCATTCCGCGCCCACATCGCCGGGGCAGGGCCTGAATATCAGCATCCAGGACGCGTACAATCTGGGCTGGAAACTGGCGGCGGTGATGCAAGGGGCCGATCCGTCGCTGCTGGATACGTATGAAGAAGAGCGCCGTCCCATCGCGGCGGGCGTGCTGGGCCTCCTGGCCCGCGCCCTGATCGAAAAAGGCATGAAGGCGGACGAGGCGCAAGAGCGCCAGCGGCGGATTCAATCCGACATCTTCCATCTGGATCACAATTACCGGGGCGCTTCGCTCAGCACCGTGTCGAAAGGCGGCGATGTGCCGGTGCGGGCGGGCGACCGCGCGCCCGATGGGCCGGTCACCGGCATGTCGGGGCGTCCGGTCCGGCTGTTCGATCTGATGCGCGGCACCCATGTGATGGTGCTGAATTTCGTGTCCGGCACAAACGATCTGGCCTCGGCGCTGGCGCCCCAGCCGGGCCTTCGGGTGGTGGTGATCCCGCCCACCGCCGCCAATCACGCGATCCGCCGGGCCTATGGCGTGGCGGATAACGGCCCCACCCTCTTTCTGATCCGGCCCGACGGCTATATTGGCGTGCGCAGCGACCGGGCGCGCGATCTGGAGGATTGGCTGCACCGTGTTTTCGGCTGACGCAGCGCGCGGTTTTCTTTTGCGCGAACCACCGGCATGATCCGCCGCGCGACAGGGATGGTGGCGGCGATGCTGACGGGATTGATAGTGGCGGCGAATCTTGCAGTGGCCGCGCCGGCCGCCATGGCGGTGCCGGACGGATTCACTTTCGCGGCGGCGGGCGACATGATCGGCCCTTATCACGATCTTCCCAAGTCCGAGGATCCCGGCTTCGCGCAGGTCGCCGCTTTGTTTCGCGGCGCCGATGCCGTCTACGCCAACCAGGAAGGCTCGATCTTCGACATCAAGGATTTTCGCGGCTATCCGGCGGCCGAAAATGGCGGCGGCTATCCTTTGCAGCGGTCTCAATTTGCCCGCGACCTGAAAACGATGGGCATTTCGCTGGTGTCCAAGGCCAACAATCACGCCACCGACTGGGGCAGCGACGGCCTTGCCGCCACTGTGGGCTGGCTGACGGCGGCGGGCGTGACGCAGGCGGGCGCGGGCGAGGGGCTGGAGGCGGCGCGCGCGCCTGCCTACGTGCAAACGGTGAAGGGCCGGGTCGCGCTGGTCTCCACCGCATCGACCTTTCCGCCCATGGCGATGGCCGGGCCGCCGGTCGCTCGTTTCGATATCGCCTCACGCGCCCGCATGGGCATCAGCCCTCTGCATGTGCGCGAAGTGGGCGTGGTGACACCGCAGCAATTGCAGAGTTTGCGCCAGATCGTCGGCCCGCTGGATTTCGGCGGCTCGCCGGGGTCGAATGAAGTGCGGCTGGGCGATCAGGTCTTCCGCGCGGGCGCCAAGACCGGGCCGGTCTGGGAAATGAATATGGGCGACCGGGATGCCGTCATCGCGTCGGTGAAGGCGGCGCGGAGCAAGGCCAAATTCGTGATCTTCTCCATCCATGCGCACCAGACCGCGGGACATCAGGATAAAGGCGGCGCGCCTTACGAACCGATGATGCTGCATTGGGCCAACGAAGCGGCGTCGTCCGAGGATCCGCGCCCCGCCAATTTCGAGCCCGCGCTGTTTCATGCCGCCATCGATGCGGGCGCCGATGCGGTGGTGCGCACCGGCCCGCATGTGCTGGGCGGGATCGAGATCTATAAAGGCAAGCCCATCTTCTACAGCCTGGGCAGCCTGTTCTTCGATTTTCGCGGCAGGCGCACTTACACCACGCCCACCGGCCAGGTGATGAATTTTCCCGACGGCTATTTCCAGACCGTGATCCCGGTGACGCGCTATGCCCATGGCAGGATCGACGAGATCCGGCTTTATCCTTTCGCCATTCAGGTCGGCGGCCCGGCCGGCGGCATGCCGGGTCCGGCTTCGTCCGATGAAGCGCGCCGCATCCTGGAAAATCTCAAATCCATGTCCGCCGTCTTCGGCACCAAGATCAGCATCCAGAATGGAATCGGCATCATCCGCGGCAGCTAGGAATGCGCGGATCGGGTCCTGCAACTCGTAATGATGTGGGTAATATTACCAGGGGTCGCCTTTTGTTAACCATCATTTTCGGGCCGTTTTTGGAAAAATAAGTTCCATTCCCGATTGTTGTTAACCAAATCCGCTTACGCGAATTGCACGCGCCGATACAGGCCATAACTTCGCGCAAGTTGCATCGCGCGGACAAGATTGATGAGTTTGGGCAAGCACCGGGACGAAATTCTGAAGGCATTGTGCCCCGGAAAGCATGCCGTGCTGCGTGACGAAGAGGCCGCCTGGCGCGATATCGAGCGCGCGGTATCCGGCATATCCGACGGTGCGGGACCGGATGGGGACCGCAAGGCCCGGATCGAGCGTTACGTCTACGAGCTATGCCTGATCTATGCGCATCAGACCGGCGCCATGCCCGGCTTCACCAACAGCGAAAGCGAAACCCGCTTCGAGCGCTTCGCCCATTCCATTCCGGTTCCGGCGGAATTGAAGCTGACCCGCAATTTCCTGAAGGCCTGCATCCGCCGCGTCGACGCCAAGCGCAATCCGCAATTCGCCAGCGACCTGGAAAGCCGGGGCGGCCGGCGCGCGGCGGAATAAGCCAACTCTCCAAAGGGCCGTACCCGGCGTCGATATCAGCGAGACGCCGCAACCATCGTCAGGGCGCGACGGGCAGGTCGATGAAGCTGCCTTGTGGGCCCGCCACCGTGATGCTTTGCGTCGCCGCTTTATAGTCCGACGGCTTGGCGAAGAAGATGTTGGGCACGAAACTCTGCGGGTTGCGGTCATAGAGCGGGAACCAGCTGGACTGGATCTGCACCATGATGCGATGGCCCGGCAGGAAGACGTGATCGGCGTTGGGCAGCTCGAACTGATAGGCGAGCGGCGTGTTCGGCGCGATCGCTTTGGGATCGGACAGGGATTCGCGATAGCGGCCCCGGAAAATATCCATGCCCACCGCCAGCTGATAACCGCCCATGGCGTGATCGCCCGGCACCTGGTCGGGATAGACATCGATCAGCTTCACCACCCAGTCCGCATCGGTGCCGGTGGTGGCCGCTGTCAGATGCACCACCGGCTGGCCCCGCACGGTGACGGGCTTGGTCAGCACATCGCTGGTGAAACTCACCACATCGGGGCGGCCGGACGCTTCGCGCTGATCGTCGGTAAGCCAGCAGGCCCATTGCGCGCAGGTGTCATAGCCGGCGTTCTTGATCGGCCGGGCGCGATAGGGCACCGGCTTGGCCGGATCGGAGACATAGTCCACCGTGGCGGCCGCGCCGCTTGCGGGCTCGAAGCCCAGTCCGCCACCCGGCTTCAGGTACAGCGGCGCCGATTTGGCGTTCGAGGCGGGCCAGGTCTGGAAATTGCGCCATTCATTGGTGCCGGTTTCGAACGCGGTGACGGTCGCCACATCCAGCGGCGGCGCTTCGTCTTTCAGGTAATGGGCGAGGGTGGGTGCGAGTATGTGGCGGCGCCACCATTTGGACGTGTCCATGCCGAACTTGACGGCGCCCAGGGACGAGCCTTCGTCGATGCCCTGGCCGTGATACCAGGGCCCGATCGACATGCGGACCAGGTTGTTCGTGTCCTTGGGCTTCAGCGCCTTCCACACCGCCATATAGCCGTAGATATCCTCGGCATCCCACAGGCTGCCCACCAGCAGCATCGGCACGGTGATCGGTTGCTTGGCCAATATCTGGTCCATCGCCTGGGTCTGCCAGAAACTGTCATAAGCGGGATGGGCGGTGACTTTGTTCCAGAAGCCCATCTGGGTCAGGCCATGGGCTTCACCCAATGCGCCCGCCGAAACGCCGCGCATATAAAGGTCATACTCGTCCTCGACCGACTTCCACCATTTGGCGGAATTGTCGTTGCTGCCATCCTGTTCATAGATGTAAGGCATGTTCTGCTGGCGGAAGGCGCCATTGTGGAACCAGTCGTCGCCCCGCCAGCCATCCACCATGGGGTTCATCGGCACGGCGATCTTCAGCGCCGGATGGGGATGGACCAGCGCCATCAACGGCGTGAAGCCGTCATAGGAAATGCCGATGATGCCGACCTTGCCGTTGGATTCTTTTATGTTCTTCACCAGCCAGTCGATGGTGTCATAGGCGTCGGTGGAATCATCGGTCTTGGTGGGATTGAACGGCGTGCCTGCCAAGGGCGGGTTCATCATATAGATGCCCTTGGAGCCGTATTTGCCCCGCACATCCTGCACCACGCGGATATAGCCGCCTTCCAGGATGGTGTCGTTGGCGTTGTCATAGCCATCCATGATCATGCCCATATGACCGCTCTGGGCATAATTGGTCTGTTCGTCGGCGCTGTAGGGGGTGCGGGTGAAGAGAATGGGCGCGTGCGATGCGCCGCGGGGGATCAGGATGACGGTGTGCAGGGTGACGCCGTCGCGCATCTTGATCTCTTCTTCGCGGCGGACGTAGTCGAAGCTGGATTCCGGGCGGACGACCTTTTTGGGCGATTCGTTATAATCCGGCGCGGCCGCGGCCGAAGCGCTCAAAAAGGCGCATAGCCCCGTCACGATCAAACCCGTCCGCATGTGAAGTGCTCCGCCCCGTTTTGCGGCCGGGAGTATAGACCAAAAAAAACAGCTATCACAGATTCAATGACCGCCGGCCTGGCCATATCCACAGCACGAGTGGGCGGGGCGCCAGCCAGATGGCGAATGCGGCAGGCCCCGTCAGGACCAGGGGGGTGGCGACCTAAGCGACGCCAGCCAGCCAGCGGGCGCAGTCTTCGCCCAGTTCGGCCCGTACCTTGGCTTCATACCGGGCGATATCGCCGGCCGTCAGCATGTCGCGCCAGCGGCCATTGGTGCCCTTGTTGATGAATGTCTTGGCGCCGCCGTTCCACATGGCACCGCGCAGCGGTGTCACCTCTTCGGCATGGGACTTCATATAGTCGAAGCCGCAATGGGAGACGATGGCGGGGAATTTCGCTTCGTCGATGGGAATGTCCAGGAATGCGGCGATGCCGCGAATCGAGCCGGGCAAGTCCTTCTTCAATTCGTTGAAATGCACCAGCTTGACGTTGGGCAAATGCCGTATCGCCCACCAGGAGCGCAGATTTTCCCAGAAGGACCAGAAGGGATAGCCATCCTCCTCCAGCCAGCGGCGGAAATAATCGGGAATGGAATCCGGCGGCGGCTCGATTGGCGGGCCGACCCGGCCGGGCGCATTGTTCAGCGCTTCGTAGAAATGTTCGTTGGCGTTGGCATGGTGGTTATAGAGACTCCACACCGCGTCGCGGCCGTCGCGCCCGACATAGAGATATTTGGCGCGTGGCGAGAAGACCAGGGCATCGACCGGCAGATGGGTCTTGACGAAGCGGCGATGAGTCTGGTCCTCGAGGCTGGCGATGGCTTCGGGCGGCATCACGCGCAGATCAAGCCAGGGCGAGAGCGGCGAAACATCGATCCCTTCCGCGCCGTTGAAGATCAACTGCGCCAGGATCTGCTGCATCCAGGTGGTGCCGGATTTGCCGTAAGTCGCGATCACAATGTCATCGTCGCGGAACTTGAAATCGTTCCAGACGGTCGAATTCATATGGTGGTTGTGAATCTCGCGCGTCTTGATCGGCCAGGCGATGTCGGCTGCTGCGGTCATGTGCCCCCCTCGCGCATATAATATGCGCGGCAGAAGATTAATCGCGTGGCAGGACGGCCTGCAATGGAATTTCCGGATCGCCCGCGTCCGCTGGCATCACGTCGCGGCGCGCTCGGCCCACAGGCGTTTGATCATCGCCTTGGTGTCGGCGGAAAAGTCGTATCCGTCGGTCAACTCGCCGCCTTCCTCCAGCACGTCGTCGAAGGCGCCCGCTTTCAGGCAGGCCGGACAGACCACGATGTCGTTGTTGGCCGACAGGCCCAGGCGCAGCAGCGGCGTGCCGCAGTGATGGCATTTCTTGGATAGAAAGGCGTGAAACGGCTCCATGGCGATGTCCCCCGGTTCAAGGCACAGATTCCGCGGCGGTCAGCGATGCGATGCGTTGAATGCGTCCAGTGCCTTGCTGCCGGGACAGAGATCCTTTTCGCTGAGCCCGTTCAGCGGCACATCGACGGTGTTGAGATTGGCGTGCATGTCGGTGGCGTGGCGGTCCATATAGATCAGGCCGGTCACCAATTCATTCCGCGCGGCCTTGGCCTGCAGGTAGGCCATCGCCATGATGCGGTCGCTGGGATCGTAATCGGCGTCCAGCTTGGCCAGCCTGAGCGACGAGCCGTCATGCAGCGCCACTTCCTCGGTGGTGCCCGGCGCATATTCCACCGTGATGGGATCGCGCGGCTCCATGATGTCCAGCCGGTTCACCGCTTCGTTATGGGCGCGCACGAAATCATAAGCCTTGGTCGAGCCGGCATGATTGTTGAAGGCGACGCAGGGGCTGACGATATCGATGAAGCAGGGGCCGGGATGGCGCATCGCCGCCATGATCAGGGGCACCATCTGCTCCTTGTCGCCGGAAAAGCTGCGCCCAACGAAACTGGCGCCCACCATCATCGCCATGCTGGCGAGATCGAGCGGCGTGTCCATGTTGCTGGCGCCGCCCTTGCTTTTTGAGCCCTTGTCGGCGGTGGCGGAGAATTGGCCCTTGGTCAGGCCATAGACGCCATTATTCTCGCAGATATAGACCATGTTCACGCCGCGCCGGATGCAATGCACGAACTGGCCCAGCCCGATCGAGGCGCTGTCGCCGTCGCCCGACACGCCCAGATAGATCAAATCCTTGTTGGCCATATTGGCGCCCGTCAGCACGGACGGCATGCGGCCATGCACCGAATTGAAGCCATGGCTCTGGCCCAGGAAATAGGTGGGAGTCTTGGACGAGCAGCCGATGCCGGACAATTTGGCGACCCGGTGCGGCTCGATGGCGAGTTCGAAACAGGCCTGGATGATGGCGGCGGAAATCGAGTCATGGCCGCAGCCCGCGCACAGGGTGGACACCGTGCCTTCGTAATCGCGATGGGTAAAGCCCAGCTTGTTCACGGGCAAGGCGGGATGGCGCAGCTTGGGCTTGACGATATAGGTCATTCGGCGGCTTCCCTCGATGTCATGGTCATGCGCCCGGCGATCTGGCTGATGATGAAGCGCGCCGTGATCGGGGTGCCGTCGTAGTTCAGGATGGAAATGAAGCGGGCGGGATCGACGCCGCATTCATTGACCAGAAGCATGCGCATCTGGGCGTCGCGGTTCTGTTCCACCAGGAAAATCTGCTCATGGGCGTTGATGAAGTCGCTCACCGCTTCCGAGAAGGGGAAGGCGCGCAGCCTGAGCGTGTTCAGATGCAGGCCTTCTTCTTTCAGCGCCGCCAAGGCTTCGTCCATGGCCGGCGCGGTCGAACCGAAATAGATCACGCCATAGCCGGTCTTCTCCGCCGCCTGATGAATCACGGGCGCCGGGACCAGGGATTTGGCGGTTTCGAATTTGCGTAAGAGCCGCTGCATCACTTCCTGGTAGGCGTCGCCTTCCTCGGTGTATTTGGCCATCTTGTCGTGGCTGGAGCCCCGGGTGAAATAAGCGCCCTTGCTGGGATGGGTGCCCGGAAGGGTGCGATAGCCGATGGCGTCGCCGTCCACGTCCAGATAACGGCCGAACAGCTTGCCCGCATCCAGATCCTCCGCGGTCATGATCTTGCCGCGGTCATATTTGCGGGCATCGTCCCAGGCGAAAGGCTCGCACAGCCATTCGTTCATGCCGATGTCCAAGTCTTCCATCACGAAGATGGGCGTCTGCAACCGCTCCGCCAGATCGAAGGCCCGGGCGGTGAATTCGAACAATTCCTTGGGGTCCTGCGGAAACAGCATCACATGCTTGGTGTCGCCATGGCTGGCATAGGCGGCCAGGATCAGATCGGCCTGCTGGGTGCGGGTGGGCATGCCGGTGGAGGGGCCGCCCCGCTGCACATCGATCAGCACCATGGGGATTTCCGCGAAATAGGCCAGGCCGAGAAATTCCTGCATCAAGGAAACGCCCGGGCCGGAGGTGGCGGTAAAAGACCGCGCCCCGTTCCAGCCCGCGCCGATCACCGCGCCGATGGCGGAGATTTCGTCTTCCGCCTGAACGATGGCGAATTTGTTTTTGCCGGTCGCGGCATCGACCCGGTATTTCTTGCAATGTTTGCCAAAGGCCTCGGCGACGGAAGTGGAAGGCGTGATGGGATACCAGGCCGCCACGGTGGCGCCGCCATAGACGCAGCCCAGCCCCGCCGCGTCATTTCCGTTGACGAAGATGCGGTCCTTCACGCCATCGGCGCGTGTTACCTTCAGGCCGCAGGCGCCCGCCAGATTGTCCCGCGCATAATCATAGCCCATGCGCAGCGCCTGATGGTTGGGCGCGATCAAAGCGGGCTTGCTTTTATATTGTTCGCCGATCAGGGTTTCGAGCACATCCGGCTCGATCCCCAACAGCTGGGCCAGCGCGCCGATATAGATGATGTTCTTGAACAGCTGGCGCTGGCGCGGATCGCTATAGACCGCGTTGCAGATCTCGGTCAGCGGCATGCGGATGACGTTGATGTCGTCGCGGAATTTCGATTGGGGGATGGGCCGCGAGGAATCGTAGAAGAGATAGCCGCCCGGGTCGACCGAGGCGACATCCTTGTCCCAGGTCTGGGGGTTCATCGCCACCATCAGGTCGACGCCGCCCCGCCGTCCCAGCCAGCCATGGCCGGAGACCCGCACTTCATACCAGGTGGGCAGGCCCTGAATATTGGACGGGAAAATGTTGCGCGAGGCCACCGGCACGCCCATGCGCAGGATCGAGCGGGCGAACATCTCATTAGCGGACGCCGAGCCGGAGCCGTTCACATTGGCGAATTTGACGACAAAGTCGTTGATCGATTTTACCGGTGTTGGCATGCGTACCCCGTCTTGGGTGCTTCCAGCAGGAATTTCTGCATGTCCCAGGCGCCGGTGGGGCAGCGCTCGGCACAAAGCCCGCAATGCAGGCAAAGATCTTCATCCTTGGCCATGATCCGGCCGGTCTTCAGCGTGGATGAAATGTAGAGGTCCTGGCTTGCGTGCAGGGCCGGCGCGCTCAAATGCAGGCGCAGCTCTTCTTCCGGGTCATTGCCGGTGAAGGTGATGCAGTCCATCGGGCAGATATCGACACAGGCATCGCATTCGATGCATTTCGGAGTGTCGAACACGGTCTGGATGTCGCAATTCAGGCAGCGCTGCGCTTCCAGGAAGGCTTGCTTCACGTCGAAGCCCAGCTCCACTTCCATCTTCACATTCTTGAGCGTCTTTTCGATGGGCGCGTGGGGCACCTTGTAGCGATTGTCGTTGGAGATATCGTTGTCATAGCTCCATTCGTGAATGCCCATTTTTTGAGAGGAAAGATTGACCGTCGGCGGCGGGCGCAGACCCACCGGCTTGCCCTGGCAATAGAGGTCGATGGAGATGGCGGCGTCATGGCCATGCGCCACCGCCCAGATGATGTTCTTGGGCCCGAACGCGGCATCGCCGCCGAAGAACACTTTGGGATTGGTCGATTGCATGGTGGCGGGATCGACCACAGGCATGTCCCATTTGTCGAACTGAAGCCCGATGTCGCGCTCGATCCAGGGAAAGGCGTTCTCCTGGCCCACCGCCACCAGCACATCATCGCATTGCAGGATGGTGTCCGGCTCGCCCGACGGCACCAGATTGCGGCGGCCCTTGGCGTCGCGTTCGGCTTTCACTTTCTCGAAGCGCACGCCGGTCAGCCTGCCGTCCTCGTGCAGGAATTCCTTGGGCACCAGGAAATTGTGGATCGGGATGCCTTCATGCATCGCGTCTTCTTTTTCCCAGGGCGAGGCTTTCATTTCCTCGAATCCGGAGCGCACCACCACCGTCACTTCGTCTCCGCCCAGGCGCCGCGACGTGCGGCAGCAATCCATGGCGGTGTTGCCGCCGCCCAAAACGATCACCCGCTTGCCGATCTTGTCGGTATGGCCGAACGAGACCGAGGCCAGCCAGTCGATGCCGATATGGATATTCGCCTTGGCTTCCTTGCGGCCGGGAATGTCCAGCTCGCGGCCGCGCGGCGCGCCGCAGCCGACGAAAATCGCGTCGTAATCTTCCGACAGAAGCCCTTTGAGAGAATTGACCTTCTGGCCCAGCCTGAGTTCCGGCTCCAGATCGAGAATGTAATCGACCTCTTCGTTCAGAACGGTTTCGGGCAGGCGGAATTTTGGAATCTGCGTGCGCATCATGCCGCCCGCCGCCGCATCGCCGTCATAAAGAACGACCGTGTAGCCCAGGGGCAGAAGATCGCGCGCCACGGTGAGGGAAGCGGGCCCCGCGCCGATCAGCGCCACCCGCTTGCCGTTCTTCTGCGGGGCGGGGCGCGGCATGCGCGCTTTGACGTCACTCTTATTGTCGGCGGCGACGCGCTTCAGACGGCAGATCGCCACCGGTTGCGGGGCGCCCGTGACTTCCTCCACCCGGCCGCGCCGGCAGGCAGGCTCGCAGGGGCGGTCGCAGGTGCGGCCCAAAACACCGGGAAAAACATTGGAATGCCAGTTGACCATATAGGCGTCGGAATAACGCCCCGCCGCGATCATGCGGATATATTCGGGCACCGGCGTATGGGCGGGGCAGGCCCATTGGCAGTCCACGACCTTATGGAAGTAATCCGGGTTCTTGATATCGGTGGGCGGCATGCCCGCCTCGGGCGACAATTTTACACCTGCGCCGGGCGTCTGCCGCGACGGCTCACTCACCGATGGACTGCTCATGTCGCCGACCGTTTCCCCAATGACCTGCCTCTGATGAGACCAACGTCTGATGGTGCACGCGCTATTGATGTATGTCCGTTGGCCTGGTGCTCTTATTTTCCTTGTTCGGGTCGTATCCTTCGGGAAACAATCCGCTTTGTTTCCACGATCCTAGCGGGAAGAAGAGGTGAGCAAAAGGCTCGCTTCACGCGCGCGAGAGAAATCGATGCTGAACTATTGCATTGCGGCATGTCTGCGGAAAAGGACATGAAGTCAAAGTGTTATAAACGGACGACATTGGCTGCGCTGGCGTTGTGCTTTGTTGCGCTGCCGCTGACAGTGTCCGCGCAACCGGTGGAAATCTGGGGGACGCCGGAAGTGGTCGAGGTCAAGGCCGCGCCGGGCCCGGCGGTCTGGCATCTGACGCGCGGGGATTCCGAAGTGTGGATCCTGGGCACGGTCGGCGGCATGCCGGACGGGCTGAAATGGAACAAGGATTATCTGGCCGAATTGCTGGACGGGACGCATGCGATCCTGTTGCCGCCGCGCCCTTCGGTGGGCGTGTTCGAAGGCGCCTGGTTCCTCCTCACCAATGGATCCAAGCTCAGCCTGCCCCGGGGACAAACTTTGGAAGGGTCCCTCTCGCCCGATCTTCGAAACCGCTTCGTCGCCATTCGCGAGCGCCTCGATCAAAGTGAGAGCCGTTACCGGACCGACACGCCGCTGCGCGCGGCGCTGCGCCTGTTCCAGGATCTGCAGGACAAACTCGATCTCACCCGCGACGAGCCGCGCGATCCCATCTCGCGGCTGGCGCGGGCCAGCCGCGTGCCGTCCAAGCCCATCGCGCGCTATGAAGTTCTGGATGCGGCGGAAGATGTCCTCAAGCTCAGTCTCGATCAGCAGCGCGCCTGTCTTGCCCAATCGGTGGAGGATATCGACCGCCAGCTCACCCATGCCATTCCGGCGGCCGAGGCCTGGGCGATCGGCGACATCCGCAATGTCAAAGCCAATTACGCGGAATCGCGGCTAGCCGATTGCGTCATCGCGGCGGTTCATTCCGTCGCCGGAATCAATGAGCGCAACGTGGCCGATTACACGTCCGCGATCGACACCGCGCTGAACACGCCGGGAAAGTCCATCGCGGTGATCGATATCGGGCCGCTTCTGCGGCGCGGCGGTGTGCTGGAACGGCTGGCGGCGCTGCATGTCGCCATCGAAGGACCGGCGGAATAAACCCGGGCTCCTAACCATTCCGCCGGGTCCGATAGGTTTCGCTAACCAATGAATCGGCGCCATTGCTGGTGTGCCGGGACGGATCGAAGCCGGCATCCCGCCGCGGGCGCGATTATCCTTGGCGCATAGCGGACAAATTTACGCAAATTGCGGGGGTTTGAATAACGCGGATGCACGGAAGCCAGTGTCATTATGGAACCGGGGCGCGCGTGTAAGTGGCGCGTCGCAGGCGATTTGAATGAAACCGGGCACATCGAGATTACGCAAAGTCCCTGAAACGGCGGAAGAACTTGCCGTCATGCCGGCGCGCGCCTCGCTGGATTCCTCGGTGTCCAGCCGCGCCATTCCCATCGACCTGCGCCCGGTGATCCTGGCCTATCGCAAACGCGGGCGTTTTCAGTTGCGCGTGGAAAAACTGCCGCAATCGGCGCGCTTTTCCGCCGGGCAGAATAATGGCGACGGGTCCTGGTCGCTCCTGCTCGACGAGCTGGAAGACTTGGTTTATTTCGCGCCCAAGAGCATCGCCGGCGATCACACATTGGCGATCCGGCTGATCGCCAAGGACGAAACCGAAGCCTTTACCATCGCGTTGATCGACTACACGGTGAAGGGCGATGCCGAGAGCGCCGCGTCTCCTCACGCCAATGCGCCCTTGCCCGACGATGTCCGCAACGAGCTGCACAAGCTCAGATCGCTGCTGGAAGCGCGGGATACCGAACTGACGCAGCTGCGCGAATCCGCCGAACGGATGGGCGTGATGCTGCAGCAGAAGCTCGACATGGCGGTGGCCGAAGCCCAAGCGCGCTGGAAGCGCGACGAGGCCCAGCGGATGCAGGCCGAAAGAGCGCGGCTGGAAGAGCAGTTCGGCAACCGACTCGAGGAGCGCGAGATGCGCGCCCAGGCCATGGCGGAAATCGCCAGCGAGCAGCAGGCTTCCGCGCTTCGGCTGATGCGCCAGGAATTCGCCGCCACCAAGGAAGCGCTGGCGGCGCGCGACAGCGAGTTGGCCGCGTCCCGCGCGCAGATGGAGCGCGTGCGCAACGATTGGGAAGCGGAAATCGCATCCACCAAAGCCTCTTTGCAGGCCAAGGCCGGCGAGGTGCTGAAAACCGCTGAAGCGGATTGGGCTTCGCGCCTGAGCAAGGTCCAGGCCGAACTCGCGGCAATGCGCGAAACCGCCGATGCCGCCGCAGCCGGCTTGCGCAAGGATGGCGAAGCCGAACTGGCGGCGCTGCGCGGCGAACTGGAAAGCCTGCGCGCCCGGGCGCAAGCCGACGGCGCCGCCGCCAAGGCCATGCTGGAAAGCAAGGTGGCGGACGCCATCAAGACCGCTCAGGCTGGCGCGCGCGCCGATCATGACGGTGAGATCGCGCGCCTCAGGGCCGAGCTGGAGCGGCAGCATCAGGAGGCGCAAGCCGAACTGGCTGACGCCAATGCAAAGGCGGCGGAGCGTCTGAAAGCCGCTGAAACCGATTGGCAGGCCCGCGCGGACAAGGCGCTGGCGGAGCTGGCGGCCAAGCAGTCGGTGGGCACGCATGATCTTCGGGCGCATCATGACAACCGGCTGGCCGAGCTTGGCGCCGAACTGGAGCGCCTCAAACGTCAGACGCAAACCGATATCGCCCAAGCCAGAGCCGATGCGGAAGCCAAGGCGGCGGAGCGGCTCAAGACTGCCGAGGCGGAATGGAAGGAACGTTCGGACAGGGCGCTGGCGGAACTGGCGGCGAAACAAGCCACAGGCGCTACCGATCTTCGTGCGCATCGCAACAGCCAGGTTGCGGAATTGAGCACCGCGCTGGAGCGTCAGCGGCTCGAATCCCAGACCGAAATCGCCGGTCTCAAGGCCGATGCCGACGCGAAGCTGGCCGAAGCACTGGCCGCCGCCGAAGCCGAATGGCGAAAGCGCGGCGACGAAGCGATGGCGGCGATGACCGCGCGCCTTCAGGAAGCGGATGCGGCACTGGCGGCGGCGAGATCGACGCCTGGCCGGAGCGAGGAAATCCGGCACCTGCAGGACCAGCTCGAATCTCTGCGCAACCGGTCGGAAGGGGAAGTCGCCGCCATCAAGGCTGCCGCCGAAGCGCATGGGGCGCAGCTCTTGAAAGACGCCGAAGCGAAATGGCGGGCAGAGGCGGATGCAGCCCTGGCCCTGGTGACGGCGCGGTGCCAGGCGGCGGAAACGGCATTGGCTGCTGCCGATGCCAGCGCCGCGATCGGCGAACGCGATCAGAAGATCGCGCAACTGCGCGAAGAACTGGCGCGGCAGGCGCAAGTGGCGGAGGCGGACATGGCGGCGGCGAAAGCGGCGGCGGATATCGCGGCCGGCGAGAAATTGAAAGCGGGGCAGGCGGTCTGGGAGCAGGAAACGGCGGGCGCGCTGGCCAAGGCCAATGCCCGCGCCGAGGCGGCGGAGACGGCGCTGGATGTGGAGCGCCGTTCGGCGGAGGGCCGCCTGCGCGAGGACGAATATGTCCATTCGCTGGAGCGGGAGATCAAGACCCTGCGCGCCACCCTGGTCGATCGCGAAGCGGCGCTGGTGCAGACCCAGGCGACGCAGGAGCAGATCCGGCTGGGCACGTTGCGCGAAGGTCCGGGCGCGCGCTGGCAGCCGCTGCCAAGCGGCCAGGAAATAGGCGGCCGGCCGATGGACGATCGCGCGGGCGAAGAGCCGCGCCGCTCCGCAAAAGATTATGCGAATATGCGATTGCTGCGCGATGCCGGCGTGGTGGTGATGGCCGCCGCCGCCGCCGTGCTGCTCTTGCCCAAGCTGGAAGCGATGCTGCCCAACAATATCCGCTGGCAGATCGAAACCGTGGGCGGCATGTTCCTGCCATCGGATAATGCGCCCGCGCCTGTCCGGCCGGTTGCCGCGGCGGCGGCCGCGACCCAGTCAAAGGCCGTGCATCCGCTGAAATACGCCACGCGTTCCATCAATGTGCGCAATCAGCCTTCGACCGGCGCCCCCATCACCGTCAATCTCAAACGTGGTGCATCCGTCGCCGTGCTGGAAACGCGCGGCAGCTGGGACCGGGTGGAAATTCCCGCCGCCCAAAGTGCCGGGGTGCAAGCCGCCGCCACACAGGCTTCCATACAGGGATGGGTGTTCAATACTTATCTGAGTGACACCGATCCGGCCGAGGCGCAGCCGGCCGCGACAGCGCCGGCTGCATCCGAACCGGTTTCCGCTCCGGCGGCAGCGGCTGCGGCACCGGCGCAGGAAACATCCACGCCAACAGCCGCCACGCCACCTGCGACGTCATCTGCCGCAACGCCGACAGCCGCCACGCCGGAACCGGCTGCCGCCGCGCCGTCCGATCCGGCGCCGGCACCTTGATGACGGTTTCGCGCCGCCCGGTCAGGGCGCCGGCATCACCACATCGAAGGTGATGCTCTGCACCTTGCCGTCATTGGGCGGGGCCAGCAGCAAGCGACCCTTGAGCTTGGCGCGCTGGCATGACCATTCGAAATTGCCGGTCTGCGCGCCCAATGCGGTGATCGGCGCGGCCGTGTCGCAATCGCCGGTCTGGGATTTCAGCCGCGCCAGTTCCAGCTTCCAGTTCGCCGCCGTGCGATCCATGAAGAAATTCACCGCCGCCATCGGCGCGATGGGCGCGATCGCGCCGCTCTGCCAGGACTGGCCCACCGCCGCATAGGCCTTGGCCAGATCGGCGCTGACGGGAACGGGTCTTGCGTTCAAGAGACCCGCCGCCTTCAGTTGCAACGCCGCCGCCCACAAGGTGGGGCTGGGGCCGGCGTAAGTGCGGTTGGTGAAGACGAACAGGCCCACGCCCGCATCCGGGAACATCAAGACCGATGAGCCGTAACCGGGATAGCCGCCATTGTGCGTGATCGCCCAGGGCAGGTCGCAATCATTCACCACATAGAGCGCCATGCCATAGACTTCCGCCTGGCGGCAGGGGTTGGGGCGCTTGTCGCCGGGGCGCGTCACGCCCAAGGGAAAGTCCGAACCCTTGGCGAGTTCGCGCATGGTCTTGCGCGGCACCGGCCCGGTATCGGCATCGCTGCGCGGCGGCCAGGCCGACAGAAGATAGGCCACCCATTTGGCGTAATCATTGGCGCTGGTCTGCAGGCCGCCGATGGAGGTGAAGGCGCCTTCGCCCAGATCCGGTTCGCGCGCCCAGGCGTTATTCTCCCAGCGATAGCCGATGGCACGGCGTTCCATGGGCGAATTGGCGATGTTGAAACCGCTGGAACTCATGCCCAAAGGCTTCAGCAACAGATCGCCCGCCACCGCGCTATAGGGGCGCTTCTCCACATTCTGAATCACCCGGCCCACCATCGCGAAGCCGAGATTGGAATAGGCGAATTGGGTTTCCGGCGGGTGATCGAAGGCGATGCCCTTCTGCAGCATGGCGGTGAATTCGGCTTCCGGGATCGGGGTCTGGCGGTCGCCCCAGGGATCGTCGGTCACAAAGCCGGGCGTGTGGCCCAGAATGTCGATCACCTTGATGCGGGGGGAATCCGCGGTGGGATAGGTCCAGCCCCGCATTTCGGGAATATAATCTTCCACATTAGCCAAGAGCGAGACTTTGCCTTCATCGCGCAGGTGCAGAAGCGTCAAGGCCGTGAAAGCCTTGGTCATCGAGGCGATGCGGAACAGGCTGTCGGGCGTGACCGGGCGCTTGGCGTCCATGTCCTGGATGCCGAACGGTTTCACATATTCCAGCTTGCCATGGGCGACGATGCCATAGACCAGGCCGGGCACATGATTGTCGGCCATGAATTGCGTGAAGATCCGGTCCAGCTGGGGCGCCACGCGCTCAAGGGCGGGCGGCGTTTGGGTTGGCGGAGCGCCTGCCTGTTGGGCATCGGCGGGCAGCAGCAAAGCGGCAGTGCCTGTCAGCGCGGCGATCACAACGCGCCTGGTTTCACGAAGCATTGGCACCCCCTTGGTCTCGCGCTAAAATCTTGTGCGCTCTCGGGACAGATTACAGGCCCGCCGCCCGGTGTGAAGCCTCATGGCGGTCCGCCGGCACATATTGCTGAGGATTGTCGCATGGCGGACGCGGGAAAACGCAAACTGCTTCTGATCAACAAGACCGCGCTGGACGAACTGGTTTCGCTCCAGGATGCCATCGCCATCGTGGATTCGGCGATGCGGGATTATTCGGCCGGGCAGGTGGGTTCGCCCCAGCGCGCCGTGCTCACCGTCAATCCCGACACAAGGATGGGATTGATGCCGGGCACCATGCCGGGCCTGGGCCGTTTCGGCCTGAAGGTGGTGAGCCTGTCGTCGCAAGCGCCCAAATTCGGACTCTATAGCCATCAGGGCATGATGCTCCTGTTCGACGACGCCACCGGCCGGCCGCTTTGCATGATCGAATGCCATGCCCTGACGCGGCTGCGTACGGCGGCGGCCAGCGCGGTGGCGACGCGGGCTTTGTCGCGTCCGGACAGCAAGACCCTTGCCATCATCGGCAGCGGCGATCTGGCGGGACCGCATATCGATGCGATCTCGGCGGTACGGCCCATCGAGCAAGTGATCGTGTGGGGACGCCATCCGGGAAAGGTGGAAGCCTTTGTGCAAAGCCTGCCCAATGTCCTCAACCAGAGCGTCAACATCGTCACGGATATTCGCCAAGCGGTGGGATTGGCCGACATCATCTGCACGGTGACGTCTTCTGCGGAGCCTTTGGTGCATGGCGAATGGCTCAAGCCCGGCCAGCATCTCAATCTGGTCGGCTCCAGCGTGAAGGGACCCCGCGAAGTGGACGATGAGGTGGTGGCGCGGGGCTATTACATCGCCGATTCCAGGCCTCATGCCCTGTCGCAAGGGGCCGAACTTTGCCACGCCATCGAGCAGGGCAAGGTGAAGGAGGATCATCTCAAGGGCGAGATCGGCGAAGTCTTGGCGGGCTCGGTGCCCGGACGCGCCAGCCGGGAGCAGATCACCATCTACAAATCGCTGGGCCACATCGCCCAGGATATTTCCGTGGCCAATGCGGCGCTGAGCCGGGCCGCCGAATCTGATAGCGTTGTCGCCATAGATTGGTAATTGAGAATATGCGGGGGTTCCGATGGATTTGTCGCGCCGTGCGTTGATGGGCAGCCTTGGCGTGGCGTCCGCCGCGTTGCCGCTGGCGGCCAGGGCCGTGCCCTCCATGCTGACCGCGCTGCCGGACAAGGCGTCTTACGATTTCCACGGCACGTATCTCAATGCGGCTTATGCCCATCCGCTCAATCGCATCGTGCGCAAGGCGGGCAATGATTTTCTGATGTCGCGCGCCGACAGCGAAGTCACCCGCGCCTGGCCTCGCGACAATCCCCGCAACGCGGCGGTGGCGAAATTCGCTGCTCTCATCAATGCCAGCCCCGATGATATCGCCGTAGTGCCCAGCACCATGGAAGGCGAGAACCATGTCGCCGCCGCGCTGGGGCTGAACGAACATGCGGGCGTGGTGACGGACGTCTATCACTATGACGCCTCGTTGATCCTTTACGGCGAGCGGCAAAAAGCCGGCATGCCGCTGACGGTGCTGACGTCCAAAAACAACCGGATCGAATTGGCTGATGTGGAGCGCGCGATAACGCCGCGCACCAAACTGGTTGCGGTTTCCCATGTGGCAAGCGACACGGGCTTTCAGCATGATCTGAAAGCGCTGTGCGATGTGGCGCATCGCAAGGGCGCCTACGTCTATGCCGATATCGTTCAGTCCGCGGGCGCGATCCCCCTGGACGTGAAAGCGGCCGGCGTCGATTTCGCCTGCTCGGGCGCCTACAAATGGCTGATGGCGGATTTCGGCGTCGCGTTTCTTTACGTGCGCCCCGACCGGGTGGGGGAACTGAAGCGCACGGCGGTGGGCTGGCGCTCGGCCACCGACACGCAGAGCCATGCCTATCCGTTCGATCCGCCGGGACCGCCGGTGGGCAGCTGGAAGATGCGCGATACGGCGGCGGGCAAGTTCGAAGTCAGCACGCCATCCTGGATCGGCCTTTCCATGCTGATCGCCTCCATCGACTATATCTCCCAGATCGGCGTGGCGCGGATCGCGGCGCATCGCGCGCCCCTGATCGCGCGGCTCAGAGAAGAATTGCCCAAGCGGGGCTTCGCGCCGATGACACCGCCGGAAACCCAGGGGCCCATCGTCACATTCGCCTATCAGGACGCGCAGAAGAAGCTGGAGCCGATCTTGAAGGCGGCGAACATCAAAGTGACGTTGGGCAGCAACCGCATGCGGGTTTCGCCATCGGTCTATAACGATATGGGCGATATCGAAAAGCTGCTGCAGGCGCTGCCAAAGGCGTGATGTCCGATCTGGCCGAGATGTTGGCGCGCTTTCCCCGATCGGGGCTGGCGCAGTTGCCCACGCCACTGGAACCGCTGAAGCGGCTGACCGCGCATCTGGGCGGGCCCATGATCTGGATCAAACGCGACGACATGACAGGGCTGGGCCTGGGCGGCAACAAATTGCGCAAGCTCGATACTGTGTTGGCTGAAGCGGTGGCGATGAAGGCCGATACCTTGGTGTCGGGCGGAGTGGCTCAGTCCAACAGTCAGCGCCAGGTCGCCGCCGCGGCGGCCAAACTGGGCATGGCCTGTCATCTGGCGGTCTATCACGGGCGGGTCGCGCCGCCGTCGCCGGCCTATGAACGCTCCGGCAATGCCCTGCTCAATCGCCTGTTCGGCGCGCATCTGCATGACGTGCCATGGGATGGCGATCGCAATGCCGCCGTTCAGGCCCTGGCGGACGGCATCAAGGCAAAAGGCGCAAACGTCTTCATGGTGCCCTATGGCGTTTCCAGTCCGCTGGGCGCGGTGGGCTATGCTTCCACAATCGTGGAAATCGCGGAGCAGGCGCGCATCGCCGGTTTCGATCCCGCCGCCATCCTGCACAGCTCCGGCAGCGGCGGCACGCAGGCAGGATTGGTGCTGGGAGCTTCCATCGCCCTCAAAGATGCACGCATCGTCGGCATCGATATCGACGCGGAGCCGGAACGGGTGCGGGCCGAAGTTGCATCCTGCACCAAAGCGGCGGCCACTCTGTTGGGCGTACCGTTCCCCGAATCCCGGATCGAGGTCGTTGCCGGGCATGCCGGTCCCGCGTATGGCGTGCCGCATGCCGCCACCATCGAAGCGATCAAGCTGGCCGGTGCGCTGGAAGGGCTGGTGCTGGATCCAGTCTATACCGGAAAAGGCCTGGCGGGACTGATCGCGCTGATACGGCAGGGGCGCTGGCGCGCCGGTCAGCATGTGGTCTTCCTGCACACGGGCGGCATGCCGGCGCTGTTCGCTTATGAAAGCGCCCTGCCGATTTAGGAGAAGCATGATGCTCGACAAGAAAGACGAAGCGGTGCGCGGCGCCTTGACCCGCGCGATCGCGCGGCTGGGACATGCGCCCGCCATCGAAGCGCTGGCCGCCGAATTGTCGCGCACGCCCTCCGATGTCAGGCAGTCCCTGCAGCGCCTTGCCGATGCGCATGCCTTGCTGCTGCATCCGGGCACCACCGATCCCTGGGTGGTGCATCCCTTCGCGCTTTCGGCGGGCTCCTGCTGGGTGGAGACGGCCCAAGGCGGCTATTGGGCGAACTGTCTTTATTGCGCGTGCGGGATCGCCGCGTCCTTGTCCTGCGACGCGCATATCCACACCCGTTATGGTGGCGAGAGGGAGCCGGTGGTGTTCCGCGTCGCGGACGGCGCGCTGGTCGATACCGGCGATGTGTTTCATCTTTCCACGCCCGCCGCGCGCTGGTGGGACAATGTGATTTTCGCCTGCGCGTCGTTCCAGCCTTTCCGTTCGGCGGAAGCGATCGACGATTGGTGCCGCCGCCATGCCATGCCCAAAGGCGCGGTCCTTTCCCTGCCGCAGCTTTGGGGCTTCGCCAGCGACTGGTATGGCGGCTATGTGACGGCGCCGTGGCGCAAGCGCTCGGCCGAAGAGGTGCGGCAGGTTTTTCAGCGGAATGCGCTGACCGGGCCGTTCTGGGATTTCAGCTGACGCCCGCAACCCTCACGGGGCAGCTACGCTTTGCGCTCATGACCGGACCCATTGCGGGCCGCATGCGTCCCGTATCTGCTATGGCCATGTCGTTCGATACATTCGTGGCCGTGCTGGTCTTTTCCATCGTGATGGGATTCACGCCCGGTCCCAACAATGTGATGCTGGCCTCGTCGGGCGCCACTTATGGTATCCGGCGAACCTGGCCGCATCTGATGGGCGTGGCGCTGGGATTTCCAGCGATGATCCTGGTGATCGGGTTGGGGCTGGCGAGCATTTTGCTGGCGTCCACCGGCCTGCAACTGGGCATGAAGATCGTCAGCTCTCTTTATCTTCTCTGGCTGGCGTTCCAGATCGCGCGCAGCTCGTCGGTCTCCGGCGCCGCCGCGAGCGCCAGGCCGCTCACCTTCCTGCAGGCGGCCGCGTTTCAATGGATCAATCCCAAAGCCTGGCTGATCGCGGTGGGCGCGATCTCGGCCTATACCGCGGGCGTGGGCGCGCATCTTTATCTTCAGGTGGCGATCATCGCGGCCATGAGCGTGGCGGTGTCCTTTTCCAGCAGCCTGACCTGGGCGGCCTGCGGGGCGGCGATCGGCCGTTGGCTGCGGTCACCCCTAGCATTGCGACTGTTTAATGTTCTGATGGCCGTCCTGCTTCTGGCGTCGGTGCTGCCGATCCTGGGCGAGATCTGGACCCAACTGCGCCACTAGGCCTTTTTGTCGCGCGGACGGACGAGAAACCGCAAGAACAGTTTTCCTGGCCGCGCGCCGAAACACTTCTCCGGCCGCCCGCTAAGTTGTAGGAGATGGCGCCGCCGGGCCGCGATGCGCTGCCTCGCCATCAAGGGGATATTCCGTGCCGACAAATAACAAGCCGCCCGTCAGCCGCCGCTCGCTTCTGAAATTCATCGGCGCCACCGGCGGCAGCGCGCTGATGTACGACACCATGGTGGCGATGGGCTATACCGGCACGTCCGACTTCAACGGTCCGATCAAATTGCCGGGCGATGTGAAAGGCGCATCGGTTCTGATCCTGGGCGCGGGACTTGCCGGCATGACGGCGGCGTATGAACTGCGCAAGGCCGGCTACAAAGTGCAGGTGCTGGAATATAACGCCCGCCCCGGCGGCCGGAACTGGTCCATGTATGGCGGAGACAGCTACACCGATATCGGCGGCGTCACCCAGAATGTGAAATTCGCGCCCGGTCTTTATTTCAATCCCGGCCCCTGGCGCCTGCCGCATCACCATCACGCCATTCTTTACTACTGCAAGCTCTTCAACGTGGCGTTGGAGACTTTCACCATGACCAACTACAACGCCTATATCCATTCGACCAAATCGTTCGGCGGCAAGCCGGTCCGCCGCCGCGAGATCGACATGGATTTCAGCGGCTATGCCGCCGAGCTCCTGGCCAAGGCCACCACCAAGGACAAGCTGGATGTGGCGCTGGGCAAGGACGAAAAGGACGGACTGCTGCAGATCCTGAAATTCTGGGGCGGGCTGGACAAGAATTACGAATATCGCAAAGGCCCCGCGGCCAGCGAACTGCGTGGCTATAAATCCGATCCGGGCGGCGGACTGGCGCCCCTGCCGGAGGATTCCGATCCCCTGCCGATGAAGCAGCTGTTCACCTCGGACATGTGGATGTTCCTGGAAGGCCGCTCCTACGATTACCAGACGCAATTGTTCGAGCCGGTCGGCGGCATGGGAATGATCGGCAAGGCGTTCGGTCAGCAGCTGAACGGCTTGATCAAATACAATTGCAAGGTCACCGCCATCCAGCAGGACGGCAAAGGCGTCACCGCCACCTATGTCGACACCAAAAAAGGCGGCGCGCCGCAGACCGTGCACGCGGATTGGTGCGTCTGCACCATTCCCGCGACGGTGCTCAGTCAGATTCCCATGAATGTGGGCGGGCCGATGAGGAACGCGATCAATTCCCTCTCATACGAATCGTCATTCAAGGTGGGGCTGCAGTTCAAGCGCCGCTTCTGGGAAGAAGATGACGGCATCTATGGCGGCATCAGCTATACCGACCAGCCCATCACCAATATCAGCTATCCTTCGACCGGCTTCTTCAAGAACGGGCCGGCGGTGCTTCTGGGCGGCTATGGCTATGGCAACAACCTGACGGATTTCAGCTTTGCGGCCATGTCGCCTGAGAATCAGGTCAAGGCCGCGGTGGAGCAGGGGGCCAAGGTCCATCCCCAATATAAAAAGGAGTTCGACAACGGGGTGGCGGTCGCCTGGCACAAGGTGCCTTTCACCCTGGGCTGCGCCGGCAGCTGGACGGAAGAGGGCCGCGCCAAGCACTATAACAATATGTGCGCCCTGGACGGCCGTATCGTTCTGGCGGGCGAACACTGTTCGCGGCTGCCCGCCTGGCAGGAAGGGGCGATTCTGTCGTCCCTGGACGCGATTCAGCGCCTTCACAAGCGGGTCTTAACGGCTTGACAATGGTTTAGGCGTAAATGATGGGCGCAATTGCACAATTAATGTGCTGAAAACGCCATGTTGCAGGACTGCATCATTACGTACCAAATTACAGCAACGGGCCCGGTTAAAGTCCATATGCGCTTTTTTCCGCGTCTATTATTGGGATAGGTTTACACGACCTCCCGGTTATTCGGGCGGCCTTGGGGCCGCTCACATTAATTATGAAAACACGCAAAAAAGGGGATTGCATGCTCACTTCGTCGAAGTTCAACCTGAAGCACGCGTTGCTTCTGGGCTCGTCCGTTGCGGCTTTCGCATGGGCAGCCGCGCCCGCCATGGCGCAAAACGCTGAAAACGAAACCGTGATCGTGACCGGTACGCGCGTGCAGGGCATGACCGCTGCCGACAGCGCCGCGCCCGTGACCGTGCTCGGCAGCGATGCCTTGACCCACACCGGTTCGGCCGACCTTCGCGCCGCCCTGGGCCAGACGGTTCCTTCCTTCACCGCGCAATCCTTCGGTGGCGATACCGCCAACCTGACCTTGTCCGCGAACCTGCGCGGCCTGTCGCCCAACGACACGTTGGTGATGGTGAACGGCAAGCGCCGTCATCCCACCGGCAACCTGCATGTGCTCGCTGGTAGCCCCTTCTCGGGCGGCGCCTCGCCTGACATTTCGCTGATCCCGCAAGCCGCGATCGACCACGTCGAAGTGCTGCTGGACGGCGCGGCCGCCCAGTACGGCACCGACGCCATCGCCGGCGTTGTGAACTTCATCCTCAAGAAGAAGTCTTCGGGCGGTTCTTTCTCCGCCACCGGCGGCCGCAACTATGACCGCGGCGGCGAGACCTATGACTTCTCCTACAACATGGGCCTGCCCCTGTTCGACAAGGGCTTCGTCAACGTCACCGTCGACAAGCAGTACCACACTTACACCCAGCAGGGCGGCGCTGACGCGCGCGTTGTGGACGGCACGCTGCCGGGCGATCCGGCGCTGACCGGCTCGGTGGGCGGGGTTCCCAATGCCATCATCCGCCAGATGACCGGCTATCCGCGCATCAACCCGATCAACGGCGATGCGCAGTATAACCTCACCATGGCGAGCGTGAATGCTGGCTATGACTTCTCCGACAATGTCCAGCTCTACGGCTTCGGCACCTGGGGTCACCGCATCGGCAAGGCCTACGAAAATGTCCGTATGCCCAACCGCATTCTGGCGAGCCCTGGCTCCAATCAGCCCTGCTCGGCGACCAACCCGGGCGGATATGCGACTTCGTCCAGCACTGCGGACGGCCTGACCGCGTCCTGCAACACTGGTGCGTTCGCTCTGGCCGGTTCGGCGGCTCCTGGCCAGCCGGGCGCCGGCCTCAACAGCAGGGGCATCATCATCGCGTCGGGTTCCAAGGGTAACTACACCGACCCCGGCGAGCTGATCTTCTATCCCTTCGGCTTCCGTCCCAAGGAAGGCATCAAGGAAGACGATTATCAGTATAATGCGGGCCTGAAGTTCAACGTGATGGGCTGGGACGTCGATACCAATGTCGGTTACGGCAAGGATATCGACAACATCTACACGCTGGATTCGGGCAACGCCTCGCTGTTCCTCGACACCCACACCACGCCGACCAATTTCTATGACGGCACCTTCACGGCGGCGCAGTTCACCGGCACGATCGATGCTTCGCATCAGTTCAATGTCGGCATGGCCTCGCCTCTGACGGTGGCGATCGGTGCGGAAGCCCGCGAAGACTATTATGCCATCGCACAGGGCGACGCCGCCTCCGTCTATAAGGAAGGCTCGCAGTCCTATCCTGGCTTCCAGTCCACCGACGCGGGCAAGCACACCCGCAAGAACTATGCGGTGTATCTGGATCTCGCGCTGGCGCCCATCGAGGCTCTCCAGCTCGATATCGCCGGCCGCGCGGAACATTATTCCGACTTCGGCGATACCCAGATCGGCAAGTTCACGGCCCGTTACGACTTCAGCCCGCAATTTGCGGTTCGCGGTACCATTTCGACCGGTTTCCGCGCCCCGACGCTGGGTGAAGAATTCTACTCCGCCACCAACGTTTCGCCGACCTCTGCCACCGTGCAGCTGCCGGCCAACTCGGCGGCGGCCAAGATCCTGGGCCTGCCCAACCTGAAGCCGGAAATTTCGACCAGCTACAGCGCCGGTATCGTCGCCCATCCGTTCGGCGATCTCAGCGTGACTGTCGATGCCTACAGCATCGCCCTTGGCGATCGCATCACGGCGTCCTCGACCGTCAACAGCCTCGGCGGTGCCATCAACACCCCGCTGGTGAACGTGGCGATCGCGGCGCACGGCAACGTTCTGGATCCGACCGCGACCCAGAACGGCGTGACGGCGTTCCTCAATGGCCTCAGCACCCTGACCCAGGGCGTTGACCTGACGATGAACTACCCGACCGACTTCGGCGATATGGGCCTGATCGATTGGACCCTGGCGGCGAACTACAACACCACCGCTCTGTCGCGCGTGGCGCCGCCGCCGGCCATTCTGCTGGCTTCCAATCCGGGCGCGACCTTCTTCAACCCCGGCGGGCTGTTCAACTTCGTGCACAGCGCGCCGCAAGAAAGGGTCGGCCTGACCGCCAACTGGTCGCTGGACGCGTGGGGCATCACCTTCCGCGAGACCTATTATGGTCCGCAGAAGAACTACACGTCTGAAAATGGCGGCGTGCTCTTGTCCGACTTCACGGCGGACAACCAGGCCGGCGTGGGCCTCACCGATCTGGAAGTCCGGTACAATCTGACCGAACAGCTGGGTCTGGCGGTCGGTGGCAACAACATCTTCAGCATCCGCCAGAGCGTTGTGCCGACGGCGCCGGATGGTTTCCCGGCCGACGGTGGTCTGGTGCTGCATGATCCGGTTGGCGCGGCCTTCTCGCCCAACGGCGGCTACTATTACGGCCGTATCACCTTCAACTTCTAATATCTGAAGTTAGAAACAGCCCGCCCATCTCCCTAGAAAGAGATGGGCGGGTTTTTCTTTGGCCCGGCCGCGTCGTGCGCCGCCGGTCTCTGCCCGCTCATTGTGCATTGCAAAGCGAGCGGGCATTTTTTTGCGACAAAATCGCCGGGCGGGCCTGAGGTTTCATTCCGGCGGCTCGTCTCCTCCCTAGAGCCCCGATGACAGGCGGCTCATCTCAGGGGGAGTTCCGATGCGTAAATCCTATCTGCTCGCGGCATCGTCGATGATGGCGATGGCGGCATTCTCTTCGGCCTTTGCCCAGACGGCGGCCCCGGCTTCGGGCGCGGAAACCGAAGAAGTCATCGTCAGCGCCTCGCGCATTCAGATCCAGGGCTATCAGGCGCCCACGCCGGTGACCGTGGTCGGCGCCGACCAGCTCGCCCGCGACGCGCACACCGATATCGGCGATGTGATCCGCCAGCTGCCGGCATTCGGCACCTCTTCGGGCCCCAACAATTCCAGCTCCGCCAACTTTATCGTGTCGTCCACCCCCGGCATCGACGTGGTCAATCTGCGCCAGCTGGGCGTGCTGCGCACCCTGGTCTTGTTCGACAATCAGCGCGTGGTGCCGTCCAGCGTCTCGAGCGGCGTCGATCTTTCGACCATGCCCTCCAGCCTGGTGCAGCGCATCGACGTGGTGACCGGCGGCGCCTCCGCCGCCTGGGGCTCCGACGCGGTGGCCGGCGTGGTCAATGTGGTTCTGAACAAGAATTTCGACGGCCTGGCCGCCAATATCGAAGGCAGCGATTCCTGGAAGGACGATCACCGCCAATATAAGGGCGAAATCTCCTACGGCACCGATTTCGACGGCAATCGCGGTCACATCATCCTCAGCGCCTCCTATCTGGCCAGCCCGGACACGTTCTTCATCAACCAGCGCAGCTGGTTCAAGAATACCCGCCTGGTCAATAATCCCGCCTATAATGGCGGCGCCAACGGCCAGCCGCGCCTGATCCATGCCAACAATGTCGGACAATCCCAGGCGACCCAAGGCGGTTTGATCACCGGTTGCGCCCACGCCCTCCCAAATGGTGCCGCAGGTACTGCGGTAACCACCTGCAACCTGCGCGGCATCCAGTTCGTGGGCACCAGCGCCACACCCGCACCGTTCAATTTCGGCAACGTTTCCGGCGCCTTCTCCAATGGCGGCAGTGCGGAAACGGCGCAAGCGGACCTGGATCACCTCACCATTCCACTGCACACCACGACCCTGTTCAGCCATACCCGCTACAAGATCACCAATGACATCAGCGCCTCCTTGGAATTGAACTACGGCAAGTCCTTCTCCAAGAACAACAGCTATGTCTATAACCGCTACAGCAACGTGCCGATCAACGTGGCCGATAATCCCTTCCTGCCGGATTCGGTTCGCGCTGCGGCACAGGCCGCCGGATATGAATATCTATATCTGGGCACCAACAACATGAACAATATGGGCACCAACGGCGCCCATTTCACCGACAACAGCCTCAACAACGAAAATCAATCGCTGGGCATTCCGGTGTCCACCAACCGCCGCCAACTCTTCCGCGGCGTGTTCAGCCTGGACGGTTCGATCGGCGACAATTGGTCGTGGAACGCCTATGCCCAGCACGGTCTGGCGCGTGTTCGCACGGTTGTGACTAACAATGTCGAGAAAGTGAACTACAACAACGCCGTCGATGCGGTGCGCGTCACTGCGGCTAATGTCGGTACCTCGGGTCTGCCGATCGGCTCCATCGCCTGCCGTTCGACCCTGGCCAATCCCACCAATGGTTGCTCGCCCCTGAATGTATTCGGCGTCGGCAATGCGTCGCAGGCCGCGATCAACTATACCAACGGCAAAGCCCGTGCCGGCGGCAACTGGGCGCAGACCGTGCTGAACGAAGACGTCTTCGCGGCGTCCGCCAGCGGTACCTTGCCGGAGGAATGGTCCCTGGGCGCGGGCCCGGTCGCTGTGGCCTTCGGCGCGGAATACCGCCAGGAAGGCGCACGCGTCACCGCCGATGCCACGGCGCTTTCGGTGGGATACAGCGTGGGCAACTTCTCCGCCTTCTCCGGTCACTACAGCGTGGCGGAAGGTTTTGGCGAAGTCACGGTCCCGATTCTCAAGGACAATATCGTCCAGTCCTTGGACTTCAACACCGCTGGCCGCATCACCAGCTACTCCACCTCCGGCATGGTCGAAACCTGGAAATTGGGCGCTACCAGCCAAGTCAATGACGATATCCGCCTGCGCGGCACCTGGTCGTTCGATATCCGGGCGCCCAATTTGCAGGAATTGTTCGCCAGCGGCTTTTCGATCTCGGGGACGTTCCGCGATCCCTATACCCATCAGTCGGCGGTCAACGGCTATTCCTTGCAGGGTGGCAATCCCAACCTGAAGCCGGAACAGTCGACCACCATATCTGGCGGTGTGGTCCTGACCCCGCATTGGGTCGAAGGGCTCAGCCTGTCGGCGGACTGGTATTCGATCGAGCTCAAGAAAGCGATCGCCACCATCTCCTCTGACGTGATCACGACGCAGTGCGAGAAGGGCGTACAGCTCTTCTGCAATCAGGTCACCTACATCACCAACGGCTCGGGCACTTATCTGCAGGTCGCCACCCAGCCGATCAACGCCAACAGCCAAAGCGTATCGGGTCTGGACTTCCAGGCGGACTACACGACGGAGTTCATGTCCGGCGCGCTCAATCTGCGGGCGATCGGCAATTACATGGATCAGCAGAGCCAGTCGGCGGCGGGCATCACGCTCGATTATGCCGGCGCCATCGGTTCGGATTCATCGCCGCGCGGCATTCCCAAATTCCGCACTACCTTGTCGGCAAGCTATATCGAAGGCCCATGGCAGGGCACCGTGCAAAGCCGCATCATCGGCTCGGCCAAGCTCAACAATGCCTGGGGCCCCCTGGACGTGGACAACAACGCCATCCCGGCGGTCGCCTATCTGGATCTGCGCGCGTCCTACAAATGGAACGACAATATCCAGCTCTATGGCGCCATCGACAATGTCATCAACACCCCCCCGCCGATCCCGGCGGCGACCTCCAATGCGCTCAATTTCTACGACCAGTCGATTCGCGACGATATCTATGACGCAATCGGTCGCAGCTTCCGCATTGGCGTTCGCGTAAAGTACTGATTCGGCTTAATCCCCGGCCTGAATCACCCTGGCGCCTCTCCTGAAAATAGGGGAGGCGCCTTTTCTTTTTTAGAGGTAAAACAGCCCGGTTAAGGCGTCGGAGGACAGGCTGATGGAAACGACCCGCCGGGATGCGCTGGGATTGATGGGCGGCGCGGCCCTTGCGGCGGCGATTGCGGCCGGCGCGGCGCGGGCGGAGACGTCTGCCGATGCGGGTGCCTCCACCCTCGACGAGCTGATCGTCACCGGCACGCGCGAGACCACCCGCACCCAGTTCACCGCCATCTCGCCGGTGGACGTGGTGGGCGGCGACCAGGTGAGCAGCACCGCCTCGCCCCAGCTGGGCGACAAGCTGACCCAGCTGGTTCCGTCGTTCAATGTGCAGAAGCTGCCGACCTCGGACGGGCTTCAGTTCGTGAGGCCGGCCACCCTGCGCGGCCTGTCGCCGGACATGACCCTGCTGCTGGTCAACGGCAAGCGGTTCCACCGCTCGGCCTTCCTGGGCCAGCGCGGCTCGCAGGCCTCGGACCTGGCGCAGATCCCCACCTTCGCCGTGGGCCGGGTGGAGGTGCTGCGCGACGGCGCCTCGGCGCAGTACGGCTCCGACGCCATCGCGGGCGTGATCAACGTCATCCTGGACGACAAGCCGGGCTTCGCCGCCTACGGCCAGGCGTCACAATACTACTTCGGCGACGGGACCACCTGGCAGCTGGGCGCGCGGGCGGGGCTGAAGCTGGGCGAGGCGGGCCACCTGACCCTGACCGCCGACTACGCCAAGGCCGACGCAACCTCGCGCACCAATCAGCGGCCGGACGCCATCGCCTTCGCGGCCGCCCATCCGACGGTCAGCGTGCCTAACCCTGTGCAGCATTGGGGCAATCCGGACCTCAAAACCTACCACTTCGCCATCGACGCGGCGGTTCCGGCCGGCGACATCGGCGAGGCCTACGGCTTCGCGACCATCGGGGGCGGCCGGGGGATCAACGACATAAACTGGCGCAACCCCGACACCAACGCCAGCATCTACAAGACCACGACGGTGTTCCCGGGCTTCGACCTGCGCACCCTCTATCCGGCCGGCTTCACCCCGCGCGAGGGGATCGACTACGGCGATGTGCAGATCGTCGGCGGCCTGCGCCACAAGACCTCGGATGTGTTCACCTGGGACCTCAGCGCCTCCTATGGCCGCAACCGGTCGAGCTTCTTCCTGAACAACTCCATCAACGCCTCGCTGGGACCGCAGAGCCCGGTGAACTTCCAGCTGGGCGACCTGATCCAGAGCGAGTTCAATCTGAACGCCGACGCCAGCTACCGGCTTAAGCTTCCGATGCTGGAGAAGCCCGTGAACCTGGCCTTCGGGGGCGAGCGCCGGCTGGAGACCTATCGAATCGTCGCGGGCGACCCCGCCTCCTACGCCGTCGGTCCCGGCGCCGCGGCGGGCCTGGCCCCCAATTCCAACGGCTTCCCCGGCTTCAGCGACCTGCAGGCGGGGACCTGGAACCAGGAAAGCTACGCCGCCTACGTCGACGCCGACGCGCCTCTGACCGAGCGCTGGAGCCTCGACCTGGCCCTGCGCTACGAGCACTACCAGTCGTTCGGGGACTCGGTGACCGGCAAGGTGTCGACCCGCTTCGAGATCACGCCGAACCTGGCCGTGCGCGGCGGCTATGCGAAAGGCTTCCGCGCCCCGACCCCGGCGCAGCTCTTCTCCACCAGCACATCCCAGGGCCTCGACACCGTCACTCTGCAGCTCTTCACCACCGGGCGCCTGTCGCCGACCAATCCTGTGGCCGCCTTCCTGGGCGCCAAGCCGCTGCGGCCGGAGACCTCGCGCAGCTACACCGCCGGAGTGGTGTGGAAGGACGGTTCCGGCCTTTCCGCCTCGCTCGACCTCTACGAGATCGACGTCGACAAGCGCTTCAGCCAGTCGGCCAACATCGCCGTGACCCCGGCGATCCAGGCCCAACTGGTGGCGCTGGGCATTCCCGGGGCGACCTCGTTCACCTCGGTCAACTTCTTCACCAACGATTTCGACACCCGCACCCGCGGGATCGACCTGACGGTGTCCTACGCCCACGACCTGGGGCCCGGGCGCCTCAGCCTGACCGGCGCCTACAATTACAACCAGACCAAGGTGACCTCGGGCTCCCTGACCGCCAACGCCACCCAGAAGCGGCTCTATGAAGAGAGCCTGCCGCAGCACAACGCCACCGCGACGGGGGTCTATGCCTGGGGCGCCTTCGACCTCACGGGCCGCATGCGGTTCTACGGGCCGTGGACGGACTCCACCGGCAATTCCACCGGCGACATCTTCCAGCGCTTCGGCGCGATCGCTCTCTTCGACGCCTCGGTGACCTGGCATGCCAGCAAGGCCCTGTCGGTGCGGGCCGGCGGCGAGAACATCTTCGACACCCATCCCGACAAGGCGGTCTTCCAGGCCAGCCGGGGCCTCGTCTATTCGCGCAATTCGCCCTACGACACCAATGGCGGGCTCTGGTACGTCCGCTTCGACGCCAAGTTCTGAGGATGGATCCATGGCCGGAACCAGCCGCCGCGGCCTGATCGGCAACATCTACAAGGGCAAGGTGTCGCGGGTGCTGCCGGGCATGCAGGCCGCCTTCATCGAAATCGGCCTGGAGCGTACGGCGTTCCTGCACGCCTCGGACATCTTCGATGCACGCCATGCCGACACCGGCATCGAGCAGCCGCGCACCGACAACATCCGCACGCTGGTGTCCGAGGGCAGCGAGATCCTCGTGCAGGTGCTCAAAGACCCGCTGGGCAGCAAGGGCGCGCGCCTGACCACCTACATCACGCTGCCCTCGCGCTATCTCGTG
>CALMGU010000092.1 GCA_937865685.1 uncultured Alphaproteobacteria bacterium | reverse complement strand
AGGTCTGCACGTCGATGCTGCGCCGCGCGGCGCGGATCACTCTCCGCATCCGATATCGCCAGTGCGTTCAGCTCTGCCGCCGCTGTGTCCGTTTGCGGTCGACCCGACCTGTACTCGTCCGGCCACCGTTCCGTGGCGCCTGCGCCGACTTCATAATGCGCCACTGGTGCGTCGACCCTGACGCGGGGATCGCAACCCATGTTCATCGCCCAGATCTCCGACACCCACATCATGGACGAAGGCGTCAACGCCTACGGCGTGTTCGACACCGCGCCCCAGGCGACGAGCTGATGTCCGAGCTTGCGGATGGTGCGGGTGACGTCGCCGGACAGGTCCATCTCCAGGCTGCGCGCGCAAAGACAGCGGATGACGCGAATGGTCGCCTCCGCGCGCTCCAGATAGCGTCCGTACCAATACAGATTATCGGCCGCGCGGCTCGGCAGATTGCCGAGAAGGCGACGGATCGACACATTGTCGGTCGTGGGCAGCAGCGTCTCATGGCCGACCGGTTTCGACGACAATACCCATACGTCGGCCGACTGCACGCCCTCTCCCATGCTGATCGCGCGCGCGTCCGGATGATCGGAAATCCGGCAGAAGGCGCCGGGCATGACATGCCAGCCATCCGGCGTCGCGGCGGCGAATACGCGCAAAAGCTGATGGACGGGTTCCTGCATCTGGTCAAAGGCGAGGACGCGCCCGATCTGTCACCGGACGACCGGGAATATCTGGATGTGATGTCGGGCCTGTCCGAATTTCCCATGCGGGTGAAATGCGCCACCCTGGCCTGGCATACATTTAAGAATGCCGTGGACGAGGGCGCCACCGACGGGAGCGCCGCATGAGTGAACTGGCTGTGCAATCCGCGCTCACGCCTCAAGAGCTGGATGAATTCACGTCCAAGCTGGTGGTCGCGCTCAAGACGGTCTACGACCCGGAAATCCCCGTCGATATCTATGAACTTGGCCTGATCTATAAAGTGGATGTGGCCGACAACAAGGATGTCACGGTGGACATGACGCTCACCGCGCCCAATTGCCCGGTGGCGGGCGAGATGCCCGGCAACGTCAAGTCCGCATTGGAGCAGGTGGAGGGGGTCGGCCAGGTCACGGTCAACATGACCTTCGATCCGCCCTGGACGCCCGAACGCATGAGCGAAGAAGCCAAACTCGAACTGAACATGTTCTGATGGACAAGCCCATGGATAATCCGCAAGTCATCCGTCCCAGAAGGGAACGCCCCAAGCCCGTGCGCTTGACCGAAGCGGCCGCCAGCCGCCTGCGCCAGATCATGGCGGATGCGGACGGCAAATATCTTGGCGTGCGCGTGGGCGTCACCAATGGCGGCTGCGCCGGCATGAGCTACACTATGAATTATGCCGAAGAGACCAAGCCGCTGGACGAGGTGATGGAAGACCAGGGTGTGAAGATCTTCATCGAGCCCAAGGCCATCATGTTCCTGATCGGAACCGAGATGGATTACGAGACCACCAAGCTGGGTTCGCGATTCACCTTCCGCAACCCGAACGAGACGGCTTCCTGCGGTTGCGGCGAATCCGTTTCCATCACCCCGGCCAAGGCCGACTGATGGCGGCGAAGGGCGATCCGGATCGCTTCGACGATCTGTTCGCGCCCTTCGGCAGGATCGTGGTGCGTCGCATGTTCGGCGGCGAGGGCCTGTTCCGCGACGGCCTGATGTTCGCGATCGTTCATGAGGACCGGCTCTACTTTAAAACCAGCGAGGAAAGCCGCCAGGCCTTCATTGCCGAAGGCACCGGACCGCTTTTTTACAAGTTCAAGAATGCAGAAGGCGTTCTTACCTCCTATTACGAGTTGCCGGACCGGCTCTATGACGATCCGGACGAATTGGCGGAATGGGCACGCGCCGCCTTTGCGGTGGCTCTGCAATCGCCGACCGCGAAAAAGAAGCGCGGCGACCCGAAGGTGAAAGCGGCCCGGAAGCACAAAACCTAGCGGCCGCTATTCTCCGCGGAACTCCGGATCGCGCTTTTCAAAGAACGCGACCAGGCCTTCGCGGAAATCGCTTGTAGCTCCGGCGGTGCGTTGAGCCACTTGCTCCTGCTTCAGTTGTTCCTCGAATGTATGGCTGCTGGTTTCCCAGAACAGCTTGCGGGTCAGGGCCAAGGCCTTGGGGCCTCGCGACAGGCGCAGCGCCAGCACCAAGGCTTCATCCAGCACGCTCTCGTCATCCACGGCTTTGTGGATCAGTCCCCAGGCTAGCGCCTTCTCGGCGGGCAGCCGGTCGCCCAGAAGCGCCAGTTCGCGGGAGCGCGCCAACCCGATCAGGCGCGGCAGGAGCCAGGTCGCGCCGCCATCGGGAACCAGTCCCAGCCGGGTAAATCCCAGCGCGAAAAAGGCCGAACGTGCCGCGACTACCAGATCGCCCATCAAGGCCAGGCTCATGCCGACTCCGGCAGCTGGACCGTTCATGGCGGTGACGATGGGACGCTTGCTGTCGCGCAACCGGCGTAGAAAAGGATGATAGGTGCGCTCCAGCGTGTCGCCCAGATCGGCGCCTTCGGGCGGAGGCTCGGTCAGGTTCGCGCCGGAGCAGAAGCCGCGGCCTTCTCCGGTCAGGATAATCGCGCGTAATTCGGGATCGGCCTCGATCGCATCCATCGCCTTGAGGCAACCCCGCATCATTCGCAGCGACGCCGCGTTGACCGTCTGCGGATCGTTCAAGGTCAGGATCGCGACGCCATTTCGCGCCGTTACGTAACAGCGGTCATAATCTGTGCGCAGTCCCACCTCCCGCGATAGTAGGACCACAGCATAGCGCTTTGACCAGCGGACGCTACAGACCGGTCAGCGTACACTGGCTTTCTTGCCCGTGAGGCCGAAAGCGGAAGCTCCAGTGGAGTTTCCGCCGGTCGAACGCCCGCGAAGGGGGCAGCTAGGCGAAGCCGCTGGTGGGGGAAGATGTCCGGTAGCGGGCTTGCCCGCGTGCCGGACAGATGGGGGAAAACAAAGAATTCAGGCCGCGTTGATAGACAAGTGTGCCATGCGGGGATCCTTTTCGGAGATCACCAGGTTGCGGCCATTCTGCTTGGCGCCATAGAGGCAGGAATCAGCCCGGCGCACGACGGTTTCGGCTTTTTCCTTGGGCGCGAATTGGGCGACGCCGATGGAAATGGTGATGGTGCCCAGCACATCGCCGGTGGACTTTTTCACGAGCCTGCGGGCCTCCACAGCATGGCGGATCTGCTCGGCGATCCGCATGGCGTCGCGCAATGCGGTTCCGCGCAGCACCACGCCGAACTCCTCGCCGCCATAGCGGGCCGCCGTGTCGCGGCCTTTGACATTCTCCGAAAGACAGCTCGCCACCAGGCGCAAGACCTGGTCGCCGGTTTGATGACCCCAATTGTCGTTGAACTTCTTGAAATGGTCGATGTCGCAGAGGATGACCGACACCGGGTCGTCGCCTTCGGCCATCGCGGCCTCGGCCGCCGCCAGCGCATTGTCGAACGCCTTGCGATTGGAAATTCCGGTGAGAGGATCGGTAAGCGCTTCTCTGTGCACATCCTCGAGCTTGTTGCGCAGGTCGTTGACCTGATCAGAGGATTTCTGCAGTTCCTTCTCAAGGCTGCTGGTGCGGTTTTCCATTTCCCGTGTCGCAGCGAGCAGGCTGTTCACCAGCTTGCGAAGATCGTCGGGCGATTGGTCCGCATCCAGTTCGCCAGTGGCGGCCGACAATTTGCTGCTGTAATGGCCGGCGTCGCGGCCCGCATCATTCAAGCGTCCCATCACGCTGGCGATGACCGAATTCATGCCTTCGCCGACCTGTTCCATCGCGGCGGTGGCTTTGGTCTGGGCCCGCAGCTCGCGCAGGATCTCGGGCGTGAAGGGCTTCTTGTGCGCCAGCATTTCAGCGATGGTGTGGCTGACGGCCGAAACTTCGCCGCTGGCATGGGCGTAGAATATTTCGAAATTGTCAGGCGTAGGCACAACGCCGCATTCGCCCATCAGATCGAGTGCGGCTTGGGCAAGCGACTTTTCACGGTCGGGCTTCAACACAACATCCCCCACCCCCATCAGCAGTGTTGGGGCATGCGGGAAGTTTGGCCGCAGGGTCTGTAAAAAACGGTTAAACCAAACTCCAGAGAAAGGCGTTTTCCCGCCTTTTTCTAGTGCCCCAAACTGGTGAACCGCTATTGCTGGGGCTCGCGCTTTGCCAAGGGCACCTTGCGGAACAGGAAGGCGGGAAGCTGGCTATGGTCCACCGGCTCCTTATCCGCCGCCCTGTTCGCTTGCGGCCTGTGCGCGGCCTTCTTTTCGCCATGCGGTCGCTGGCCATGCGGCTTCTGCCCATGGGATTGGGGCCGCTCGGGCCGGGGCGCATCCAGGACGGCGGGGGTCGGCAGGCTTGATTCCACCGGCACTTCGCGGGCCGGTTCGATGGCCGCGACATGCTCATGGAATTTGCCGTCCGCCGGACGGCGGTCGCGATGAGGTTTGCCACCCCGGCCGCGATCGCGTCCGCCGCGCCGGTCGTCGCGGCGCGGGCCGCGATCCTCGCGCACTTCGATGTCTGTCATCTGGCGGCGCGGCAACTTGTTGCCGGTGAGCTTTTCGATGAACTCCACATATTTGGCGTCGCGCGGCGTGGTCAGCATATAAGCCTGTCCGCTGCGTCCGGCGCGGCCGGTACGGCCGATGCGGTGGACGTAATCGTCGGCATGGATCGGCACGTCGAAATTGAAGACATGGCTGACCGCGGGCACGTCCAGACCACGCGCGGCCACATCGCTGGCTACCAGAATCTTGAGCTCCCCGGCCCGGAAACGCTCCAGCGTCTTGGTGCGAAGCGACTGGTCGAGATCGCCATGAATCGGCGCCGCATCGAAGCCATGCTTGACCAGCGACTTGGCCACGACATCGACATCGCGCTTGCGGTTGCAGAAGACGATGGCGTTGTTCAGGGTGGGCTCGGCTTCGCGGATCAGGCGGCGCAAGGCTTCGCGCTTGGCCCAGTCATTGGCGGGAATTTCCACCAGCTCCTGGGTGATGTTGGTGGCGGTGGTCGCCGGGCGGGCAACCTCCACCCTGGCGGGATTGTGCAGGAATTGATCGGTGAGGCGCTGGATCTCCGGCGGCATGGTCGCCGAATAGAAAAGCGTCTGGCGGGTGAAAGGCAGCAATTTGCAGATGCGCTCGACATCCGGGATGAAGCCCATGTCCAGCATGCGGTCGGCTTCGTCAATCACCAGGATGTTGGTCTGCGACAGCATCAGCCGTCCGCGCTCGAAATGATCCAGCAGGCGGCCGGGCGTGGCGATCAGCACATCCACGCCCCGGTCCAGTTTCTTGACCTGGTCATCCATCGAGACGCCGCCGATCAGGAGTGCGTGGCTGAGCTTGGAATATTTGCTGTAGCGGTTGAAGCTTTCCGCCACCTGGTCGGCCAATTCGCGGGTAGGCTCCAGCACCAGCGCGCGCGGCATGCGGGCCTTGGAACGGCCCCGCGCCAGCATCTCGATCATGGGCAGTGTGAAGCTGGCGGTCTTGCCGGTGCCGGTCTGGGCGATGCCGATCAGGTCGCGCCGTTCCAGCACGATCGGGATACCCTGCGCCTGGATGGGCGTGGGCGCCGTATAGCCGGTATCGGCTACCGCCTTGAGGATATCGGGGGAAAGCCCCAGACCATCAAAACCGGCCGAGACCGGAGAGGAGGGGGTAGAGGATGAAGGTGTGTTCGCAGCTTCATCTGTTCCGGCTTCCGCGCCGGAAATCGTCACTTGGGTCGTAGCACGCTCCTGATAAGGGGCGCGTCCGTCGCGCCCAAGCTTGGCCGCCCGGATTGGCCGCCCGCTCTGATGCAGCGCAAAATAGGAAGAAACTTTGGAAAGTCAATAAACCCGGAGGGGTTATCCCACGAGCCGACGCCCGGCGGAGGGGAAGCGCCGGGCGCCGCCGAAGGTGAAATACGACATAACCCGGTACAGGGCTTCACCTTCTCAACTCTCCCAACGCGGGCGCCGGACAAACTGTTCCGGTTGCATGCATCCGTGCTTTGGCGTCAGCCTCTCGGCGGGGAAGGTGCCATATGAGCTTGCGCAACGGGATCGGGGCCTTGGCGGCTGTCGGGATCTGGCTTCTGGCGGCCTATGTCCAGAATGGTCCTCAGCCGCGCGGTCCCGGCATGGCGCTGGAACAATTTTCCGCCATCCGTGCCCAAACAGTGTTGAGCCGCATTCAAGACGCGGCCCGTCCCCATCCGGTCGGGTCGGCGGAAAACGCGGCGATCCATGCGCGCGTCCAACGGGAACTGGAAGCCCTGCGGATTCCCGTGACGGTACTTCAGAAGCGCCAATGTTTCAGCGAGCCGCGCTGGTCGGCCGTCGCCTGTGCCGACATCGCCGATCTGGTCGCCGAGGTGGTCCCCGGCAGCGGCAAGGCGATCATTCTGATGGCGCATCTGGATTCGGTTCCCGCGGGGCCGGGGGCGGGCGATGACGGTTCCGGCGTCGCAACCGTGCTGGAAATCATTCGTGCGCTGAAAGCGTCGCCGGTCAAATCGGGCCATCCCGTCATTGCACTTTTCACCGATGGCGAGGAAGCCGGATTGCTGGGCGCGGCCGCCTTTGTGGATGATGCGCACTGGCGGGGCCGGGCCGGGATCGCCATCAATGTCGAAGCGCGCGGCTCCAAAGGCCAGAGCCTTTTGTTTCAGACCAGTCCCGGCGACGGAGCCCTGGTCGATCTTTATGCGCGCCATGCGCCGCGCCTTGCCACCAGTTCCCTGTATGGCGAGATCTACAAATTCCTGCCCAACGACACGGATCTTACGCCATTCCTGGGCGCCGGCATCGCGGGATATAATTTCGCTTTCCTGGGCGATGTCGCCCATTACCACACCGCGCTGGACACGGTAGCCAATCTGGATCCGCGCAGTCTGCAGAGCAGCGGCGATGCCGTATTGTCTTTGACGCGCGCCCTGGCGGCGCGGGATCTCGATACTCTGAAGAGCGGTAACGCCATCTATCTCGATGTGATGGGTGTCTGGCTGCCGCGCCTGGATGCGAGCTGGGCGCTGCCGCTTTCCTTGCTGGCATTCGCGATGATCGCGCTGGTGGGATCGCGCCGTCCGCCAACGTCCGCCGGCTTGCTGATGCCGCCGGTCTTTCTGATTGGAGCGGTCGCGCTCGGCTTCGGGTTGAAGACGGCTGCGGCATGGATTTCCGGTTCTGCCGATCCGTCCTATGCGCAGCCTTTGATACTGCGTCTAGCGCTTGCCTTGGGCGTCTGGACCTTGGCGCTCTTGACGGCGCGCCGCGCCACGGTGACGGCAAGCTGGCTTTGGTTTGGTGGCTTTGCGGTGGCGGCGGCCTGGTTTCTGCCGGGCCTCAGTCCGTATTTCCTTTTTCCGGCGCTGGTCGCCGCGGTGACTTTGCCGTTCGGCATCGGATGGGCGCCCGCCTTGGCGGCGATGCTGGTCTGGATACAGCTGACCGCTCAAGCCGAGCCCCTGATGGGGCTTGGCGTTACTCCGCTTTTCATGGTGCCGGCGGCGATGGGACTGTTGACGGCACTGCCTTTGCTTCGTGCCAGCCCAAGGCAGGCAACGATCTGCGGCGCGTTGAGTTTGACTGCCGTGATCGCGGCCGGTTTCGTGCAGCCGTTCGATTCCCAGCATCCGCAAAGATTGAACTTCCGCTATATCGAAGCGGACGGCCACGCCGTTTGGGTGGCCGATCCGGTCCGCCGTCTGCCGGACGCTATTCGCGCCGCGGCCTCCTTCTCGCGATCCCCGGAACGCGTGGCGGGAAATGCTGACCGGAATGGTTATGTCGCCGATGCGGGCCGGCCGCGCTTCCCATCGCCCACCGCCGAGATGTCGCGCAGCGGAACCGACATCGTCCTCAAATTGCATGGATCGGCGGACGCAGACGCCATGACGCTGACGGTGCCGGCTGATGCCGGCCTGTCGCGGATTGTGCTGGACGGAAAATCCATTCCGGCTGGGGGCTCCGCGCACCCGTTGCTGATCAATTGCGCGTCTCCCGGCTGTCGCGACGCCGCCCTGACTCTCACGCAGAAGCGGATGGCGCCTTTCACCTTGCAAGTGACCGAACTGCGCTACGGCTTGCCGCCGGGCGGCGAGGCATTGCGCAAGGCGCGGGGGGCGCTGGGTACGCCGTCGCAATTGGGGGATGCCATCGAGCTTACCGCCAAGCTCAGGATCGATTAGACGTCCACGCTGGTGGCGAAAGCGGCATTTTCCTGGATGAACTGGAAGCGCAATTCGGCCTTCTTGCCCATCAGCCGCTCCACCATGTCGTCGGCTTCTTCGCCATTCGCCACCTGCACCTGGATGAGGGTGCGGTTGCCGGGCCGCATGGTGGTTTCCTTCAATTGCTGAGGCATCATTTCGCCCAAGCCTTTGAAGCGGGAAATCTCCACCTTCGCATTGGCGCGGAATTCGCTTTTGAGCAGACGTTCGCGATCGGCGTCGTCGCGGGCGTAAATGGTCTTGGCGCCCTGGGCCAGGCGGTAGAGCGGCGGCATGGCGAGATAAAGATGGCCACCGGTGATCAGCTGCGGCATCTCGCGATAGAAGAAGGTAAGGAGCAGGGAAGCGATATGGGCGCCGTCGACATCGGCGTCCGTCATCACGATCACTTTTTCATATCTGAGATCGTCTTCCCGGTATTTGGCGCCCGTGCCGCAGCCCAGCGCCTGAACCAGATCGGATAGTTCCTGGTTCTGCTGCAGCTTGCCCGCCCCCGCGCTGGCGACATTGAGGATCTTGCCCCGCAAGGGAAGGATCGCCTGGGTGGCGCGGTCGCGCGCCTGCTTGGCGCTGCCGCCGGCGGAATCGCCTTCGACCAGGAAAATCTCGGTGCCCTCGGCAGCGTCGCGGGTGCAATCGGCCAGCTTGCCGGGCAGGCGCAGCTTGCGAGTGGCGGCCTTGCGAGAAACCTCTTTTTCCTGCCGCTTCTTTAACCGGTCTTCCGCCTGGTCGATCACGAAATCCAGCAGCTTGTCGGCCTCGGCAGGACTTTCCGCCAGCCAGTGATCGAAATGATCGCGCAACACGGTTTCGACCAGGCGCTGGGCGTCGGGGCTCGAAAGTTTGTCTTTGGTCTGGCCTTGGAATTCCGGCTCGCGAATGAACACCGACAGGACGGCGCAGGCGCCTTCCATCACATCGTCGGCCGTGATCAGGCCGGTTTTGCGGTTGTTGGCGCGCTCGCCATGGGCCCGCAGCGCCTTGGTGAGAGCATTGCGCAGGCCCTGTTCATGGGTGCCGCCCTGAGGCGTGGGAATGGTGTTGCAATAGGAGCGGACGAAAGGATCGATCGCCGGTGTCCAGGACACGGCCCATTCCACCGCCCCGCGGCCATCGCGGTTTTCGGTGCGCCCGGCGAAATCGCGATTGTTGATGGTATTGGATTTGCCGATCTCGCCCTTGAGGAAGTCGAGCAGGCCGCCGGGGAATTTCAGCGTGTCTTCGGCCGGGGTCTCGTCCTTGATCAGGGAGGGATCGCAAATCCAGCGGATCTCCACGCCCCGGAACAGATAGGCTTTGGATTTGGCCATGCGATGCAGCCGCGCGGGAGAGAATTGCGCATCGCCGAATATCTTCGCGTCGGGCTTGAAGCTGGTGATGGTGCCGCGGCGGTTGACGGCGCCCAGATCCTTGAGTTTGCCGACCGCATGGCCCCGCTCGAAACGCATCTTGTGCCCGCGTTTGTCGCGGGCGACATCGACCTCCATCCATTCGGAAAGCGCATTGACCACCGAGGCGCCCACGCCGTGAAGGCCGCCCGAGGTCTCATAAGCCTTGCCGTCGAATTTGCCGCCGGCATGCAGCGTGGTCATGATCACTTCCAGCGCCGACTTGTTCTTGAATTTGGGATGAGGGTCGGTGGGGATGCCGCGGCCATTGTCGCGGACGATCAGAACATTGTCCGCCCGCAATTCCAGTTCGATGCGGCTGGCATGGCCGGCCACGGCTTCGTCCATGGAATTGTCCAGGATCTCGGCCGCCAGATGGTGCAGGGCGTTGACATCGGTGCCGCCGATATACATGCCGGGACGACGGCGCACGGGCTCCAGGCCCTCGAGAACTTCGATGTCCTTGGCAGTGTAAGCTTTGGAAGCGGAACCTGAGGCCGCAAACAGGTCGTCGGGATCTTTGGGCATAGCCGAATCGTCAAATCTTCGAGCAACTTAGCCAAGCCGGGGGGCTGGCGCACCGTTTTCCTGTGTGACAGGCCTTGTTAACGCTTGTTCCCCTATTTTGCGTGTGGAAACAATGCCTGCGACTCCTTTGGCAGAAATTGCGCTGACATCGCCGGTTCCCGGACCCCAAGACCGGCGTGTCGCACAGGCCCGGTTGCAAATCGTCATCGACAGTCTGATGGCGACCGTCATCTTCAACCCGCTGCTCACGGCGATCTGCATTCCGGCTTTTGCGGTCGACGGCAGCCCGTTCGGTCCAGTCCCCGCTTCGCGCCTGGTGCTGGCCGAATTGCTTCAACTGGTCAGCGGCGCGGTCGCGTTCGCCATCTATCGGCGCTACCGACTGGTGACCGAAGCCAATGCGCCACAGGTGCAACGGCTTCTGATTGCCGGCCAGGCGCTCTTCAGTGGTGTGTGGGGAGCGATCGTATTTTTATGCTGGATGCCGGGCAATTTCGTGAACCAGCTTTTTATCGTGATGCTCATGGCGCTGGTGAGCTACTCCGTCGTTTTTGCCAGATCAGTGCACCTGCAGTTGCTTACGGTGGCGCTGGCCGTGCAGGGCGGCATGACGCTTTTGCGGCTCGTCACCGCCGGCGGCGCATTGGCTCATCTGATGGCACCCATGATCCTGGCCTATGCCAGCTATCTTTGGATCATGGGCCGGGCCTCCCATCGCCAGCTGGGGACCATGATTGCGGCCAGGTTTGCCAATGAGGATCTCGCTGCGGCGCTTCGGGTCGCCCGCGACGATGCATTGCACAAACGCTACGAAGCCGAAACCGCCAACGCGTCCAAGACCGCGTTCCTGGCGAACATGAGTCATGAGCTTCGAACACCCTTGAACGCCATTCTGGGCTTTTCCGAAATCATTGCCCACCAAAGCATGGGCTCCGATCAGCTCGACCGCTATTCCGACTACGCCAAGGACATCCATGTGTCGGGCGCCCATCTTTTGTCCCTGATCAACGACATGCTGGATGTGGCCAAGATCGAATCCGGCCGTATGGAGATCGAACCGCGATGGGTCGATCCTCGCGATATTGTGGAGGGCGTCGTCCGGCTGATGGGGCCGCGCGCGCTGCAGAAGCGCCAGACACTGGAAACCGAAGGCATGTCCGCGGCGCCTCTGGTGATGGCGGACGAGCGCGCCTTCCGCCAGATGCTGCTGAATCTTCTCTCCAACGCGATCAAGTTCACGCCGGAGGGCGGCCATATCATGGTTTCCTGCACGGGCCTTTCCCAAGGCGGGCTGGAAGTCTCCGTCGCGGACAATGGCCCTGGAATACCCGAAGAGAAGCTCGCGCAGGTTCTGGAGCCGTTTTCCCAGATCGACAATCGTTTCGACCGCGAAGCGGGCGGCACAGGGTTGGGGCTGGCGCTGGCCGATGGTTTGGTGCGCCTGCATGGCGGCAAGATCGCGCTCAAGAACAACCATAGCGGCGGCCTGACCGTGACGCTTTACTTCCCGTCAACCATGCCGGTGCCGGATGTCCGCATTCGCGCTTGAAAGCCGCGCGTCAGCAATTGGTTAAGAGCCCGGTCGCTAAACTTCATCCAGCCGCGACGGGCGGGTTGGATGAGTTCCGTGCTGGGTATTTTGGCAGGCAATGACACTGAGGGCGGTGATGCCCGCGTGCTGAAAGCGCAGCTGGACCTGGCTGTGCAATCGGTGCACACCACCCGTTTTACCGCGCCGTTTTGGGCGGTGGCACTGGCTATTCTCGCGTCTGACCCACTTGGGCTTGTCGGACATTGCCGATTGTTCCAGACGCTCTTGCTGCCGCTCGTCATCCTGGCTGTGGGTGCGGCGGCTGGGACGATGACCGCCATTTATCAGAAAGACATGGCGCGCGATCCGGACAATGGTCTTGGTTCCTGGTACCGGCGTCATTGCGCCATGCAGCTTGCGATCAGCGCGGCCTGGGGCACCATGCCGTGGCTGCTCTGGAGCAGCGGCGATGTGGTGAACCATATCTTCATCGCCACTTGCGCGATTGCAGTGGTGTCGGTCCTGGTGCTGTCGCGAGGCACGAACATGACGATGTTCATCTGCGCCCTGTTGCCGATTTCGCTGATGACCATGATCCGCTTCGCGACCGGCGAATTCACACTCGATCATGTGATCGCCTTTGCCGCCCCCCTGTTCGGCCTTCAGATGTGGTGGACGGGCCGGCCGCTGGTGGGTCAGATGCATGAAGACGCAAGGCTGCGTTTCAAGGTCGAAGACCTCGCCCGCGAGCTGGAGGAAACCCGCGACGATGCCTTGAAGAAGCGCTTCGAGGCGGAAACCGCCAATGCCTCCAAGACGGCCTTCCTCGCCAATATGAGCCATGAACTGAGGACGCCACTCAATGCGATTCTGGGCTTTTCCGAAATCATCGCCCAGGAATGCTTCGGGCCGGTGGGCAGTGCGCGCTACAAGGATTATGCTGGCGACATCCATTCCTCCGGCGCGCATCTTCTCTCGCTGATCAATGACCTGCTCGATATCGCCAAGATCGAAGCGGGGCGGATGGAAATCTCTCCCAATCCGCTGGAAACACGGCGCACATTCGATGTCGCGCTCAAGCTCGCGGGCGCGAAAGCCAGTGAAAGGAATCAGCATCTGACCATCGATGTGGATGCCTCCTGTCCGGCCCTGTTCGCCGACGAGCGGGCTTTGCGGCAGATCCTGATCAATCTGGTTTCCAACGCCGTGAAATTCACCCCCGAAGGCGGTCGCATCGAAGTGGTGGCGAGCGCCGCCCGCGATGGCGGTTTTCAGATCATGGTCCGGGATAACGGGCCCGGCATTCCAAGAGAGAAGCTGGACAGCATCTTCACGCCCTTCAGCCAGGTGGACAATCGCTACGACCGCCAAGCCGGCGGCACCGGTCTGGGACTGGCTCTGGTGCGGGGCCTGGCGGAACTGCATGGCGGGCGCGCCTGGATCGAGAGCGAGCCGGGCGCGGGCTGCGCCGCCTTCGTGGTGCTGCCGGCCAGGACGCCGTCGCGCGCCACGGTCGCCGCCTAAAGCGCGCGGTCTGCGCAAATAAAAAGGGCGCGGCTTTCGCCGCGCCCCTTGCTTTGCGTGGGTCTTGCGATCAGACCGAATAGTACATCTTGAATTCCACCGGATGAGGCGTGTGCTCGAAGGCATAGACCTCTTCCATCTTCAGCTCGATATAGCTGTCGATGAAGTCATCGGTGAAGACGCCGCCCTTCTTGAGGAAGGCGCGGTTCTTGTCGAGATTTTCCAGGGCCTCGCGCAGCGAGCCGCAGACCTGCGGCACCTTGGCCAATTCTTCCGGCGGCAGCGCATAAAGGTCCTTGTCCATCGGACCGCCCGGATGGATCTTGTTCTCGATCCCGTCCAGGCCCGCCATCAGCAGCGCGGCATAGGCGAGATAAGGGTTCGCGCCCGGATCGGGGAAGCGCACTTCCACGCGCTTGCCGTTGGGCGAGGGTGAGAACGGGATGCGGCACGAGGCCGAGCGGTTGCGCGACGAATAGGCCAGGAGCACCGGAGCCTCGAAGCCGGGGATCAGGCGCTTATAGCTGTTGGTGAGCGGGTTGGTGAAAGCATTCAGCGCCTTGGCGTGCTTGATGATGCCGCCGATGTAATAGAGGCAGAGATCCGACAGATCGGCATAGCCGGAGCCCGCGAACAGCGGCTTGCCCGCTTTCCAGATCGACTGATGCACATGCATGCCCGAACCGTTATCGCCATAGATGGGCTTGGGCATGAAGGTCGCCGACTTGCCATAGGACTGAGCGACCTGGTGGATCACATATTTGTAGATCTGCATGTAATCGCCGCATTTGGTCAGCGTGTTGAACTTGAAACCAAGCTCATGCTGGGCGGTGGCGACTTCGTGATGGTGCTTTTCCGGCTGGATGCCCATATCGCCCATGATGGCGAGCATCTCGCCGCGCATGTCCTGTTCGGAATCGACCGGCGGCACCGGGAAATAACCGCCCTTCACGCTGGGACGGTGACCCAGATTGCCCTGTTCATAATCGGTGCCGCTGTTCCAGGCGCCTTCCTTGGAGTCGAGGAAATAGAAGCCCTTGTTCAGGCCGGTGTCGAAACGCGCATCGTCGAACACGAAGAATTCCGCTTCGGGGCCGAAATAGGTGGTGTCGCCGATGCCCGACGAATTCACATAGGCCTCGGCGGACTTGGCGATGGAGCGCGGGCAGCGGCCATAGCGCTGGCCGGTGGTGGGCTCGTGGACGTCGCAAACCAGGATCAAGGTGGTCTGGGCGAAGAAGGGATCGATCACCGCCGTGTCGAGGTCGGGCACCAGCAGCATGTCGGACTCGTTGATCGCCTTCCAGCCGGCGATCGAGGAGCCGTCGAACATGGTGCCGTGGTTGAGGAAATCGTCATCGACCATCGAAAGATCGAACGTGACATGGTGCCATTTGCCACGCGGATCGGTGAAGCGGACATCGACGAATTTGATGTCCTTTTCCTTGATCAGTTTCAGAATGTCGTCCGCAGTTTTCTTCTTCTCGGCCATGACGTCGGTCTTCCCTTCGATAATTGTTAAACCACCCCGGCGCGGCTAGGTCCCGCGCTTTTGGATCTGCTGTGTACTTAAATCGCGTCCTGACCGGTCTCGCCGGTACGAATGCGGATGACTTCCTCGACATTGAGGACGAAAATCTTGCCGTCGCCGATGCGCCCCGTGCGCGCGGCTTTCTGAATCGCTTCGATCGAGGCTTCCAGGCGCTGGTCCGGCACCACGATTTCGATCTTCACCTTGGGCAGGAAATCCACGACATATTCGGCGCCGCGGTAAAGCTCGGTATGGCCCTTCTGCCGCCCGAAGCCCTTGGCTTCGGTGACGGTGATGCCCTGGACGCCCACTTCCTGCAGCGCTTCCTTCACCTCGTCGAGCTTGAACGGCTTGATGATGGCTTCGATTTTTTTCATGCGGCCCTTCGCTCGTCCCAGGGATCTGTCCTTGGCACGCGTTTTTAGCGGAGTTGCTGGGTTTGTGCCGGACTTTTTTGCCGCATTTGCCTTGGCTTTCAAGGATTTGTGGGGGTTGCCCACAGGTGCGGCACGCTTTGGTGCCTATTAATCGGGCAGATTGCTTGCTTTGGGGGCGGCGCGCACAGCATTTGTCAGCCCTCTTCGCCTCTGCAAAGGTGCCGGCCATGACCATGTCTCCCGCCTTCAACCCTGTCTTCGCCAGACAGGGAACCACGATTTTCACTGTCATGTCGGGCCTGGCGACCGAGCATAAGGCCGTCAATCTGGGGCAGGGGTTTCCGGACCTGGACGGTCCCGAATCGATCCGCGCCGCCGCGGCCAAGGTTCTGATGGAGGGCCCCAACCAATATCCCCCCATGCCGGGCGTACCCGAACTGCGCCGGGCTTTATCGGCGCATGCCAAGCGCTTCTATGGGCTGGACTATGATTGGCAGGATGAGGTGCTGGTGACGTCGGGCGGCACCGAGGCGCTGACAGCCAGCATCATGGGCCTGGCGGGACCGGGCGATGAAGTGGTGCTGATCGAGCCGGCCTACGACTCCTATCGTCCTATCGCTGAAGCCGCGGGCGCGACGATCAAGACCATCATATTGACGCCGCCGGACTTCCGCCTCAGCCCTGCCATGCTGGCCGCCGCGATCACGCCGCGTACCAAGCTGGTGATGGTCAATACGCCCCTCAATCCTGTGGGGCGGGTGTTCGATGCCGAAGAAATGGACGCGATCGCCCGCGCGGTGCGCGAAAGCAACGCCTATGTGATCTGCGACGAAGTCTATGAGCATCTCACCTATGACGGGCGGCCGCATGTTTCGCTGGCGTGCCTGCCCGAGATGCGCGAGCGGGTGGTGCGGGTCGGCTCGGCGGGAAAGATCTTTTCCCTCACCGGCTGGAAGGTCGGCTGGTTGACCGGTCCGCGCCAGATGATTTCGGTGATCGCCAAAGCGCACCAGTTCCTTACTTTCACCACGCCGCCTTCGTTGCAGCTTGGCGTGGCGCATGGCCTCAACCATGAGATGGAGTCCGCCATCGCATTGGCGGCGCGATTGCAGGACAATCGCGATCTTTTGGCGGCGGGGCTCAGCGAGATCGGTTTCGAGGTCCTTCCCAGCGAAGGCACTTATTTCCTCACCGCCGGAATCTCCGGCCTGACCAATGAAAAGGACCGGGCCTTCTGCGAACGGTTGGTCCGCGAGGCGGGCGTGGCCTTGATCCCGCTCAGCGAGTTCTTCTCCGGTCCGTCGCGGCCCGACACGTATGTGCGCTTCGCGTTCTGCAAGCAGCGCGCGGTGATCGAAGAAGCGCTGGCGCGGCTCAAGGCATATTTCAAGCATGGCTGAACTTTGGCACTGGAATGCGCCGCGCCTCTCCGCCGCTTTCAGCAAGGGCGAGGTTTCGCCGGTCGAGGTTGCGAAAAGCCTTTTGGCGCGCATCGCGGCGCTGGATTCCAAGGTCAACGCCTATTGCCTGATCGATGAACCGACCACCCTGGCGCAGGCGCGGGCATCGGAGGAGCGCTGGAAGAGGAATGCGGCGCTGTCGCCGCTGGATGGCGTGCCGGTAGCGGTGAAGGATATTCTTCTCACCCGCGGCTGGCCGACCTTGCGCGGCTCCTGCTTCACCGATCCAAACCAGCCTTGGAACGATGACGCGCCCGTGGTGGCACGGCTGCGGGAAGCGGGCGCGGTGCTCTTGGGCAAGGTCACCACGCCGGATCATGGCTGGAAGGGCGTCACGGATTCGCCATTGACCGGCATCACGCGCAATCCCTGGAATCTCGACAAGACAGCGGGCGGATCGTCCGGCGGATCCTCCGCCGCGGTGGCGGCGCGGCTGGCGCCGCTGGCGCTGGGCACCGATGGCGGCGGATCGATCCGCATACCGGCCGGCTTTACCGGTACCTTCGGCATCAAGCCCAATTTCGGGCGGGTGCCGGCCTGGCCGCCTTCGCCATTCGGAACCGTGGCGCATCTGGGGCCGATGAGCCGCGATGTCGAGGGCAGCGCCATGCTGCTGGATGTGATGAGCCGTCCCGATGCACGCGACTGGCAGTCGTTGCCGCCGCCGGGATCGAGCTTCCTCAAGGATCTGCGGCGCGGTGTTCGCGACAAGCGTATCGCGTTCAGCCCGGCGATGGGCTTCGCCAAGAATGTCGAACCGGATGTGGCCGAACTGGTCGCCGCCGCGGCGCGGCGTTTTTCCGAACTGGGAGCCCATGTCGAGGAGATCGATCCGCCCGGTGGCGATCCGGAGGAAATTTTCCACACTTTGTGGTGGGGCGGCGCAGGCTTTTTGTTTGGCCATGCCACGCCGGAGAAAAAGGCGCTGCTCGATCCGGGCCTGGCCGCTGCCGCGGATGAAGGCACGAAATTTTCGATGCACCAATATTTGGCGGCAAATGCGGCGCGGGGCGACTATGCCAGACGGATGCGCCAGTTCATGGAGAATTACGACCTGCTGCTGACGCCTTCTCTGGCGGTGACGGCCTTCGATGTGGGCAAGCTTTCGCCTTATGCCGACGGCTCCTGGACGCGTTGGACGCCTTTTACCTATCCGTTCAATCTGACTCAGCAGCCGGCGGCCAGCGTACCCTGCGGACGCACCCGCGAAGGCCTGCCGGTGGGGCTGCAGATCGTCGGGCGTCACTACGACGAATGGAGTGTGCTGCAGGCCGCGTTCGCCTATGAAACCGCGGACCCGCATGTCGACGATATTCCCGAAGGCTTCGCGTGAGCGGCGAAATCCTCAGCAATGAGGAGATGCGCCGCGCCGATGCCATGGCGGTGGAAGCGGGAACAGCCTCTCTCGCCTTGATGGAAAATGCCGGGCGTGCCGTCGCCGATATTATCGTATCGCGCTTTGCGCCCTGCCGCGTCGCGGTCCTGTGCGGTCCCGGCAACAATGGCGGCGACGGCTTTGTGGTGGCGCGGCTGCTGTCGGGCCATGGCTTCGATGTGGTTGTGGCGTGTGGCGGTGAACAGAAGGGCGATGCCGCAGCGATGGCGGACCGGTGGCGCGGCGCGCGGGCCCCGCTGATCCCGGTGGTTCTCGATGAGGCGGACCTGATCGTCGATGCGCTTTTCGGAACAGGCTTGTCGCGGCCGCCGGACGCGATTTACCGGACGCTGATCGAGGCGGTGAACCGCGCATCCGTTCCGGTGGTGGCGGTCGACATTCCCAGCGGGGTCGATGGCGACAGCGGTCAAGTTCGCGGGATCGCGATCGAGGCGGACATCACGGTGACGTTTTTCCGCTTGAAGCCCGCGCATCTTCTTTTGCCGGGACGCGAGCTATGCGGTGAAACTTTGCTGGCTGATATCGGTATTCCCGACGCCGCCTGTGCCGGTATCTCGCTGTTCGAAAATTCTCCGGCGCTCTGGGGCGCGTATTATCCCTGGCCGCGGCCGGATGCGCACAAATATGCGCGAGGGCATTGCCTAGTGGTGTCGGGACCGGCCCATGCCACCGGGGCAGCCCGGCTAGCGGCCAGAGGTGCACTGCGCATCGGCGCCGGCCTGGTCAGTGTCGCCGCGCAAGGTGACGCCGTTGCCGTTAATGCGGCGCATCTCACCGCCATCATGGTCAAGCCTTTCGACGGCGCGGCGGGGCTGGCCTCGCTGCTGGCGGACCGGCGGCTGAATGCGGCAGTCATGGGTCCCGGTTTGGGCGTAGGCCCGGACACGGTCGCTCTGGTTGCGCGGATGCTGGCCAGCGGCACCGCAACCGTTCTGGACGCGGACGCGCTGACGTCGTTCCGGGACGATCCGCAAGCGCTGTTCGGGAAGATCCATCATCCCGTGGTGATGACCCCGCATGACGGGGAGTTCGAGCGGATCTTTCCCGGATTGCTGGAAAGCGCCGCCAGCAAAGTCGAGGCCGCGCGCGCCGCGGCTGCCCGTTCCGGCGCCGTGGTCCTCCTCAAGGGCAATGACACGGTGATTGCCGCGCCAGACGGCCGGGCCGTCATCAATGCCAATGCCCCGGCCGGCTTGGCGACGGCGGGGGCGGGGGATGTGCTGGCCGGGTTCATCGGCGGCCTGATGGCACAGGGCATGCCGGCTTTCGAGGCGGCCTCAGCCGGGGCTTGGCTGCATGGGGATGCGGCCGGGCGGTTCGGTCCGGGGCTGATTGCCGAGGACTTGCCGGAAATCCTCCCCGAAAGCCTTTCCGGGTTGAGAGAACGGCTGGTAACCCCCCCCAACACTTGATATAGGGGCCCGCTTCGGCGGGGGCTTGCCCCAAAACGCGGACATGGCGGAACTGGTAGACGCGCTGGATTTAGGTTCCAGTGACGAAAGTCGTGGGGGTTCAAATCCCTCCGCCCGCACCACAAGCTGGGACCGACCGGATTCAAAGCAACAATGCCGTTGCCCGGCATGAGAAACGAAGGCCATTGTCATGCAAGTAACCGAAACCATGTCCGAGGGGCTGCGCCGCGAGTTCAAAGTGGTGGTCCCGGCCAGCGAGCTCGACAGCAAAGTTTCGGAGCGGCTCGACGATCTCAAGGGCAAAGTCCGGATCAACGGTTTCCGCCCTGGCAAGGTGCCGGCCGCGCAGCTTCGCCGGATGTATGGCCGCTCGGCTATGGCCGAAGCGATCGAGGCCACCATGCGCGACGTCAACGCCAAGATCGTCGCCGACAACAATTTCCGCCTGGCGATGCAGCCAAAGGTGACGCTGCCGGAGGACGAGAAGGCGGTCGAGGCGGTGATCGAGGGCAAGTCCGATCTTGCTTACACCGTCGCTATGGAAATCCTGGCGCCAATCGAGCTGACCGATTTCAAGGCGATCAGCGTCACCCGCTTCAATGCCGACGTGGACGATGCGCAGGTCGATGAGGGCATCAAGCGGATCGCCGAGCAGAACCGTTCCTATGCCGCG
>CALMGU010000091.1 GCA_937865685.1 uncultured Alphaproteobacteria bacterium | reverse complement strand
CCGCCATAGGGAATGACGCCGCCATGCAGCGCCATGCCGTTCATCGCCGCCGCCATGCCATGCTCGCGGATGCCGTAATGGATGTAGCGGCCGGCGAAATTGCCCGGCGCGATGGCATCGATATTCTTGGTCTTGGTGTTGTTGGAAGGCGTCAGATCCGCCGAACCGCCGATGGTGAGCGGGGTTAAGCCATTGATCACTTCCAGCGCTTTTTCCGAATGTTTGCGGGTGCCGGCGGTTGGCTTTTCCGCGCTCATTTTCGCTTTGAGCGCGACCAGGCCTTCGCCGACCGCAGCGGGAAGTGCGTCCGCGGTCGAAGCATCGAATTCGGCGGCCTTGGCATGGGCATTCTTGCGATGCATCCAGGCTTGCCAAATGGGCTTTCCCTGATTGCCGATGGCGCGCCATTGATTCAGAAGATCGTCCGGCACCACGAAGGGTGGGAAATTCCAGCCCAGTTCCTTGCGCGTTCCCGCCACTTCCTCCGCGCCAGGCGCGTCGGAATGGGCCTTTTGCGTGCCCTGGCGGTTCGGCATGCCGAATCCGATGATGGTCTTGCAGGCGATCAGAACTGGCGCCTCGGCGTTCTGGGCCGCGCTCAGCGCGCGGAACACATCGGCGGCGTCATGGCCGTTGCAGATATCGGTGGTCCAGCCCGCAGCCTTGAAACGGCCGATCATGTCGACGGAAGTCGAAAGCGAGGTTGAGCCGTCGATGGTGATGCTGTTGTCGTCCCAAAGAACGATCAGCTTTTTCAGCTTCAGATGGCCCGCCAGCGAAATCGCTTCGTGGGAAATGCCTTCTTCCAGGTCGCCGTCGGACGCGATCACATAGGTCTTGTGGTCGACCAGCTCGCTGCCGAAACGGGCATTGAGATGGGCTTCGGCCAGCGCCATGCCCACGGCATTGGCGATGCCCTGGCCCAGCGGGCCGGTGGTGGTCTCGATCCCAGGGGCATGGCCATATTCGGGATGGCCGGCGGTGCGGCTGCCCACCTGCCGGAAATTCTGCAGCTGCTCCAGGGTCATTTCCGGATAGCCGGTCAAATAAAGCAGGGAATACAACAACATAGACCCATGGCCGGCCGACAGCACGAAACGGTCCCGGTCGGGCCAATGGGGGTTGGCGGGGTCGAATTTCAGGAAGCGGGAGAACAGCACCGTGGCGGCGTCCGCCATGCCCATGGGCAGGCCCGGATGGCCGGACTTGGCCTTCTCCACCGCATCGATCGAAAGCATGCGGATGACATTGGCAAGGCTGCGTATTTTGGCCTGCTCCGGCGGAGCGGAAGTACTGGTCATGTTCGGTTCCCGGGAGGGTGGTGAGGCCTTAGCGAGGGGGGTCCGCCGCCGTCAAGAGGCCGTTATAAAAGGCTAACGCTCATGGTGAATGGTTTTTCCACGGAAACCCTTTTGAATACAGGCTAATTTGCTTTCCTCTACGGGGCGCGCGCACTAAGGTCACAGCGCGACTCAAGCGATGACATGGGTATGAGCCGGCTGGAATTGGCCCAGAAACGCCTCACCCAGGCGCTGGAAAGCCTGGAAAAGGCTGTGGAACTCTCCGCGAAGCGGGGCAAGGACGTGTCCGCGGCCGAAGCCCGGATCACGGCTTTGACCGGCGAGCGCGAACGGCTGCAGGCCCGGATCGCCACGCTGGAAGACGAATTGGCGGCGCTCTCCAGCATCACCCAGGATGTGGAAGGACGCCTGGACGGCGCCATCGGCGAAATCCGCGCCGCGCTGGCAAGACCATAGGAGAACGCGAATGCCTCTGGTCAATGTGATGGTGAATAACCGGGCCTATACCATCGCGTGCGATGATGGCGAGGAAGAGCATCTGCGCGCGCTGGCGGCCACGGTCGATGCCAAGACCCGCGAAGTGCTCAGTTCCGTGGGACAGGTCGGCGACACGCGGCTGCTCCTGATGGCGGCGCTTCTGATCGCCGACGAGCATCATGGCGGCAAGACGGACGCCCATGATCATCATGCCGAGCATCAGTCGCTGCGCGCGGAACTGGAAGCGGGCGCCAAGCTGGCTGAAGAAGAAAGCGCCGCGGCGCTGGACCGCGCGTCGGCGCGCCTGGAAAAACTGGCCGCGCAATTGTCGGCGGCGTGATTGCGGGCCGTCATTCAGGCCCAAAAGCAGGAATCCCTTTTCTTCAGAAAAGTTCTATACTGCGCGCGGACGGTGACTGCCTCGCGCGTCAGGTTAGCGATGCCCAGGGGCCTTAATGTAACTCACCGGGAGCTGTCCCTGCCCAGGGCCGTGGCCTTGGGCATATGGCGCCCACCTGCACTGCAGGCCCGTGAGGATCCACACACCAACGGCGAACGCGGTACCGTCCACCTTGCTCACCAAAGCGCAACTTAGAGACGTCGCCCACGCCCGCCGCGCGGAGCTTTTGAGCGGCGGATTTGCCGCCGCCATTGCCGCCCATGCGGCGCAGCTCAAGATCGCGCCGGGCGCCATTGTCGCCGGCTATCACGCGCATCGCGACGAGGCCGATCCCGCATTGCTGCTGGAGGCCCTGACGCGCGCGGGCGCGCATGTCGCCTTTCCCCGCGTGACGGGAAAGGATGCGGCGCTGGAGTTTCATCGCGTTCCCGATGGCGAAATCTTAAGTCCCGGCGCTTTCGGCATTCGCGAGCCACTGGCGCATTGGCCGCGCGCGACACCGGATATTCTGTTGGTGCCGCTGCTGGCCTATGACGATCGGGGCTATCGGCTGGGCTATGGCGGCGGCTATTACGACCGCACATTGGCTGCTTTATCGGGCGCGCGCGCCATCGGCATCGGCTATGCGGGACAGCGGGTGGACTTTCTGCCCCATGACGCGCATGACTGCCGCCTCAATGCCATCCTTACTGAAAACGGTCTGACAGAATTCCCGCGATGAAGATTCTTTTTCTGGGCGACATCATCGGCAAGCCGGGCCGCGAGGCGGTGGCGGCGGAGCTGCCGGAATTGAAGGCGCGGCTTAAGCCCGATCTGGTCATCGCCAATGGCGAAAACGCCGCGCACGGTTTCGGCCTCACCCGCCTGATCGCGGATGAGTTTTTCGGCATGGGCATCGATGTGATTTCCACCGGCAATCATTGGGCCGACCAGAAGGAAATCCTCACTTACATCGACAAGGAGGACCGCGTCCTTCGACCGCTCAATTATCCCACCGGCACGCCGGGGCGGGGCGTCAATCTCTTCCAGACCCCGGCGGGCAGCGTGTTGGTGATCAACGTGATGGGCCGGGTCTACATGGATCCCTTGGATGATCCCTTCGCGGCGGTGGACGCGGAACTGTCCGCCTGTCCCTTGGGCGAAGTGGCCGACGCCATTGTCGTGGACATGCATGCGGAGACCACATCGGAGAAAATGGCGATGGGCCATTTCTGCGACGGCCGCGCCAGTTTGGTGATCGGCACCCATACCCATGTGCCCACCGCGGACGCGCAGATCCTGCCGGGCGGCACCGCCTATCAGACCGATGCGGGCGGCTGCTGCGATTATGATTCCGTGATCGGCATGGACAAGGCCGAGCCGCTGCAGCGCTTTGTGCGCAAAATTTCCAGCGCGCGCTTCTCGCCCGCGACCGGCCCCGCCACGGTGTGCGGCGTCTTTGTCGAAACCGGCGCCAATGGTCTGGCCAAACGCATCGATCCCCTGCGGGTGGGCGGGCGCCTTTCGCCGGCGGTTCCACCGCTTTCGTGAATTCCGCAAGACCTCGTCGCCGGCGCGGTTGAATCGCGCCGCCGAGGTGATGAACTAGCGGGCATCTCTAGCGGAGACTGGCCATGGAATATCGTCTTCTCGGACGTTCGGGCTTCAAAGTGCCTGTGCTCACCTTCGGCACCGGCACGTTCGGCGGCAAAGGCGAATTCTTCAATGCCTGGGGCGCAACCGACGCGAAAGAGGCGAGCCGGCTGGTCGATATCTGCCTGGATGCCGGGGTGACCATGTTCGACAGCGCCGATGTCTATTCCGGTGGGGTGTCGGAAGAAATTCTGGGCGCCGCCATCAAGGGCCGCCGCGGCAAGGTTCTGATCTCCACCAAATACACATTCCGCAGCGGCGAGGGCGCCAACGATGTCGGCGCGTCGCGCTTTCACATCGTGCAAGCCACCGAGGCGGCGCTGAAGCGGCTGGGCACCGATACGATCGATCTGGTGCAGCTGCATGGCTTCGACGCGCAGACGCCGCCGGAAGAAACGCTGGCCACCTTCGACGCCCTGATCCGGGCCGGAAAGATTCGTTACATCGGTGTTTCCAACTGGTCAGGCTGGCATCTGATGAAATCGCTGGCCGTGTCGGAGCGCTATGGCTTTCCTCGCTATGTGGCGCATCAGGCCTATTACTCGCTGATCGGCCGCGACTATGAATGGGAATTGATGCCGCTGGCGCTCGATCAGGGCGTGGGCTGCGTGGTGTGGTCGCCGCTGGGATGGGCGCGGCTCACCGGAAAAATCCGGCGCAGCCAGCCTTTGCCGAAACAAAGCCGCCTGCACGCGGCCGCCGCCGAAGGACCGCAGGTGGAGGATGAATATCTCTACAAGGTGGTCGATGCGCTGGACGAAGTCGCCGAGGAGACCGGCAAGAGCGTGCCCCAGATCGCGTTGAATTGGCTGCTGCAACGGCCTTCGGTGGCCACCGTGGTGATCGGCGCGCGCAACGAAGAACAGTTGAAAGCCAATCTGGGCGCGGT
>CALMGU010000090.1 GCA_937865685.1 uncultured Alphaproteobacteria bacterium | reverse complement strand
TGAAAATCCTCGGCATTCTCAACATCACCGAAGACAGTTTTTCCGACGGCGGGAAATTTCTGGCGCCAGAGGCGGCGCTGGCGCATGGCGAGGCGCTGCTGAAGAACGGTGCGGATATTCTGGATATCGGGGCGGCGTCGTCCAATCCAGACTCAAAGCCGGTGTCGCCCGACATGGAAATCGCGCGGCTGGATGCGGTGGTTCCGGCGCTGAAAAAGCAAGGCGCCGTCATTTCCATCGACAGCTTTCAGCCGGATGTACAGCGCTGGGCTCTGGCCCAAGGTGCTAATTATCTCAACGATATTCACGGCTTTGCGGCGCCGGCGCTTTATCCCGAACTGGCGCGGGCCGATGCCCGGCTGATCGTCATGCATGCGGTGCTGGCGCGGGGCATCGCCACGCGCGACGATATTCCTGCCGCTGAAATCTTCGGCCGCGCCGTGCGTTTTTTCGAGGATCGCATCGCGGCGTTAACCGGCGCGGGCGTGGCGCGCGAAAAGCTGATCCTGGACCCCGGCATGGGCTTCTTCGTCGGCAGCAATCCGGAAAATTCGCTTACCCTGCTGCGCCGCCTGCCCGAATTGAAAGCGCGCTTTGGGCTGCCCCTGCTGGTGTCGGTGTCGCGCAAATCCTTCCTGCGCAAGCTGATCGGGCGTCCGCCCGGCGAAGCGGGCGCGGCCAGCCTGGCGGCGGAGCTTTTCGCCGAGGCCAATGGCGCCGCCTATATCCGCACCCATGCACCGGGCGCCCTCCGGGACGGACTTAAGATATTGAAAGCATTGGGAAAGGACCGTTAACTTCCCGAAACGGCTTTGTGGTAAATTCGGCCGCACAAGTCTTACTGCTCACCCAAGGTCTTTCCATGACGCGCAAATATTTTGGCACCGACGGCATCCGCGGCCGCACCAATGCTTCCGTGCTGACGCCGGAAATCGCCATGAAGGCGGGCATGGCCGCGGGCCGCATCTTCACCCGCGGCGCACATCGTCATCGTGTGGTGATCGGCAAGGATACGCGCCTGTCGGGCTATATGATCGAGAATGCGCTGGTTGCGGGGTTCACTGCCGTGGGCATGGACGTGTTCCAGTTCGGTCCCTTGCCGACGCCTGCCGTGGCCATGCTGACCCGCTCGCTGCGCGCCGATATCGGCGTGATGATCACCGCTTCCCACAACCCCTACCATGACAACGGCATCAAATTCTTCGGTCCCGATGGGCAGAAGCTTTCGGACGCAGTGGAAGAAGAGATCGAGCATCTGATGGATGGCGGCCTGGAATCGGGCCTCACCACCGGCAAGGGCATTGGCCGCGCCAAGCGCGTGGACGACAGCCAGTCGCGCTATATCGAATTCGCCAAATATACTTTCCCCCGCAATCTGCGCCTGGACGGCCTGCGCATCGTGATCGATTGCGCCAATGGCGCGGCGTACAAGGTCGCGCCCGAAGTGTTGTGGGAGCTGGGCGCCGACATCGTCACCTTGGGTGTGACGCCGGATGGTCTCAACATCAATCAGGATTGCGGCTCGACCGCGCCCCAGGCCATGTGCGCCAAGGTGCGCGAAGTGCGCGCCGATTTCGGCATCGCGCTGGACGGCGATGCCGATCGGGTGGTGATGGCCGACGAACAGGGCCAGATCATCGACGGCGATCAGATTCTGGCCTTGATTGCCAAGAGCTGGTCGAAAAGCGGGACTTTGAAAGGCGGCGGCGTGGTCGGCACCGTGATGTCGAATGCCGGGCTGGACCGCTACCTGAACGGGCTAGGGCTCAAGCTGGCGCGCGCCTCGGTGGGCGACCGCTATGTGCTGGAAGAAATGCACAAGGGCAATTTCAATGTCGGCGGCGAACAGTCAGGTCACATCATTCTTTCGGACTTCTCCACCACTGGCGACGGGTTGGTCGCGGCGCTGCAGGTGCTGGCGGTGATCGCGCAGGAAGGAAAGCCGGCTTCGGCGGCGGCGCATCTTTATGAGCCCCTGCCGCAAGTGATGGAGAATGTGCGCTTCAAGAAGGGCGCGCCGCTGGACGATGCGCGGGTGAAATCCTCAATCGATGCCGCCCGCGCCAGGCTGGGCGATAACGGCCGGGTGCTGGTGCGCAAATCCGGTACCGAGCCTTTGATCCGGGTGATGGCGGAAGGCGAAGACGAAAAGACCGTCCGTGCCGTGGTGCGCGCCATTGCCGGGGCCATCGAAGAGGTGGCGGCCTGACCGTGCCACCCGTACCGCGCCTGCTGGTGATTGCCGGTTCAGACTCCTCGGCCGGAGCGGGGCTGCAGGCTGATCTGAAAACCGCGCAGCGTTTTGGCGTCTATGCGCAAACGGCGGTCACTGCCGTGACGGTTCAGAACACCAGGGGCGTGACGGCCATTCAGGCAATGTTGCCTGAGATCGTGCGCGGTCAGATCCGTGCCGCTTTGGACGATATTGGCGCCGACGCCATCAAGGTCGGAATGCTGGCCAATGCGCAAATTGCCTGCGTTGTGGCGGATGCGTTGATGGAAACCGACCTTCCGCTGGTGCTCGACCCCGTGCTGGTTTCGACCAGCGGATCACTGTTGCTGGAACCGGCTGCATTGAAAATTCTCAAATATCGATTGTTGCCGCGCGCCACGCTTGTGACGCCCAATCTCCCGGAAAGCGAAGCGCTGGTCGACATCCTGCCCAGCGATGATCATACGGTGCATCAGGCCGCCCAGGCTTTCGCCTTGCTGGGCGCAAAGCGCGTGCTTTTCAAAGGCGGGCACGGCAAGGGGGCCGTGGTGCGCGACATTCTCACCGATGTCGACGCGCCGTCCCTGATATTGGAAGCGCCGCGCCAGGACACGCGCCATACTCATGGAACAGGCTGCACTTTGGCGACCGCGATTGCCTGCGGCTTGGCGAAAGGCCAGCGTCTCAGCGAAGCGGTGGAGCGGGCGCACAGTTTTGTGCAAAACGCGCTCCGCACCGCGCCCGGTCTGGGGCACGGTCACGGGCCGCTCAATTTCAACGCCTGATCGTCGCCGTCAACGGTCGTCAGGCTCCACCACATGCGTGTTGCCATTCTGGTCAACCACCGTGGTACTGCCGGGCGGCGGTTGCACGACAACGGTCTTATGCGACGTGCCGCAAGCGGCCAGCATCAGACACGCAAGGACAACAACAATCGGGGCACGCATGGAAACTCTCCAATAAATCTGTTCGGAGAAGAAACGCATGTGCAGCGGCGGCCGTTCCGCCCGCCTTATTTCGAACGTATTGCAACGTAGGAAGTCTCTCAAATCAGGCGATAGAGAGCCTTGGTCGTGCTCGTTCGCATGGCTTGGTCGCCATGCTCACCCCCTTCTGCGCGAAGCGCATGGAATGGGAGGGTGAGTAGCGACAGCGTGCGAACGTAGCAGCGCTTGCGATGCGGAGGCCGGAGGGGATCATCTACCTACAAAAGGATCTTGAACCATGATCGTGTCGTCGCGGTCGGGGCTGGTGGACAGAAGCGCCACCGGTGCGCCAATCAGTTCTTCCACCCGGCGCACATATTTGATCGCATTGGCGGGAAGCTGGGCCCAGCTGCGGGCGCCTTGGGTGGATTCGCTCCAGCCCTTCAGCGTTTCATAGATCGGGGTCAGCCCAGCCTGAGCATTGGCGGAGGCGGGCAGATGATCGAGGATTTTGCCGTCCAGCGCATAGCCGGTGCAGACCTTGATTTCGTCAAAGCCGTCCAGCACGTCGAGCTTGGTCAGGGCGATGCCGTCCACGCCGCCGGTGATCACGGTCTGGCGCACCAAGACGGCATCGAACCAGCCGCAGCGGCGCTTGCGGCCGGTGACGGTACCGAATTCATGGCCCCGCTCGCCCAGTCTGTCGCCAGTGGCGTCTTTCAACTCGGTGGGAAAGGGGCCTTCGCCCACACGCGTGGTATAGCTTTTGACGATGCCCAGCACGGTGCCGATTTCGCGCGGACCCACGCCCGTGCCCGCCGCCGCCTGTCCCGCCACCGTGTTGGATGAAGTGACGAAGGGATAGGTGCCGTGATCGATATCGAGCAGAACCGCCTGGGCGCCTTCGAACAGAACCCGCTTACCCGCCAGCCGCGCCGCATGCAGCTCACGCCAGGAAGAACCCAGGAAGGGCACGATCTTGGGCGCGATGTCCGCCAGCGACTGCAACAGGGCCTTGGCATCCGCTTCGGCATGGCCGAAGCCGCGGCGCAGGACATTGTGGTGCGCCAGAAGCCGTTCGATCTTCGCGGGCAGGGCGGAAAGGTCGGCAAGATCGATGGCCCGCAAGGCGCGCCGCCCCACCTTGTCTTCATAGGCGGGACCGATGCCGCGCTTGGTGGTGCCGATCTTCTGGCTGGCCGCTTCTTCGCGCATGGCGTCCAGTTCGCGGTGCAGCGGCAGCACCAGAACGGCGTTCTCCGCCAGCACCAGGATCTCGGGTGTGATCGTCAGACCGGCGGTGCCCACGCGGGCGATCTCGTCCAGGAGCGACCAGGGATCCACCACCACGCCATTGCCGATGATGGAGCGCTTGGCCTGCACCACGCCGGAGGGCAGCAGTGAGAGCTTATAAGTCTTGTCGCCCACCACGATGGTGTGACCGGCATTGTTGCCGCCCTGGAAGCGCGCCACCATATCGGCGCGGTTGGACAGCCAGTCGATGATCTTGCCTTTGCCCTCGTCGCCCCATTGGGCGCCGATCACGGTCACATTTGTCATGAATTATACCGTACCCGGATGAATTTCTGCGCCAGCCAGGACGGCTGCGGCACGGTGACCATTTATAGCATGGATGGCGGCGGCGGTAGGGGCGAGTTGCCGCGTTTTTCGATCGCCCCCATCTGTCTGCCACGCGGGCAAGCCCGCTAGCAGCCGTTCGGCACGCTGATGCTACCGAACTCCCCCGCCGGCGGCTTTGCCGCGCTGCCCGCTACGCGGGCGTTCGGCCGGCAAACGCTCCACTGGAGCGTTTGCTAATCGGCCTTACGGGGAAGAAAGCCGGTGCGCGCTTCCGCAATCGTTTAGAAAAACACCCCGTAATCCACTTCGATGATTTCGCCCGTGTATTGGTCGATCAGAAGCGCGTCATCGCCCACGCGCACCCAGATCGCGCCATAGGGCGGCGGCGGCAGGTCATAGGCGTAAAAATCGGTCAGCCAATAGTCTCGCGTCCAGAAGGCTGCGGGCAAGGTCTGGCCCCAGCTCCAGCGGCGGGCGAAATAGCCCGGCGGCCGGCGATAGGGCGCCGCCCGGAAGCGATGGGACGCGCGGAAATTCTGATGATAGTTGTGATAATCGCGAAAATCCCGGCGCTCGCGGCCGCCGCGCCGGTCATTGAAATCCGGCCGATAGTCGGGCCGGCGGACATCGCGGCGGTCGGGCCCTGGCCGGTTGAAATCGGCCCGGTCATTGTCTCTGCGATTGTCACGCTGACCGACGCTGTCATTGCGCCGTCCGGAATCCATACGGCCGGGATTCGTGTCGGGCGCCCTGTCGCGCACGCCAGATGGTGGAGACGGCGCATCGTGATGCTCGCGGAATTGGGATTGGCCAATCGCGTTACGGCCGCTTTCCGAGGAATTGCCGCGTTCGGGACCGCGATGATCGCGGTCCTGCGCCATCGCCAGCGAAGCGCCGCCGATCAGGCTGACGATTGCCGCCGAGATCAGGAATTTGCGCATGGAATCCACTCCAAAATCGCCCGATGATAACACGGGCACGCGACAAAAGTTCCATGCTGAAAATGGCGCGCGCTGCTATGGTGGCGTGTATTGGAATCTTTGATATCAACCACAGGCGATCCCCCCACGCGCGCGTGAAGCGCGCAGGCGGGGAAGGTGCCCGGTTCGTAGCGACAGCGCATGAACGCGCTTGCGATGCGAAGGGCGGAGGGGGCGCGATGATCACGCTGATACTGGCAATGGCCGAGAATGGCGTGATCGGCAACAAGGGGGCAATCCCCTGGCGCATCGCCGACGACATGAAGCGCTTCAAGGCGCTGACCTTGGGCAAACCTGTCGTGATGGGGCGCAAGACCTGGGATTCGCTGCCGCGAAAGCCGCTACCGGATCGCACCAATATCGTGGTGACGCGCCGGGCGGATTGGTCGGCGGCGGGCGCGGTGACAGCATCGTCTTTGGACGATGCGTTGAGCAAGACGGATGGCGCCGCGGAGGTGATGGTGATCGGTGGCGGCGAAATCTATCGAGCCGCTCTGGCGCGTGCCGGCCGCATCGAACTCACCGAGGTTCATGGCGCTTTCGATGGCGACGCGCATTTTGCGTTCGACCGGGCGTCATGGCGGGAAACCGCGCGCGAGAGCCGCACAACACCCGACGGCTTGGCGTATAGTTACGTCACACTCACTCGTAGATAATTTTCGGCGCCGGGCGGTCCGCCGTCTTCAGCGCTGCCGCCACTTTTTCCGCCACCGCCAGGAATGAAAGTGCTTCCGGCCCATCGGGCGCGGCCACCATGACCGGCGTTCCGGCGTCGGAGGTTTCACGGATGCGCGGCACCAGGGGAATCTCTCCCAGGAATGGCGCGCCGACTTTCTCCGCCGTTTCCCGCGCGCCGCCATGGCCGAAAATATGATGCGCGTGGCCGCAATCGGGGCAGACAAAGACGCTCATATTCTCCACCACGCCCAGGATTGGAACTTGCGTCTTCTTGAACATGGCGATGCCCTTCTTGGCATCGATCAGGGCGATATCCTGGGGCGTGGAGACGATCACCGCGCCTTTCAGCGGCGCGCGCTGGGCGATGGTGAGTTGGGCGTCGCCTGTGCCCGGCGGCATGTCCAGCACCAGGACATCGAGCGGTCCCCACAGCACATCGTTCAGCATCTGGGTCAGTGCCGATTGCACCATCGGCCCGCGCCAGATCATCGCTTCGTCTTCCTTCACCATGAAGCCGATGGACATGGTCTTGATGCCGAATTTCTCGATCGGCTTGATTTTCTTGCCGTCGCTGTCCGGCTTGTGGCGGATGTCGAGCAGGCGCGGCAGGCTGGGACCGTAAATATCGGCGTCCAGCAAGCCGACCTTCAGGCCCAATCGCGCCAGGCCCAGCGCCAGATTGACGGCGACGGTGGATTTGCCCACCCCGCCCTTGCCGCTGGCGACCGCGATGATGCTGGCGACACCGGGAATACCTTGCGGCCGTGGCGGCGCTTGGTGCGGCGGATGCTGGGGGCGGGCGGGCGCGCTACCCTGGTGCGCGGTGAGGACCGCGGTGACCGACAGTATGCCGGGCAGTTTCGCCACTGCCGCTTCGCAGGCCGCGCGCAGGGGCTCGGATTGAGGACCGCGGGCGGGCGGCACTTCCAGCGCGAAGCCGGCATGACCATCCCGCACCACCAGGCCTGCAATCATGTTTTCTTGAATGACGGAACGGCCGGAAACCGGGTCGATCACCTGGTCCAGGGCCCGAAGGGCATCGTCGCGGGTGGTGTTCATGGGTGCGGTCTATACGGCGTCACGAGGCCTGGGGCCAGCCCGAAGGGAACCCGGCGGCAAAAGCGCGCGGACATTGTTCGCAACCCGGCGCAAAAAACTGTCTGGCGGCGCCGAGGCTGATATGCTGGCGCCCGATTCCCGATTTCCGGCGTAAGGACGGACGACATGCGGTTTGCGCTTGCGATGGGCGCCTTTCTGATGCTGGGAGCCGCTTCGGCGGCGGCGCGTCCCGCGCCCGATTCCTTTGCCGATCTGGCGGCAAAGCTGCTTCCCACCGTGGTCAATATCGCCACGTCCCAGACCCTGAAGGCGCCTCCGCGCGCCCAGATGCCCAATGTTCCGCCGGGATCGCCGCTGGAGGACCTGTTCAAGAATTTTCTGGGTCCCGATGGCGAGAAGCCGCGCCATGTGACGTCGCTGGGATCGGGTTTCATCATCGATCCGGCCGGGTTCATCGTCACCAACAATCATGTGATCGACAACAGCGATCAGGTCACCGTCACGCTCTATGATGGTTCCAGCCTGCCGGCCAAGATCGTGGGCCGCGACACCAAGACCGATCTGGCGCTGCTCAAGGTGGTGCCGAAAAAGCCGCTGCCCGCCACGCATTTCGGCGACAGCGACAAGATCCGGATCGGCGACTGGGTGATGGCGATCGGCGATCCTTTCGGCCTGGGTTCGACGGTGACGGCGGGCATCGTCTCGGCGCGCAACCGCGACATCAATGCCGGGCCTTACGACGATTTCATCCAGACCGATGCGCCCATCAATCGCGGCAATTCCGGCGGCCCGTTGTTCGACATGGACGGCAATGTGATGGGGATCAATTCGGCGATCTTTTCGCCGTCGGGCGGCAGCGTGGGCATCGGCTTCGCCATCCCCGCCAACCTGGCCAAGGATGTGGTGACGCAACTCAAGCAATTCGGCGTGGCGCGGCGCGGCTGGATCGGCGTGCGCATCCAGCAAGTGACCGAGGAAATCGCCCAGGGCATGGGATTGCCCAACGCTCAGGGCGCCCTGGTCGCCGACGTCACGCGTGACGGGCCCGCACAGAAGGCCGGATTGCAGAATGGCGATGTGGTGATCAGCTTCGACAACAAGCCCATTGGCGATTCCAAGCAATTGCCGCGGGTGGTCGCAGCGACGCCCATCGGCAAGACCGTGAATATGGATGTCCTGCGCAAGGGCAGGAAGCAAAGCTACCGCATCGTCATCGCCAAGCTGGACGAAGGCCCGGCTGACAAGCCGGGCAAGAAATTGCCGCCGCCCACGCCGCCCAAGGCCAAGTCCAAGCTTTCGCAGTTGGGCCTGACGGTCGTGGCGCTGGATGAGAATGCCCGCGCCAAATACAAGCTGGCAGGCAATGTGCAGGGCGTGGTGGTGAGCGCGGTCGATCCGGCCAGCCCGGCGGCGGACAAGAATTTCCGTCCAGGCGACGTAATCGTGGAAGCGCAGAACCAGCCGGTCAAGACGCCCGCCGATCTGGAAGCGCGGGTCGATGCCGATGCCAAGGCCGGCAAGAAGGCTGAACTGATGCTGGTCAATCGCAATGGCGACACCACGTATGTCGGATTGCGGCTGGATTAGATCTGCTTGTCATTCCCGGCCGAGCGTTGTTCCGCAACGCGAGAGGAAGGGAATCCAGTGGAGAAGATCGAGACAGATTGAAAACCTGGATCTCCACCCGCCTTCGCCTTGCTCGGCGTTCGGTTGGCTTGGCCGCCAACCTCACCCCTCGGCGCTGATCGCGCCTCGCCGGGGGTGACAGGTTGGTCAGGAAGCGTCGATAATTTCCGCGTCGGTGTACCCCTGCAAATAGAGCAGGGCCGTCAGGTCGTTGTGATCGACGGAAACGCCCGCGGCGGCGGCGACCACGGGCTTGGCGTGATAAGCGACACCCATGCCGGCGCGCTGGATCATCGCCAGGTCATTGGCGCCATCGCCCACCGCCAAGGTTTCGGCAAAATCCAGTTTCAAGTTCGAAGCCGCTTCTTCCAATGCCTCCAGTTTGGCCTGTCGGCCCAGGATGGGCGTGCCGACGTCACCAGTGAGCGCGACGCCGTCATCCAGCAGCGTGTTGCCCCGCTCGACGTGAAAGCCCGCCGCTTCCGCCACCCGGCGGGTGAAAAAGCCGAAGCCGCCGGACACCAGCATGGTGTGGGCGCCATGGGCGCGCATGGTGGTCAGAAGATGCTTCGCCCCCGGATTGAGCCGCACCCGCTCCGTATAAGTGCGTTCGAGCGCATCCAGCTTCAGGCCCTTGAGCATGCCGACCCGCTCGCGCAAGGCCGCTTCGAATTCCAGTTCGCCGCGCATGGCCCGCTCGGTGATGGCGGCGATTTGCGGTTTGAGGCCCGCCATGTCGGCCAGCTCGTCCAGGCATTCGACATTGATGATGGTGGAATCCATGTCGGCGATCAGCAGCTTCTTTTTCCGCTGTGCCGTGGCCACCACATTGATGTCGAGTTTGAGCCCTTCGGCGAAGCTGCGCGCGGCGGCAAGCAAAGGTTCGCGGTCCTGTGTCGCCACGGGAAGATCGAAGGCGCGGCCCGGCGACAGGACATGCGGCTTGCCCAGGCCCAAAGCCGCGAAACGCTCCGGCGCGGCGCCATCGCCGATGACATTCAGAACAAAGGCAGACATTCTGGACCAATGAAATGTGACGCCGTGCTTATTGCAGGCCCCACCGCGAGCGGCAAGTCCGCCGCGGCGCTGGCATTGGCGCAACACATTGGCGGCGTGGTGATCAATGCCGATTCCATGCAGGTCTATCGGGAAGCGCCCATTCTGACGGCGCAGCCCGATGGGCAAGCGCGCGCCCGCGTGCCGCATCTTCTCTATGGCCATGTGTCCGCGCGGGACGTCTATTCGGTGGGGCGTTATGCGGACGATGCGCTCCGGGCCTTGCATGAAGCGCGGGCGATGAAGAAGATTCCCATCTTCACCGGCGGCACCGGGCTTTATTTCGCCGCACTGACGGAAGGATTGGCGGAAATCCCTCCGGTGCCGGCGGAGATACGCGCGGAAGCGCGGGCACTCCTGGACCGGATCGGTGCCCCGGCGCTCCATGCGCGCTTGGCGGAACGCGATCCGCAAACCGCCGCGCAGCTGCGGCCCAGCGATCCCCAGCGGACCTTGCGCGCCTATGAAGTGCTCGAAGCGACGGGGCGGCCCCTGGCGCATTGGCAGCGCGATACCGCTGCGCCTTTGTTGAAGGACTTGTCGCTGGCGCGGTTCGTGCTCAATCCGGAGCGGCAAGTCTTGCGCGCCCGCATCGCCGAGCGGTTTGAAACAATGGTGGACCAAGGCGGATTGGAGGAGGCGCTGGCGCTGGCCGACCTCGATCCGGCCTTGCCCGCGGCCAAGCTTCTGGGGCTTCGTCCGCTCATCGCCCATGCCCGCGGCGAACTGGATCGGGATGCCGCGATTTTGCTGGCGGTGACGGCAACGCGGCAATTCGCCAAGCGGCAAATGACCTGGTTTCGCAACCGCATGGCGGATTATGTCTGGATTGACCCGTTTAGTGGAAACATAATTGCCACATATGAGCGAATTTCCGTATGAAGTTGCTTGACGGGGCCGCCAGTCCCATTTTATCGTCCGCCCCGATGAAAAATTCAGTCGTACTTATTGGAAGGCTGTCGCCCGGACGGGGTTAAACCCCGTAATCACCGGACGGCGGCGTGCGATCAAGGGGCGGAAACGCCCCTTTATCTTTGGTGCCGCAGGCAGAAATTCGAGACAAGAATTCGAGGGGCATATGAGCGAGAGCGGAACATTGGCGGCAAAGGCCAAACAGGACACGGTTTCCCTGACGGGCGCCGAGATTGTCGTGCGCGCGCTCAAGGACCAGGGCGTCACTCATATTTTCGGCTATCCCGGCGGCGCCGTGCTGCCGATTTACGACGCGTTGTTCGCCGATAACGGCATCACCCATGTGCTGGTGCGCCATGAGCAGGGCGCGACCCATGCCGCGGAAGGTTATGCCCGCTCCACCGGCAAGCCCGGCGTGGTGCTGGTGACATCCGGTCCTGGCGCGACCAATGCGGTCACGGGCCTCACCGATGCCTTGATGGATTCGATTCCGCTGGTGGTTCTCACCGGCCAGGTGGCGACCCATCTGATCGGCACCGATGCATTCCAGGAAGCCGACACGGTGGGTATCACGCGCGCCTGCACCAAGCATAATTGGCTGGTGAAGGATGTGAACGAATTGTCCCGCACCTTGCACGAAGCCTTCCAGATCGCCACCGGCGGCCGTCCCGGTCCGGTCGTGATCGACATCCCGAAGGATGTGCAGTTCAAGACCGGCGAATATCTGACCCCGGACCAGATCCGCCATCGCAGCTACAAACCCAAGACCGAGCCGGAAGCGGCCTCCGTCCAGCGCGCGGTGGAAATGATGGCGGCGGCCAAGCGTCCGATCTTCTATACCGGCGGCGGGCTGATCAATTCCGGGCCGCAGGCGAGCGCGGCGTTGCGCGAATTGGCGGCGCTGACGGGGTTTCCCGTGACCTCGACCCTGATGGGCCTGGGCGCGTTTCCGGCGTCATCGCCGCAATGGCTGGGCATGCTGGGCATGCACGGCACCTACGAAGCCAATCACGCCATGCATGATTGCGATTTGATGATCTGTCTGGGCGCGCGTTTCGACGATCGCGTCACCGGCCGGATCGACAAATTCTCTCCCGGCTCCAAGAAGATTCATCTGGATATCGACGCCTCGCAGATCAACAAGGTCGTGCGCGTCGATCTCGGCATCGTCGCCGATGCGGGCAAGACCATCGCCGAGATGGTGCAGCTGTGGAAGGCCAAGGACAAGAAAGCCGATGCGGCGGCGCTGAAGGATTGGTGGGCGCAGATCGACCGCTGGCGCGCCAAACGTTCGCTGGCCTATGAAGCGTCGGATGCGCTGATCAAGCCGCAATATGCCATCGACCGGCTCTATGCCCTGACCCGCGGCCGTGACGTCTACATCACCACCGAAGTCGGCCAGCATCAGATGTGGGCGGCCCAGCGCTTCAAGTTCGAAGAGCCCAATCGCTGGATGACCTCCGGTGGCCTGGGCACCATGGGCTATGGCCTGCCGGCGGCGGTGGGTGTGCAGATGGCCCATCGCGATGCCCTGGTGATCGATATCGCGGGCGAAGCCAGCGTGCAGATGACCATGCAGGAAATGTCGACGGCGGTTCAGTATAATCTGCCGATCAAGATCTTCATCCTGAACAACGAATATATGGGCATGGTGCGCCAATGGCAGCAATTGCTGCATGGCGGGCGTTATTCCCATTCCTATTCGGAAGCCCTGCCGGATTTCGTCAAGATGGCGGAAGCGTTCGGCTGCCTGGGCCTGCGCGCTTCCAAGCCCTCCGAACTCGACGCCAAGATCATGGAGATGATCGACAGTCCCAAGCCGGTGCTGTTCGATTGCCGTGTCGATGCCACCGAAAATTGCTACCCCATGATCCCGTCCGGTGCGGCCCACAATGAAATGATCCTTTCGAAGCTCTCCGATGCTTCGGTGAGTGACGAAGGAAAGATGCTGGTCTGATGGCAAACGAACGTCATACGCTCACCGCCCTGGTGGACAATGAGGCGGGCGTGCTGGCCCGCGTGGTCGGCCTGTTCTCCGGCCGCGGCTACAATATCGAGAGCCTGACGGTGGGCGAGGTCGATCCGGCCGAAGGCACCTCGCGCATCACGGTCGTTACATCCGGTCCTCCGGCGGTGATCGAGCAGATCGAGGCGCAGTTGAAGCGGCTGGTGCCGGTCCATGCCGTCACCAACTGGACCTTCGCCACCGACGGGGTCGAGCGCGAAATGGCGCTGGTCAAAGTCGCCGGGGCCGATAGAGCCCAGGCCAAGGCGATGGCGGCCAAGCTGGGCGCCCGCGTCCTGGACGACCGGGGCCAGGCCACCGTGTTCGAACTGACGGACGCGCCGACCAATATCGGCAGTTTCATCGAGGCGATGCGGCCCCTGGGGCTTTGCGACGTCTCCCGCACCGGTGTTGCCGCCATCAGCCGCGATCCCGGCTGACGCGGTTAACCGCATCGCATGTGACATAAGCGCCAAACACAATTGCCCCGCCGGGCTCCTATGGCTAAAAGGCGGGCGCCAACCGGAAAGGTCCAGAAATGCGGGTCTATTACGATCGGGATGCCGATCTCAATCTCATCAAGAACAAGAAAGTTGCCGTCATCGGATTCGGCTCCCAAGGCCATGCCCATGCGCAGAATATGCGCGACAGCGGCGTCAAGGATGTGGTGATCGCGGCGCGTCCGGGCGCCAGCGCCAAGAAGGCGGAAGCGGCCGGCTTCAAGGTGATGAATGTCGCCGAGGCCGCCAAATGGGCCGATGTGATGATGATGGTGACGCCCGACGAATTGCAGGCCGATATCTGGAAGACCGACCTCAAGGACAATATGAAGCAAGGCGCGGCGCTTTTGTTCGCCCATGGCTTCAATGTCCATTTCAAGCTGATCGAGCCGCGTCCCGACCTGGACGTGCTGATGGTGGCGCCCAAGGGCCCCGGCCACACCGTGCGCGGCGAATATCTCAAGGGCGGCGGCGTGCCCTGCCTGATCGCCGTCCATCAGGACGCGTCGGGCAATGCCCAGGATCTGGGCCTGTCCTATGCCTCCGCCATCGGCGGTGGCCGCGCCGGCATCATCGAAACCAATTTCCGCGAGGAATGCGAAACCGATCTGTTCGGCGAGCAGGCGGTGCTCTGCGGCGGCCTGGTCGAACTGATCCGCGCCGGTTTCGAAACCCTGGTCGAAGCGGGCTATGCGCCCGAAATGGCCTATTTCGAATGCCTGCACGAAGTGAAGCTGATCGTCGATCTCATCTATGAAGGCGGCATCGCCAACATGAACTACTCCATCTCCAACACGGCGGAGTATGGCGAGTATGTCACCGGCCCCCGCATCATCACGCCTGAGACCAAGGCGGAAATGAAGCGCGTGCTGGACGATATCCAGACCGGCAAATTCGCCCGCGACTGGGTGCTTGAGAACAAGGCCGGCCAGACTTCGTTCAAGGCCATCCGCGCTCGCGGCGACGCCCATGCCATCGAGGAAGTGGGCAAGAAGCTGCGTGCGATGATGCCGTGGATTTCCAAGAACAAACTCGTGGACGTCGCCAAGAACTAGGCGCTGGTCTTTTGCGTCCTGGGTTCGTCGGACGTGCTGTGAGGCGCGGTTCGCGGAGCGAACGAAATGGTCCCGTGGACCATTTCGAGCAACGGACGCCGCGAGCCTAGCGAGCGGCCGGATGGCAAGCTATTGTTCCGCGCGTCGCCTACGCTGTCGCTAGGCGACCCTGCCAAGGCCGCAAAATCCTGCGAGCTTTTGGTTGAAGGAAAGCGGGGACGGGATGGTCAGGTTCGGTGCTTCGGTATTCGGTTTGACCATCCTCCTCGGGGGCCTTCCCGCGTTGGCTGATCCAGCCACCGCGATCAAGCTGCGGGATCAGGCGCTGGCCGATCCCACCGCCTATGAAATTCTGGAATCCTTGACCTCGGAAATCGGGCCGCGCCCGGCGGGCTCGCCCGCCCAGATGCGTGCCCGCGACTGGGCGGTGGCGAAGATGAAATCGCTGGGCTTCACCAATGTCCATGTCGAGCCTTTCGCCAAGCGTGCCTGGCTGCGCGATGGGGAAACCGCTGAGATCGTCGCGCCGGTGCCGCAGAAGCTGGCGATCCTGGGTCTGGGCGGCTCGGTTTCCACGGCCGCCGACGGGATCACGGCCGAAGTGGTGGTATTGCGAAGCCTGGCGGAGCTGAAATCCGCACCGGCCAACGCCTTCACTGGCAAGATCGTGCTGGTCAACCAGCCCATGACCCGCACCCAGGACGAGTCCGGCTATTCCTCCGCCGTGGCGGCGCGCGGCGCTGCCTCGGATGCGGCCCGCCGGGGCGCGGTCGCCTATCTCACCCGCTCGATTTCCACCAGTACGGCGCGGGCGCCCCATACCGGCGGCTTCGGCTATGCCGCCGACGCGCCCAAGATTCCGGCCGGCGCCTTGGGCGTGCCGGATGCCGACATGATCGAGCATCTGGCCACGTCGGGTCCAGTGCGGCTGCATATCAATCTGCAATCGCATGTGGTCGACGCCACGGCCTGGACGATTTCGGGCGATGTGCTGGGCAGCAGCAAGCCCGATCAGGTGGTCGTGGTGGGCGGTCATATCGACAGCTGGGATCCGGGCACGGGCGCCATCGATGACGGTGCGGGCGTGGCCATCAGCGCCGCCGCCGCGCACCTGATCGACAAGCTGCCGCGCCATCCCGCCCGCACCATCCGGGTGGTGTTCTGGGGATCGGAAGAGACCGGCGGCTCCAGCGCGGCCTATCTGGAAGCGCACAAGAACGAACTCGACAAGATCGTGCTGGCGGGCGAAAGCGATCTGGGCAGTGACAATGCTTATCTGCTGGAATTGCCCAAAGGCGCGGTGGACGATCCCAGGCTGGCGGCGCTGCCGACCATTCTGGCGCCGCTGAAGATCATGGTGGGAAAGACACCCGCGCTGGATGGCGGCGCCGATGTGGAAGCGATCCGCAAGGCGGGCGTGCCGGTGTTGGCGCTGCACCAGGATGCCAGCCGCTATTTCGATTATCATCATTCGTCCGATGACACGCTGGCGATCGTCGATCCCGTGCAGCTGCGCCAGAATGTGGCGGCCTGGGCGGCGACCCTCTACGTGATCGCCGACAGCGATGTGGATTTCCGCGCCGGTCAACAACCGGCCAAGTAGCGGCGTCCGCGCAACGCGAAATGGGCCATTAGCCGAACCGGCTGCCGCAATCGTGCCTTGTTTCCTGCCAATTCCCGTCCGATTTGCTCACCAAGCTTTGGCACTGGGGGGCCTGCTTCGGTGTTGAGAAAGTCGGGAGAGGATAGAAAAATGACCAAGCATCTTGGCGGTCTGGCATTGGTTCCTGTGTTGGCATGCGGCTTGGCTCTTTCCGGCTGCGGCACCAGCCCTGGCGATCGCGGCCTGTCTGGCGGTCTTTTGGGTGCGGGCACGGGTGCGGCCATCGGCGCCATCGCGGGCAATGCGGCGACCGGAGCGTTGGTCGGTGGATTGGGCGGCGCGGCCATCGGCATGCTCACCAGCTCCGACACCATCAATTTCGGTGAACCGGCCTGGAAGCGGTCTTCCTCGCGCAGCCATTATCGTTCGGGAAAGATGGCGCGGGCCGATGAAAGCTGCACGGTGAAGGAAACCGCGACCAAGCGCGTCACCACCTGCACGCGGGTTAAAGACCGCTAGCGGGTTTTCACGGAAGCGCTTCGCCTCTTGTTTCATGGGCAAAGGGAATGATCGTCAGTCCCAGAAGGAAAGGGATGGCGGTCAAGGCGACGGCATAGCCCAAAGAGCCGGTCCATGCCACCAAAGCGGCGATGGCGAAGTTCGCCCCCGCGCCAAGAAATCGCCCGAACGAGGTGCAAAAGGCGAAGGCCGTCGCCCGCATCTGGGTGTTGTATTGCTCCGGCAGCCACAGGCTGAAGATGGCGAAATTGCCGCCCGCCAGGCCGAGAAAGAACACGCTGATGATAAGCTGGCGGTCATTGGCGTTGGCAATGGCCAGCGAATGCCCGATGTCGGGCAGGGCTGGCAGCATCGTATCGATTGAAAGGGCCGTCATCGCAATCAGCGCGGACATCAGAACGACGAACTCCTTGAGGCCCAGTCCTTCGGGAAGATGGGCATGGAGGGTAGGTCTATTATCGCTGGCGTCCGTCATGGCTTGTGCATATGGATGGCATAAGGAGAACGCCAGCAGATTGTCTCTTGTTGAGACGATTGGTGGATGTTTAAGCGCCTACAAAGAAAAAGACTCGATCCGAACCAGGGATAATGATAATCGTTCGCAAAATATGAGGTTCGATATTGCGTCTTGATCTATTGCCCGCCGGTCGCGCGGCCTATATCGATAGTATAGAGTGGGAAGCACTCTCTCCCGGCGAAGCGCAGCGTCTGCGTGAATTTGGTGTCGACGAAGGTTCTACCATCGAGACCCTGCATCGCGGCGGCCTGATGGGGCGCGGCGCGCTTGCCTGCCAGATAGGCCGTATGACCATTGCGATGCGGCGCGAGCATGCCGCAGCTATTCATGTTCGCACTGGCCCCGAGGCGCCCTCCGCGAACATGGCCGGAGTGCAGCAGAGCGCATGACCTCAATCCCGCTTGTTGCGCTGATCGGCAATCCCAATGCTGGCAAAAGCGCCTTGTTCAATGCGCTGACCGGCGCGCGGCAAAAGCTTGGCAATTATCCCGGTGTGACAGTCGAGCGTAAATCAGGGCGTTTGAGCCTCGCCGATGGCCGCCCGGTCGAGCTGGTTGACCTACCCGGCACCTACAGCCTCACCCCTACCAGTCCGGATGAGCAGGTGACGCGCGACGTGGTGCTTGGGCGTCAGGCCGGGGAGCGTCTGCCCGATGCGCTCATTATAGTCGCCGATGCCTCCAATCTTGAAAACCATCTGCGTTTCGCGCTGGAAGTACTGGATCTGGGCCTGCCGACGATCATCGCCTTGAACATGGTCGATCTCGCCGCGCGCGATGGGCTGGAACTGAGCCCCGAGGCGCTTTCCGAAGCGATTGGTGTGCCGGTCGTGTCGACTGTCGCCGTCAGGAAGCGCGGGCTGGAGCATTTATTGGGTATGCTCACCCTGTTGGTCGGGCATGACGCAGTACAGCTGCGCCCGAGATCGGCGCCGATGAGCTTCGATGAGCGGCGGACGATGGCGAAGGATCTGGCGCGGCAGACGATTGTCAGCGAAACACCCTCGCGTCGTCTGACGCATGCGGTGGATAAAGTGGCGCTGCATCCAGTCATTGGACCGATCCTGCTGTTCGCGCTGCTGTTCGTGATGTTTCAGGCCGTATTCTCATGGTCAGCCGCGCCACAGGACACGATTGACGGTTGGTTTTCTGAACTGGGGGATGCCGTTACCGCGAATACGCAGCCCGGCTATCTGCGCTCCTTCCTTGTCGATGGCGCAATCAATGGCGTCGGATCGGTGGTCGTGTTCCTGCCGCAAATTCTGATCCTGTTCTTCTTCATCCTGATGCTGGAGGCGACGGGCTATATGACCCGCGCCGCCTTCATCATGGATGGGCTGATGGCGCGAGTGGGCTTGTCTGGCCGCGCGTTCATTCCGCTGCTCTCCTCTTTCGCCTGCGCGGTACCGGGGATCATGGCGACGCGCTCCATCTCCGACCCAAAGGACCGGCTGACGACGATCCTCATTGCTCCCATGATGACCTGCTCGGCGCGGCTGCCGGTCTATGCCGTCATCATCGGCGCGTTCATCCCGGCGCGGACGGTGGGATGGGGCGTCGGCCTGCAAGGGCTGGTGTTGTTCGGCCTCTATGTCGGCGGGATTATCGGCGCGATGATCGTAGCGCTGGTGCTGCGGCGCACCGTCACCAGCGGGAAATCGAGTGGCTTCCTGATGGAGATGCCCAAATATCAGTGGCCGAGCATATCCGACCTCGCGCTTGGTCTGTGGCAACGCGCGGTGATCTTCCTGAAGCGCGCGGGCACCATCATCTTCACTTCGACGATCATTCTCTGGGTGCTGCTAAGCTTCCCGAAACCGCCCGCAGGCTCCACTGAGTCCCCGGTGAGCTATAGCGCGGCAGGGCGGATCGCCTCTGGGCTCCATATCATCATGGCGCCGATCGGCTTCAACCGCGCCAAGCGCGAGGGCGACGATACGGAGGCGATCAACCGCCTGTTCACGCCCGAGTTCCGCAACCGTCTCGATGCGGTGATCCCGTTCGCGGGTCTGCCGCCCGAGGTCATCGCCAAGGTGGTCGAAAAGTTCATCTTCCAGCTCGAGGCCCAGCTCGCCGACCGCGGCGTCACCATCGAGCTCACCGACGAGGCGAGCCGCTGGATCGGCGAGATCGGCTACGACGAGAAGTTCGGCGCGCGGCCCTTGGCCCGTGTCATCCAGGAGCACATCAAGAAGCCGCTCGCCGACGAGCTGCTGTTCGGCAAGCTCGAGCACGGCGGCACGGTGAAGGTGCTCGTCACCG
>CALMGU010000089.1 GCA_937865685.1 uncultured Alphaproteobacteria bacterium | reverse complement strand
ATTCCCACCACGCAATTATCCGTGAAGCTGATGGCGGCGTCGGCCATCAGCCGCACGCTCTGCAGGAAATTATAGGCCATCACGGGATTATAGACGTTGAGCTCGAAATGGCCCTGGCTGTCGGCGAAGGTGAGCGCGGCATTGTTGCCGAAGATCTGGACGCAGACCTGGGTCATGGCTTCGCATTGGGTGGGATTGACCTTGCCCGGCATGATCGAGGAGCCCGGTTCGTTTTCCGGCAGCGCCAACTCGCCCAGGCCGGAACGCGGACCCGAACCCAGAAGACGGATGTCGTTGGCAATCTTGAACAGGCTGGCGGCCACGGTGTTGATCGCGCCATGGCTGAATACCATCGCGTCATGGGCGGCCAGCGCTTCGAACTTGTTGGGCGCGGTGGTGAAATGCAGGCCGGTGATCTTGGCGATGCGTTCGGCCACCATCTTGTCGAAGCCGATCGGGGCATTGAGGCCGGTGCCCACCGCGGTGCCGCCTTGCGCCAGCTCCATCAGCTTTGGCAGAGACTGTTCGATGCGGGCGATGCCATTGGATACTTGCGCGGCATAGCCGGAAAATTCCTGGCCCAGGGTGATCGGTGTCGCATCCTGGGTGTGGGTGCGGCCGATCTTGATGATGTTGGCCCAGGCTTTGACCTTGGCTTCCAGCGCCGCATGCAAATGTTTGAGAGCGGGCAGCAGCCGATGATGAATTTCCTCGGCGCATGCGATGTGCATGGCGGTGGGGTAGGTGTCGTTGGACGACTGACTCATATTGACGTGATCGTTGGGATGGACGGGCTTCTTGGAGCCCATCACCCCGCCCAGCATCTCAATGGCGCGGTTGGAGATCACTTCATTGGCGTTCATGTTGGATTGCGTGCCTGAGCCGGTCTGCCAGACCGCCAGGGGGAAATGATCGTCGAGCTTGCCGTCGATCACTTCCTGGGCCGCCGCGATGATGGTCTCGCCCAGCTTCTGGTCCAGCTGGCCCAGCGCCATATTGGTTTCGGCGGCAGCCCGCTTGACGATACCCAAGGCCCGCACGACGGGCAGGGGCTGTTTCTCCCAGCCGATCTTGAAATTGCCCAAGGAGCGCTGCGCCTGGGCGCCCCAATAACGGTCGGAGGCCACCTGGATGGGGCCAAATGTGTCGGTTTCGGTGCGGGTGGGGATCTTGTCGGTCATGGCGCCTTTTTGCCCGGAAAATATGGCGCCGGGGTACTATTTCTTGCGGAAAGAATCCAGGCTGACGACCTCCCCGGCGGGGGTCTTGTCGGCGGGCAGGGCGGCATCGGCGGGGGGGTCACCCTCCGGCGGCGGGGTAGGCACCATCACGGGCCCTGGAGCCGGCTTGACCTCGCCCTCGCTGCGGAATTGCAGGCCGAACTGGACCCCCGGATCGAAGAAGGCGGTCAGGGCGCTGAACGGAATATGCAGGGGCGCTGGCAGCTTCTTGAAGGTCAGGGTGACCTCGAAGAAATCGTCCTTCACCTTCAGCGCCCAATATTGGTGCTGAATGATGATGGTCATTTCGTCGGGATATTGCTCCTTCAGGAAATCGGGAATGTCCACGCCTTCGGCATGGGTCTTGAAGGTCAGATAAAAATGATGCGCGCCGATCAGTCCCGATTTTTCGATGCGGCGAAGCGCGTCGCGCACCACGCCGCGCAACGCCTGGTCCGTCAGGGCCTGATATCCGATGAAATCCTTCGCCATGAGACTTTTTAGAGTAAGCGTGGCTAACAAGGAGTCAATCGCGGGAACCCGTCAATCGCTCGCCGCCATTTAGGCGCAATTGCAGCGGAAGGGGAACCGGAAGCTTTATCAAGCCGTTGTGAAGGGGACGCTGCCGAGGGCCGTTCCCGTGAAAATCGCACAAATAGCGCCACTTGTGGAAAGCGTGCCGCCGCGCCTTTATGGCGGCACCGAACGGGTGGTATCCTGGCTGACCGAGGAACTGGTTGCCCAGGGTCATGACGTGACCCTGTTCGCCAGCGGCGATTCGCACACTTCGGCCAAGCTCGAGGCAGTGGTGCCCAGGGCCTTGCGCCTGGACGGAATCCACAATTCGCAGCCCTATAACGCCGCCATGCTGGACCGGATCGCGGAACAGAGCGCCGAGTTTAATGTCATCCATTTTCATGTGGATTTTTTCCATTCCCCCGTTTTCCGCGGCCTGGCACATAAGGCCCTGACCACCCTGCATGGGCGCCAGGACCTGCCGGAGCTGCCCGACATTTATCGTGCGTTTCCCCAGATCCCGCTGGTTTCCATTTCCAACCATCAGCGAAATCCGGTTCCTCCCGTCAATTGGATGGGCACGGTCTATCACGGGCTGCCGGAGCGGCAATTCCACGAAGGCGAGGGGCAGGGCGGCTATCTGGCTTTTCTGGGCCGCATCTGCCCCGACAAGGGGCCGCTGGACGCTATCGAGATTGCTCGCCTGGCCGGCATGCCGCTCAAGATCGCCGCCAAGGTGGACCCGGTCGATCAGCGCTATTTCGACCAGGTGGTGGCGCCCGTGCTAGCGGGAAGTCCTCATGTCGAGTTCATCGGCGAGATCGACGATTTGAGCAAACAGCAATTTCTGGGCAACGCCCGCGCACTTCTGTTTCCAATCTGCTGGCCCGAACCCTTCGGGCTGGTGATGATCGAAGCCATGGCTTGCGCCACACCGGTGATCGCATTCCGTCAGGGGGCGGTTCCCGAAGTGCTGGAGGACGGGTTGACCGGCTTTGTGGTCGAGGATGTGGAGGAAGCGGCCGCGGCCGTAAAGCGGCTGGATGTCCTGTTCCGTCCCTCGATCCGCTCGCGCTTCGAAGAACGCTTCAGCGCCCGCGCCATGGCGCGCGAATATGTCCGGATCTATCGCCAGCTGGCCGATCTCCACGACGCTCCGGTCCGGGCGGTCGAGGCGGCGTGACGGTTTTTGATTTTGATGCCGAACCATTTGGAACCGCGCCATGGAGGTGAAGCCCCTCCCGTCTTCGCCTGACGAAACGTCCAGCTTTTACATCCAGGCGACCGAGTCCATTCAGGAGCGCTGGCCGCGCACCCTGAAGAATGGCGACATGTTCGGATTGTTCGATGCCTTGGGCGATGTGAAAGACCCGGCACTCACGCCCGGCGGCCTGTTCTATCGCGACACCCGCCATCTGTCCGGCCTGGAATTTCTGATCGACGGCCAACGTCCGCTGCTCCTGTCATCGGCGCTGGAAAACGACAATGTGGTCCTCACCGTCGATCTGTCCAATCCCGATATTTTCGAGCGGGGCAGGATCGTCCTGCCGCGCGAGACCTTGCATGTGCGGCGCTCCAAATTCCTTTGGGACGGGGCCTGTTATGAGCGCTTTTCGATCCATAATTTCGACGCCCATTCCAGGCGCTGCTGGCTGACATTCCATTTCGAAGCCGATTTCCGCGACCTGTTCGAGATCCGCGGCTTGCAGCGTCTGCGCCGCGGGGAGGCCGCCGCGTCGGTGACGGACGAAAAGTTGTCGTTCCGGTATCGCGGTCTGGACGGCATCGACCGGCAAACGGAAATCTGGTTCGAACCCAAGCCGGAACGGTTAACGGAAAACCAGGCGCTCTATGTGCTGGATCTGAAAACCGGCGAGCAGTTCTCCATTGTGCTCAGCATCCGTTGCGCGGCGGCGGAAAATGCGCCCGAACCATTTTCCCAGCCCTATCGCGCGGCGCGCAGGGCCGCGCAGATCGCCAGCAAGCTGGGGGGAGCCGTGACCAGCAGCAATGCCTTGGCCAACCGGATGCTGCATCGGGCGGGCGCGGACTTGGCCATGCTGATCACCGAAACTCCGGAGGGGCCCTATCCTTATGCCGGCACGCCCTGGTTCTCCACGCCGTTCGGCCGCGACGGGATCATCACGGCGTTGGAGACTTTGTGGATCGATCCCGCATTGGCGCGCGGCGTGTTGCGCTTTCTGGCCCATACCCAGGCGGCCGCGAGCGATGTCCGCGTGGATGCGGAGCCGGGCAAGATCCTGCACGAGACGCGCGCCAGCGAGATGGCCAATCTGGGGGAAGTGCCGTTCGGCCGCTATTACGGCAGCATCGATTCCACGCCTTTGTTCATTCTTCTGGCGTCGCGCTATTTCCAGCGCACCGGCGATCAGGCGACGATCGGGGATTTGTGGCCGCATCTGGAAGCGGCGCTTCGCTGGATCGACCGGTTCGGCGACCGGGACGGCGACGGCTTTGTCGAATATTATCGCGAAAGCGAGAACGGCCTGGTCAATCAAGGCTGGAAGGACAGCCACGATTCCATCTTTCATGCCGACGGCAAGCTCGCCACCGGCCCGATCGCGCTTTGCGAAGTGCAGGCCTATGTCTATGCCGCCAAGGAAGGGGCGGCGATGCTGGCCCGGATGCTGGGCGATCATGCGCGCGCCGACACGCTGATCAACGATGCCGAGACATTGCGGCGGAATTTCGAGGCGCGTTTCTGGTGCGAGGATCTGGGTGTTTATGCCATTGCCCTGGACGGCGACAAAAAGCCCTGCCGGGTGCGCAGCTCCAATGCGGGACAGGTTCTTTTTTGCGGCATTGCTTCGCCGGAGCGGGCCGCCCGCCTGGCGGAAACATTGATGACCCCGGAGATGTTCTCCGGCTGGGGCGTGCGCACCCTGGCGTCCGACGCGCCGCGCTTCAATCCCATGTCCTATCATGACGGCTCGGTATGGCCGCACGACAATGCTTTGATCGCGCTGGGCCTGGGCCGGTACGGATTCAAGCGCGCCGCCGCCGCCATTTTCGGTGGCATGTTCGACGCGGCCGGTCACATGGAGCTGATGCGTCTGCCGGAATTGTTCTGCGGTTTTCCCCGGCGGCGGGGCACGGCGCCGACGCTTTATCCGGTGGCCTGCCAGCCCCAGTCCTGGGCCAGTGCCGCGCCTTTCGCATTGCTGGAAGCCTGCCTGGGCATCGCTTGCGATCATGAGCGCAGGGAAATTCTTTTCCACAATCCGTTCCTGCCCCGCTTTCTGGAAGAGATTCGCATCCGCCACCTCAACCTGAATGGCGCCTCGGCGGACCTGCGCCTGCGCCGCAGCGGCGAGGGCACGGAGGTGGCGATTCTGGCGCAACGTGGCGATGTTTCGATCCGGATTGCGCAGTAGAAGCGCGTAGCTGCTCACATTGCCAACACGCCGCTTGAGCCGGCCTATCACCCGGTATATGCCCATGCGAAATGACTGCCGAGAACCGCCCCAATCGTGCCGTCGAAGCGGTGCTGCCAGAAGACCTGGAACTGACGCCCCAGCCCCAGCCGGTTGAGACGCCGCCCCCCGAAGTGATGCCGGCGGACGGCGCGGAAGACCGCAGCGCATTGGCCTTCCTCAAAGTGTTCAAGCACCGCAATTACCGGCTGTTCTTTTCCGGCCAGCTGGTCTCGCTGATGGGCACCTGGATCACCAACGTCACCCAGGGCTGGCTGGTCTACAGCCTCACCCATTCGCCCCTGCTGCTGGGCGTGACGACTTTCGCGGCGGCGGTGCCGGTCTTTTTCTTTTCCGTGTTCGGCGGCGCCCTCTCGGATCGCTTCGATAAGCGGCGCTCGCTGCTCGTCACCCAGACCTTGGCTTGCGTGCAGTCGGCGCTGCTCGCGGTCCTGACTTTGACTCATTGGATCACGGTTTGGGAAATCGTCGCCCTGGCTCTTTTCCAGGGCTTCATCAACGCGTTCGACGTGCCGATCCGCCAATCGATGACATTGGAAATGGTGGGCAAGGACGATTTGCGTGACGCCATCTCGCTCAACTCCATGATGTTCAATCTGGCGCGGGTGATTGGCCCGACGGTGGGCGGCATCCTGATTGCGCTGGTGGGGCCGGGCGTCTGTTTTTCCATCGACGCGCTGTCTTATGGCGCGGTGATCGTCAGCCTTTATCTGATGCGCTTCGTGCCGCGCCCGCCCGCCAAGCATGCGGCCCCGCTCAAGGCGGTGAAGGAAGGCATTCTCTATGCCTGGCGGGAGCGGGAAATCCGCGCCGCTCTTACGCTGGTCGCGATGTGCTCTGCTTTCGGCGCGGCTTATCTCAGCCTGTTGCCGGCTTTTGCGCGCGATGTACTGCATCAAGGCAGCGAGGGGCTGGGCTTCCTCTATACCGGCGTGGGGGCGGGCGCGTTCCTGGGCGCCTACGCCTTGGCGCGGGTGCCGGACCGGCATCTTTTCACAACGCCGGTCATGGCGGCGCTGAGCTTCGGCGTTTCGCTGATCCTGTTCTCTCAGTCGCACTGGTTCGGGCTGTCGCTGGTTCTGCTGATGCCCGCCGCATTCAGCCTGATGCTGCTGGGCGGTTCCGCCAATTCCATCATCCAGCTCGTGGCGCGCGACGATATGCGGGGCCGGGTGGTCGCGCTTTATGCGATGGCGTTTCTGGGCATGGTGCCCTGGGGCTCGCTGATCCTGGGATGGGTGGCCGAGCATTTCGGCACCAGCCGGGCCGTGGCGATGGGCGGGTGCGTCTGCATCCTCGCTGCCGGGCTGGCCTGGTATGATCGCAAGAGCGAGCGGTTGAAGCTGAAGGCTGCGGAATGAGGTGAGGGGCTTCTGTCGTCTCGCGTCGGTACGCTGCCGCTACCGACCGCGGCTCGCTTGTGCCAGCTTTTGTAAGCTCGCGGGCTCGCTAACAAAAGCTAGGCATGCCCAGCGCCCCGCGGGTACCGGGACTTCAAAATGGGAGATCAGAGTGGAGGGTTTCTGTTGCCCGGTACCCTCCGAACCGCGCTTACCTAATCAATTAGGCAGCGAGTACCATTTCGTTATCGTTGGCACTTATACGATTAGCCCGATAACGGCGGAACCATACCGGGCAAAAGGACAGCCTTTACACGTCCGTCGATCCTGTTTCGCCCCCACAGAAACCCACTCCTTGAGAATGGGATTGTGGTGGAGGCGCCGGGTACCGCCCCCGGGTCCGGGCCGCTTATTACGAAGCCGTTTATTGCCATAGCCGGTTGCCCGGCCTTTCCAATATAAGCCCCAGCAGTTAGTTTTTGAAGAGCGCCGGATTCCGGCCGGAACCCAAAAATGCGGCAATATCTCGAACTGCTGGAAAAAGTGATGCGCGAGGGCGTGGAAAAGCGCGACCGCACCGGAACCGGCACGCGCTCCATTTTCGGCCACCAGATGCGGTTCGATCTTGCCAAGGGCTTTCCCTTGGTCACGACCAAGAAAGTTCACCTCAAATCCATCATTTATGAATTGCTCTGGTTCCTGCGCGGCGAAACCAATGTGCGCTGGCTGCAGGAGCATGGCGTCACCATCTGGGACGAATGGGCGGACGCGAATGGCGAATTGGGACCGGTTTACGGCTACCAATGGCGGTCCTGGCCGACCCGCACCGACGGCACCATCGACCAGATTTCCAACCTGATCCGCGATATCAAAAAGAATCCCGATTCTCGCCGCCTGATCGTGACGGCCTGGAATCCGGCGGATGTGCCCAAGATGGCGCTGCCGCCCTGCCACTGTTTATTCCAATTCTATGTCGCGGAGGGAAAACTCTCCTGCCAGCTTTACCAGCGTTCGGCGGATATTTTCTTAGGCGTGCCGTTCAACATCGCCTCCTATGCGCTTCTGACCATGATGGTGGCGCGGGTGACGGGGCTGAAACCCGGCGAGTTCGTGCACAGTTTCGGCGACACGCATCTTTATCTCAATCACATCGAGCAGGCCGAGCTGCAATTGTCCCGCGCGCCTTATCCCTTGCCGGTGATGAAGCTCAATCCGGCGGTGACGGATATTTTCGGATTCCGCCATGAGGATTTCGCCTTGGAGAATTACCAGGCGCATCCCGGCATCAAGGCGCCCATCGCGGTCTGATTTTCAACCATCCAGCAGTTTGAGAATCGCGGCGGCGGCATAAAGGTCCTGCCCGGCATTTCCCACCGCCTTATAGACGGTCCGCCCCTTGGGCCGGGCCGCAAGTGGTGCGGCGATCAAATCCCCGATCGCGCGCAGATGAGGTGCCACGGCTTCCGGCGATCCAAACGCCGCCAAAAGATCGCCCGCTTCCCGCGCCACGGGGATCTTGCTGTCCGCGAAAATCGCGGCATCCCTGAGAAGCGCGGCGGGCAGCTCGCACATGTCCGGGCGATAGGCGCCGATGGCGTTGATATGCGCGTCCGGATGCACATCTCCCGCTTCGAACAAGGCTTCCCGCGCATTGGTGACGGTGCAGATGATCGCCGCATCGCGCAGCATGGCGGGATTGGGGCCGGCGGCGGCTTCGATGCCAAACCGGCCGCGAATTGCGCTCGCCAGTTTCTCGGCACGTCCTGGATCGCGTCCCGTGACCAGAACGCGCTTGACGGGACGCACCGCCAGCATCGCGTCGACATGATGCGCGGCCTGGGGGCCGCTGCCGAACAGGGCCAGGCTGTCGGCGTCCGGCAAGGCCAGAAGATCGGTCGCCACCGCGCTGCAGGCGGCGGTGCGCAGCAAAGTGACCTCCTCGGCGGGCAGGCGGGCGATGGGCGCTCCCGTCACCGCGTTCAGCACTGTCAATTCGCCCATCACGCCGGGAATGCCCAGCGCCCGGTTGCCATCCACCAAGGTAAGAAACTTGAAGGCCGCGAGCTGCAATTCTTCCGAACGCGCCGGCATCGCCAGCATGCCGAAATCGTTCTTCAGGCTCCATCCCGCCCGCAGGGGCACTTCCACCCGGCCTTCGGCTTCGGCGCGCAAGGCGTCCCGCATCACCGGAAGAATCGCCGCCAGATCGATGCGCGCGGCGATTTCTTCCGGCGATACGGTTCGCATTTTCTTACCAGCCGACCGAGATGCCGTCCTTGCGGTGATCCGTGCCGGCGCGATAGGTGCCGTTGACCGGCTGGGTCGAGTTCTTGTTCTGCGTCGGTGCGGGCTCCTTGGGATCGGGCGTCATCAGGATGGCCTGATAGCCGCCCATCTCCCCCCCATCCATGGACCGCACCTTATGCCCCATTGCCTGAAGCTGGGCCCCCACGGCTTTGAAGGCTTCCGATTCCAGATCGACGATGTCGCGGGTCTGATAATGATGGAAGCGCGCCATGTCGGAGGCCGCCTGCACATTGGCGCCCAGATCGACCATGTTCACCATCACCTGGCCATGGCCCTGGGACTGCATGTCGCCGCCCATCAGCTGCAGCGCCATCAATTGCCCGTCAAAGCGTCCGCCTTGCATCACAAAGGCCGCGGCCAGCGTGTTGTAAGGCCGCTTGTGCGGCGCGATCACGTTCGGACTGTTGGGATCGAGCGTGAACAGGCCGCCGCGATTGTGCAGGATGAAGCCATAGCCCGGCACGGTGATGCCCGAACCGAAATTGGAATAGTTGGAATTCACCCAGGACACCATGTTGCCCCAGCGGTCGGCGGTGGAAAGCACGATGGTGTCGCCATCGCCAACGCCGTTGGTCGGATGCAGGTTCATGGCCTTGGTGGGGCTGATTTTCGCGCACAATTCCTGGGCGTGCGCCGTGCTGGTCAATTCCTTCACCTTGGTCAGGAGGCCGGGATTGGAATCGGGGTCGCCGTTGAAGCGATTGAGATCCGCATAGGCCAGAGCTTTGGCCTCGATCAGCATGTGCCAATAGCGCGGATCGACCGGCCCCAGCGAAGCCAGGGTCTGGCCCGGATAGACCTTGTCGGTGCAGGCCGCCAGAATATTCAGCATCTCGTTGGCGGCGAAACCCTGTGACGGCGGCGGCAGTTCGGCCAACGTATAGCCGTGATAGTCGGTCATCACCGGTTCGGTCCATTCGCCTTTGTAATTGGCGAGGTCTTCGACCGTCATGGTGCCGCCCAGGGCGCGCACTTTCTTCACCAGGGCTTCGGCCACGGGACCTTTGTAGAATCCGTCGCGGCCTTTCTCCTGCAGGATGCGGAAGGTCTTGGCCAGATCGCGGTTCCTGTAGATCTGGCCCGCCTTGGGCTGTTTGCCGTCGCTGTACCAGGTCGCCACGGAGTCCGGATCGAGTTCGGTGCAGCAATTCTCCAGCTGGGCGCGGTTGGCGTTCACCGCCTTGGGCAGATGCCAGTCGAAGGCGATGCGCTCGGAGATGGGAAAGCCCTGTTCGGCATATTGCACGGCGGGCGCCAGCACCTGCTTGAATTTCATGGTGCCGAATTTGTCCAAGACTTCGCCCCAGCCCCAGGCCGCGCCGGGCACCGTCACCGACAGCACGCCATGCGCCATGCCCGAACCGGGGCCGTCATTGCGGGGGTCGAATTTGTAGCCATGGCTGTTCATGAAGGCCAAACTCTGGCCGGACGCGGCCATGCCGCTGGCATTGAGCACATGCAGCTTGTGGTCCTTGGCGGTGTAGACGATGGCGAACATGTCGCCCGCCAGGCCCACATTCATGGGCTCCATCAGATTGAGCATGGCGGCGGTCGCCACCGCGGCGTCCACCGCGTTGCCGCCTTTCTTGAGGATGTCCAGACCGGCCTGGGCGGCCAGTGGCTGGCTGGTGGTGACCATGCCGTTGCGGGCCATCACTTCCGAGCGGCCCTGGGCCATCCAGCCCTCGGCCCGGTCGCCGCGCACGGCCTTGCAGAAGGGCGGGTTGACGGCGTCTTTGGCGCTGGAGCAGGTGGCGGAGGCCAGATCGGCCGCAGGCGCGGGCAGGGCCATGAGGCCCAGGGCCGAAGCGCCCGCCGCCGCGATCAGGGCGCGCCGCAGCCCGGCCGGAATATGTCTTTTCATGCGCGTCTCCTCGGTTCCAGTCTGTGCTGGTGTATCTGTGATAGGAGACGACTGGTTACGCCACCGCCCTCATCCCCAGAGGCGCATTTTGCGGGGGATACTACCTCACGTCCAGCAGCCGGCGCGCCACACCCCAGGGACGGCCGTCGATGGCGGCCAGCCCCAGTCCGATCAGGGTCATCCCAATCAGTGCCCGCAAGGTGACGGCCTCGTTAAGAAAGAGGGCGCCCAGGATCAGGGCACTGCCCGGCAGCAGGAATGTGACCAGGACCAGATTGGTCGCGCCCGCAACAGCCAGGATGCGGAAGAAAAGAAGATAGGCCAGCGAGGTCGATAGCAGAGCGATCGCCAGGAGGGCGGCCCAGACGCCCGCTGAGGGCATCGGCAGGGCCCAGGGCCGGTCCACCAGGGCCGTCAGGGGGATCAGGATGATGGTCGCCGCGGTCACCTGGGCGGTGGCGATCTTGAGCGGCGCGATGCCCTTGAAGCGGCGGCCATAGGTGGCGCCCAGGGAATAGACCGCCGCCGCCAAAAGACATGCGGCATCGCCCAGAAGATCGCCCTGGCCAAAGCCGGATAGGGCGGCCGGGCCGATCAGCACGGCAACGCCCAGAAACGCGGCCAGCACGCCCACGCCTTTGGCGGCGGTGATCTTTTCGTCGCTGGTGAAAAAATGCGCCACCAGGATGGTGAAGATGGGCGTGGTGGCGTTGAGGATGGCGGCTGAACCGCTGGCAATGCGGATTTCCCCGAACGCGATCAGGCTGAACGGGATGACATTGTTGAGCAGTCCCAGGACCAGAAAGGATTTCCACTGCTGCGGAGTGAGAATAAGCGGGTCGCGCCGCGCCAGCAAAAGCAGATGAAGTGCCAAGGCCGCGATGCTCACCCGACCCAGCACCACGGTGAAGGGCGGCAACTCCGTCACCAGGACTTTGTAAAAGAAGAATGAGCCGCCCCACAGCGACGAGAGGGCGAGGAGCGCAATCCATTCCGGCGCGCCCATTCGTGGCGCGGCTGCATTCGGCGGCATCGGCCCAGGTCCTCAATGGCGATTCACAATATAGACACCTCGCCGGACGCGGCCATCCCGGACTTGTTGTGGAATTGGCTAACGGGGTTGCGTTTGCCACATCGCAATCGACGGATCACAATAGTTCGGCTACGATCAAACTATGAAATACGGACCCGACATTGCCTTGGTCGCCAGCCTGATCGGCGAGCCCGCCCGCGCCAACATGGTGCTGGCGCTGATGTCGGGTCAGGCGCTGTCGGCCGCCGACCTGGCGCGGGAGGCGGGCGTGACGCCGCCCACCGCGACCGGGCATCTGGCCAAGCTTGTGTCCGCGGGTCTGCTTGTCGCGCGCAAGCAAGGCCGTCACCGCTATTTCGAGATCGCGGGACCGGATGTGGGACAGGCCGTGGAGGCCTTGATCGCCGTGGCGGCGCGGGCCGGGCACTTGCGCGCCAGGTCCGGTCCCAAGGACGAAGCGATGCGCCATGCCCGCTCCTGCTACGACCATCTGGCGGGGCGGGTGGCGGTGGAGATGTTCGGGCACTGGATGGCGTCCGGGATCTTGTGCTGGCGCGGCGGCGCGCTGCATCTCACTCGCAAGGGCCGCGATTTCCTGGGTGCGCGAGGGATCGCGTTTGATGCATTGGAAAATGGCAAGCGCCCGCTCTGCCGCGGCTGCATGGATTGGAGCGAGAAGCGGCATCACCTGGCGGGCAGTTTGGGCGCGCAGATCCTGGAGATGACGGTGGCGAAGGGTTGGGCCGCGCGCGAACGCAATATGCGCACCGTATCCTTCAGCAGGCGCGGCGAGGAAAATTTCGTGCGCTGGTATTCGCAAGCTCCTCAGCCGGCGGCGCCGTAACGGCGATAGACAAAGCCGTCCGCGGCCGCTTCGGCTTCGCCTGCCGCCAGCTCCACCAATCGCGCATGATCTTCGGAAAGTCCGCAGGCTGGGTCGGTCCGGGCGGCATCGCCGGTGATGGCGAAGGCCTGGCAGCGGCAACCGCCCCAGTCTATTTCCTTGCGGTCGCAGCTTTTGCATGGCTCCGGCATCCAGTGGGTGCCGCGAAAGCGGTTGAAGGCTTCGGAATCGCGCCAGATCTCGGCCAGGCTGCACTGGCGCACATTGTCGAACGCCATGCCGGTCAGGCTCTCCGCCGCGTGGCAGGGCAGCACCTTGCCCGACGGCGAGATGTTGAGAAAACGCCGCCCCCATCCGCCCATGCAGGATTTCGGGCGGCGGGCGTAATAGTCCGGCACCACATAATCGATCACCAGCACGCCTTCGAGACGCGCGCGTGCCGCGGCCACAATGGCCGTCATCTCTTCCAGTTGCGTGCGGCTGGGCATCAAGGCGGCGCGGTTCTTCAGTGCCCAGCCATAATATTGAACATTGGCGATCTCGGCCCGTTGGGCGCCGATCGTCACCGCCATGTCCAGCATCTCGGTCAAGTGATGCAGGTTCTGGCGGTGGATCACGAAATTGGCGGTGAGCGGCAGGCCCGCGTCGCGCACCAGCTTGGCAGTGGTGAGCTTTTTGGCATGGGCGCCCTCATAGCCGCCGATCCGCTCGCCGATCTCGGCCCCGGAATCCTGGAAGCTGAGTTGAACATGCTCCAATCCTGCCGTGATCAGCGAGGCGAGACGCTTTGCATCCAGCGCCACGCCCGATGTGATCAGGTTGGTATAGAGGCCGGCCGCCGTCGCGCCCGCGACCAACTCTTCCAGGTCGCGGCGTACCGTGGGCTCGCCGCCGGAGAAATGCACCTGCAGGCAGCCGAGCTCCGCCGCTTCGTTGATGGCGCGCAGCCAGTCCGCCGTCGGCATTTCGTTCGCGGGCTTTTCCAGCGCCAGCGGATTGGAACAATAGGGACATTGCAGCGGGCAGCGATGGGTCAGCTCCGCCAAGAGGGCCAAAGGCGGTTCCAGCGCGGTCATGCCTGCATCACGCTCTTGTCCACGAAATTCTGCACCAGGGCGATCACGTCCTTTTCGATCACTTCGCGCGGCGCACCGGGAAAGGCATTGCAGAGATCCGCTACCACGGCATCCAACTGGGCCACGCCGTCGCAGCGCGAGACGATGGCGTGGGCCACCGGGTCCAGCACAAAACTGCGCTCCGGCGCCTGGATGGTCCATTGCGCGCGGGCCTTGTCATGGCGCAACCGCATGTGCGGCGCCAGCCGGGGGATGGACATCATGCTGATCAGGATGCGCTCGCTCATGCGCGGACCTCCGGCACAAAGGCGCCAGGCGGGATCAGCGCTGGGGTGACATAGGCGTGGTTGAGGGCGTCCAGCTGACTCCACAGCACGTCGGTCTTGAAACTGAGCCCAGCCAGGCATTGCTCCTGCTTCTCGCGGCTGTCGGCATGGTCCAACACATAGCCCAGGCCGAACGCGACATCTTCGGGCGCCTGCACCAGCCGGGTGCGGAAATAAGCCAGGGTCCGGTCGTTGGCAAAGGGATAATGCTCCAGCAAGGCGGCGATGCGAGTCTTGTGCAAGGTGGGTGCGAACATTTCGGTGAGCGAAGAGGCGACAGCTTCGAGCAGGCTCTTCTCGCGCACGAAGCGGATATAGGTCTCGCAGGCGAAACGTGTGGCGGGCAGGACCCCGGCGCAGCTGGCGACATAGTCGCGATCCAGGCCCACGCCTTCGGCCAGGACCAGCCAGCGTTCGATGCCGCCTTCGCCTGGCGCCTTGCCGTCATGATCGGTAATACGGCTGATCCATTCGCGGCGCAGCGCGATATCGTCGGCCCGGCCGATCAGGCTGGCATCCTTCAAGGGGATCGATTTCTGGTAGTAGAAGCGATTGAGCACCCAGGCTTGCATCTGGCCCTGATCGAGGCCGCCTTCATGCAGCTTGATATGGAACGGATGCCGATCGTGATAACGCGCCGCGCCGATGGCGCGCAGGCGCTGCTCGAATTCCGTGCGCGTCCATGTGTGGTTCGATGATTGACTCACAGCGAGATCTCCATGCCGTCATCGGCGACCTGCCATCCGGCCGCTTCGGCTTCGGCGCGTTCGGGCGAGTTGGCCAGGAACAGCGGGTTGGTGTTGTTGATGTGAATGAAAATCTTGCGTCGTACGCCCAGCCCGGCCAAAGCAGCGATGCTGCCGTCTTCGCCGCTGCAGCTCATATGGCCCATGCGGCGGCCGGTCTTGGCCCCCGCGCCTGCCTGGATCATCTCGTCGTCGTGCCACAAAGTGCCGTCGAAAAAGACCAGCGTGGCGCCCCGGAGCCGCTCCGCCAGCTCCGGCGTCATCCGCGCGCAAGCGGGGATGTAGAAGAATGAAGCGCCCTTCTCGTCGAAGATTTCCACGCCCAGCGTGTCGCCTTCGGCGGTTCCGAAGTCGGGCGCGTTCTTGTCTTCCAGCCACAGCGCCACTTTTCCCGGTACGGGGAAGGCGCGCACGCGAAGGCCCAGAGGTTGGTCATGCCCGTCCTTGAGTGCCAGGACGGTGTCCACCGGCATGGGACGGCGCGCGACATAATCGGGATTGAGCACGTTGAAAATGCTGTTGCGGGCCAGGACCTCCAGCACCCGGCGATGACCATAGATCGCAAATGCCTGGCTCTCGCGCAGATTGAGCAGGCCGGCAACATGATCCACATCGGCATTGGTCAGCACCACCGCGGCAATCGGGCTGGCACGCAAGGGCGCATCCGCGCCGGGTTGGAGCTGGCGGTATTGGTTGATTTGCTGGCGCAGGTCGGGGGAGGCATTGAAGAGGACCCAATGCTTTGCATCCGCGCTCACCGCGATCGAGGATTGGGTGCGCGGAGGCGTGCCGGCATCGCCGGCGCGGACGCGGCGCGCCACCGCGTCATTGCTGTTCCATTGCGGAAAGCCGCCGCCGGCCGCGGCGCCGAGAACAAGAATATGGAGCACGGATATCCCGAAGAAAACAGACGGGACCGCCATTGACGGCCCCGTCCGTCATGACACGTCGATCAGATATCGGCGCAGGCGTAGCAATTGATCTCCATGCCGACGGCGATTTCGATCACGCGAGGGGTGTTCCAGGTCATTGGTTTCTCCTTGTTGACAGAAACGGAAAAAACTTATGGGCGATGCAAAGCGTATGAAACGCATCGCCGCAGCTTTGGGAAGAATTCCTCCACATGCGGCCGCGTGCGTGGGATGTTCGGGAAAATTTCCCGCGAAAAGATCGCGATCAGCGAAGATCGGTCAGGCCACGGCCGATGGCGATGCGAATCAAATCCGCGGTGTGACTGACGCCCAGTTTTTCCTTGATGCGGCTGAGCGTGTTGGCGACGGTCTTGTAGGCGATGCCCAAGGCATCGGCGATCTGGTTCAGATTGTTGCCTTCCGCCAGCAGGCGCAGGATTTCCAGGTCGCGCTGGGTGAGGGGACGCAGATAGGCATTCTCGCCGATCTCATGCACGGCGATTTCGCTGGCGATGTCACGTTCGATCACGGTGCCGCCCGCCAGCACGGTATCGATGGCGGCCAGGAATTCTTCGGGTGCCGCGTTTTTGCTGATGAAGCCGCGCGCGCCCGCTTCCATCGCGCGGGTAGCGTAGATCGCTTCGGTGTGCAGCGAAAAGACCAGGATGGAAAGGCGCGGATCGGCCTTGAGCAAACGGCGGAGCAGTTCCAGCCCACCCAAGCCCGGCAGGTTGAGATCCAGGATCAAAAGCTGGAATTGGGTGCGCCGGACCTGTTCCAGGGCTTCTTCGCCGGTGGCCGCTTCCGAAAGCTGGAGCGCGGGCAGTCCCGCGAGCAGGCGGCGGATACCGGACCGCACAATGGCATGATCGTCGACCAGGAGGATCTGGCTCACGCGATTTCCAGTTCCCGGACTTTCGGAAGGAACGCGCGGATGCTGACGCCGCGTCCTCCCTCCACCGTCATGTGGCCGCCGAGCATGCTGAGCCGCTCCTGCATGCCCATCAGACCCATCTGGCCAAGGCTCATGCCGCCGGGCAGGTCTTGTTTGAGGCCGCCGCCATCATCGGTCACCGATACCATTACCCTGTCCGTCTGATCGGCGATCACGATTTCGATTCTGGTGGGCCTTCCGTGCCGCACGGCATTGCTAAGGCTTTCCTGCACGATCCGATAAACGGCGTCTTCGCCGCGCCGGTCCAATCCGGGCGTGGCGGTTATGGTGCGCTCGAAGCGGATATCGGGATGGCGGCGCGCCCAGAAGGCAATCAGGTCGGCGATCGCCGGCTCCAGGCCGAAATCCAGGCTGCTGACCGGCCTGAGCTGACGGAGAATTTCCTTCACATGGGTCTGGACATGCAGCGCCGCGTCGCGGATCGCCGCGCCCATGGATCGGGTCTGCGGCTCCGCTGATTTGGCCAATATGTTCGCATCCACCTGGATGGCGAAGAGGTATGGCCCCACTTCGTCATGCAGGTCGCGAGCGATGCCGCTCCGTTCTTCCTCCTGAACGTTTTGAATCTGCTGCTGCAGGCGCTGGTTGCTTTCGGAGAATGTCTTGAGCCGTCCCGCCATATGATTGAAGCCTTGCGCCAGGGCGACGAATTCCGGCGGTCCCTTGGCGTCCAGACGGGCATCATATCCGCCGTCGGAAATCGCCAGCAGACCGGTCTGAAAGCGGCGGAAGAAGCGCAAGGCATAAGCCACCGCCAACGATACCGCGGTCATGGTCGCGGCGCAGAACAGAAGCATGGCGACGAAGGCGTCGCTGGCGTGATCCCAGACATCGGCGATCTCGCTGCGCGGATCGCTGGTCAATTCCACCACGCAGGGATATTGCGGCAGCTTGATGTTGAAACGTGCCGACAAGGGCGGGGGCATCATCAGCCGCGCGAACCATTGCGGCGCGGGGTCTTTCAGCCGCCCGATCTCGGAACTGACGATCACTTTTTCCTGTTCGTTGATCAAGGCGGCGCGCACATGGCGCTGGCCTTCGAAGCTGGCCACCACCTGGCGCATGGTGACGGTGTGCTGGACATCGCTTTGCAGCGTGTCGCGCACGGAATTCTCCGCGCCTTGAAAGGCGGTGCGGACCTCGACTTCGACCACCGAACGGGCATGCAGGATCAAAAGCGCGCCGCCGCACAAAAGGCTCAAGACGAGCAAGACTGCGATGGAGCCGAGGACACGGAACTGCAGCGACATGAAGGCCCGGAGAAGGACGACAGGCCTTTATATATCCCGGGATGCCTGTTGCCGGGAAAAGACAATTGCCGCACGGGAAAAATTCCCGGAATTCCGCCGGTTATGGAGGGCTCCGCACGCCCATCGGGCGCCTGCTCGGGAGAGGGATCATCATTTGCCGCCGGCGCCGTGGGATAGGAGCGGCATCCCGCTTTCGCAATTTTTACGCAACGCTTGCGAACACTTGGCTCGTGTAAAAATCGCTCCGCCCTACATTCCGCTTGTCCGCGGATGGCGCGGTCCAACCGGAAAGGAAGCAATCTTATGATGCAGAAAATTCTTCGCGTGTCGTCTTTGGTCTTGGCTCTGACGGCAGGCGTCTCGATCTCCGCCCATGCCGGAGAAGTTGCTGTGGGTGGAAATGAGGAAGATTTGGCGGCGGCGCACGGCGCCTTCACGTCCGACATGACCGCGCCGATGAACGTTCCCACGGCGAGAATCGAGCGGGCCTGGAGGCACTACGCGACGCGCTTCAAGGACGGCGAACATCGCATGCGGCCGCCGATGGATTATCAGCGGTGATTCTGCAGCAGCCTCGGGGGAGCGCAGAGCTTCCCCGAGGCTGGAGGCAGGCTCGGGCTGATCATTGAAGGACTCCTTCGTTCGAAATGCGAATGTCAGGAGCAACAAGTGCCGCGCATAGATTGAATCGACTAGGCGGCAAATCATACAGATACTGCTGGCGTAATCGCAATCTCAAGGGGAAGCATCTTGACTAAATCACTCTGCATCATCGGCGCCGGCCCGGGCATCGGCCAAGCCACCGCCGAGCGGTTCGGTCGCGAAGGCTGGACAATCATTCTGACTAGTCGTTCTGCCCCGCAACGTCGATCCGCTGGTGGCCGAGTTAACGGGCAAAGGAATTGATGCCCACGGTCTGGTGCTGGACACCACCGATGCGCAGGCAGTGCGCGCGGCTATGCGCAACGCCGATCACATCGCGGGTGGCCTTACTGCGTTGCTCTACAATGCCGCCTTCGTGCGCCAGCAAGATTTGTTTAGCATGTCGGACGCTGAAGTGGATAGCGACCTGGCAGTGAATGTGGCTGGTGGCGTGTATGCCATCCGTGCAGCCGTGGAGTTTTTTGGCACGCGCGGCGGCACGGTACTGGTGACAGGCGGCGGCCTTGGTGTCACCCCTCATTACAGTTACGCCAGCCTCGGCATGGGGAAGGCAGCGCTTCGCAACCTCGTTCAGGGACTCGTTCCTCAACTCACCGAACGCAATAGGGGATAGCGCTTTCGATGCGCGTTGCGATCTCCCAGCATGAACATTCAACGGGGAAGTGGGCACGGCAGAAATAAGCCACCAGATCATTCCGATCTTGTCTGGCGATGATCTCCACCTGATTGCTATTGAGGCCGCACCAGCATGCCGCTGGCGGCGGCGGGCCGCCCCGTGCCTTGGGAAAGTGCTTGGCCATGTACCGGCGGTGGGCCTCATCCCTGGCCAGCTTCGCCATCTTGTTTCTGAGGTCGCCCATGATGCATAGGGTGGGGACACCGCCCCAAAATCAAGGCGGCGGGAGAACAAAGGCGAACATTTCCTGTAAAAACTGCTGTAAAAACGACCCGCCGAAATCGAGCTAAGTCATTGGAGCGGGTGATGGGAATCGAACCCACGT
>CALMGU010000088.1 GCA_937865685.1 uncultured Alphaproteobacteria bacterium | reverse complement strand
ACGGCTGCCGGCGCGATGCCGATGGCTATTACTGGATCACCGGCCGGGTCGATGATGTGATCAATGTCTCCGGCCACCGGTTGGGCACCGCCGAGGTCGAGAGCGCCCTGGTGGGCAACGTCCAGGTCGCGGAAGCGGCGGTGGTGGGCTATCCCCACGACATCAAGGGCCAGGGCATCTATGCCTATGTCACCTTGAAGGAAGGTGTTCCCGCCAGCGACGGCCTGGCGGAGGAACTGCGAAAATTCGTGGGCAATGAAATCGGCCCGATCGCCAAGCCGGACGTGATCCAGTTCGCGCCGGGTCTGCCCAAGACCCGGTCGGGCAAGATCATGCGCCGCATCCTGCGCAAGATCGCCGAAGGTGACACCAACAGCCTGGGCGACATCTCGACCCTGGCCGACCCCTCCGTGGTCGAGGATCTGGTCCGGAACGCCAAAAACTGATGTTCATCTTCATCTGGATATTGGCGTCCATTGGCGTGGCCTATGCGGCCCAGTTGTCGCTGCGCCACCCATTCTGGTGGTTCATGGTATCGGCAATCTTGTCGCCGCTGGTGGGCAGCGTCCTGCTATGGGCCATGAACCGTTGGAATATCCGGCCAAAGAAAGTGACTTAAGCGCCACCCGACATGAGCGCGGCATAGCCGTCCATCGCCATGGCAAGATCGATGTCCTTCTGCGTCACGCCACCCGCATCATGGGTGGCGAGCGTCACATCCAGCTTGTTGTAGACATTGGACCATTCCGGATGGTGATCCATCTTGGCGGCCAGAAGCGCCACGCGGGTCATGAAGGCGAAAGCGGCATCGAAATCCACGAATTGGTATTTGCGCGTGATCGCCTCGCGGCCCTCCGCCAGCCGCCAGTCGGGAAGACGCTTCAACGCAGATCTCAGCTCGTCAATCGGCAATTTTGCCATCGGAACTCTCCAAAGGATATTCGCGCTCGACCGCATAGATGCTGCCGTCGCTGGTGAGACGGCTGGAATAAAGATGAAACGCATCGACGCGGAATTCGGGGCTGGTAAAAAGCCCATGATCCGCCAGCCATGCGATCATTTTTCCGCTTTCGGGATTGCGCAGGCGTGCCACCGTCACATGCGGAGTGAATTTATGGGCATCCTGCGGTTGGCCCACTCGCCGGATGGCTTTGTCCACCTTGCGCTGCAGATGCTCCAGCGCGTCGGATTTGCGGATTCCCGCCCACAATGTATGCGGCTGCTTGTTGCCGAACTGGCCCACGCCATGCAGCTGAAGATCGAAGGCGGATGTCCTGATCCCCGCCAGCGCATCGTCCAGCATAGTGGCCTCGCGTCCGTCCACCTCGCCGATGAAGCGCAAAGTGATGTGCAACTGCTCGGCAGTCTGCCAGCGCGCGCCCGGCACGCCGCCTTGGATCAGCATGATGCTTTGCGCGACATTGCGCGGGATCGGCAGGGCAACGAACAGCCTCATCGCGCCATCCGTCCCAGGGGCAAACGGTTGCGAAAGAGAAGCAGCAAAGCGCCATAGCCCAGGCTGGCGCAGATCAGCGCGCCGATCAGCGCCGCGACATCGCCATTGTGCCCCGGCATGGCGCCCTCGCCCAGCCGCGCGCCAATCCACGCCCCCGCGCCCGTTGCCAGAGCCGCCAGCAAAGCCGGCGGCAGCGCCCGCACGAAAATCGCTTCGATCGCCAGCAAAGCGCGGCTTCTGCCGAGCCAGGTGAGAATCCCCACATTGATCCAGGCCCCTAGCGCGGTGCCCAGCGCAAGCCCGGCCACGCCCAGATGAAGCCCCCAAACGAACAGCAGCTTCAAGGCGATGTTGCTTGCCAACGCCGTGACCGTGGCGCGCGCCGGCGTGACCGTGTCATGACGAGCATAGAAGGTCGAAGCGACGATCCGCACCAAAGCCATGGCCGGAAGCCCCACGCCATAAGCGGCCAGCGCCAGCGCCGCCAGGCTCGCCGCACCGGTATCGAAAGCACCATGGGCAAAGACCGCCCGCATGATGGTGCCGGGAATGGCGATGAAGGCCGCCATGAACGGCAAGGTCAGAAGCAAACTGGTGGCGGCGGACCGGTTCTGGGCCGCGCTGGACCCGGAACTGTCTCCTTTCGCCAATCGCGCCGACATCTCCGGAAGCAGCACCGTCCCCAGCGCGATACCCAATACGCCCAACGGCAGTTGATTGATGCGGTCGGCATAGTAAAGCGCGGTCCGGCTGCCCACCGGCAGATAGCTGGCCAGGATGGTGTCAATGAAAGGCGCGATCACCACGCTGGCCGCACCGACCGTGACGGCTGCGAAGGCGACAAAGAATTCCTTGATCTGCGGCGACCAGCGCGGCCAGGACAAACGCAGCCACAACCCGTCCCGTGCGCCCGCCCATACAATGAAAATCAGCTGGGCGACCCCGCCCGCCAAGACGCCCCAGGCGGCGGCATAAGCGGCATTGGGAAACCAGTGCCATGCGATCAAGGTCGCGATCATGGAGAGATTGAGCAGATTCGACCAGGCGGCGGCGGCCCAGAACCGGTCGATGGCGTTGAGCATGGCGGACAATTGCACCGCCACCAGGGTGAGGATCAGATAGGGAAAGGTCACGCGCGCCAAGCCGACGGTCAGCGCGAATTGTTCCGGATTGGCCGCAAATCCCGGCGCCAGGACTCCGATGATCGCGGGCATGAAAATCGTTGCCAATATCAGCAACAGAATCTGCACCGCCATCTGCCAGGAAAACACGTCATTGGCGAATTTCGCGGCAGCGGCTTTTTCGCCCTTGGCATGCAGGGCCGCGTAGCGCGGCAGGAAGGCCGGGTTGATCGTTCCTTCGCCGAATATGGCGCGGAAGTAATTGGGAAAGAGGAAGGCGACGAAAAACGCGTCCGACAGGATGCCGCTGCCCAAAGTCCAGGCCAGCAGCGCGTCGCGCGCAAAGCCAGTGATGCGCGACAGAAGCGTGAAACCGCCGACGGAAAGGAGCCTGCGAAACATCAGCGTTTGTTCTTCGCCGCCTGGGCGACCAGCTTTTTCACATCCGGCAGGATGCGCGCCACGATCACTTTCACGCCCGCGGGATTGGGATGCATGCCGTCCGCCTGGTTGAGCTTGGGATTGAGTGCCACTCCGTCCAGAATGAAAGGATAGAAGATCACAGGATAATCCTTGGCCAACCGCGGGTAGATGCCGTCAAACTCTTTGACGTAGTCCGCGCCCAGATTGCGCTGGGCATGCATGCCGGACAGCAGCACCGGGATGTTATCCTTTTGCAAGGTAGAGAGAATTGTGCGGAGATTTTTTTCCGTCACCGATGGCGGCACGCCCCGCAGCATGTCGTTGGAGCCCAGTTCGATGATGGCCGCGTCGGGATGATCGGCCAGCGACCATGCGAGCCGCGACAGCCCGCCCGAACTGGTGTCGCCCGACACGCCCGCATTGACGATGTCCGCATCGATCCCCTCGCCTTTCAGCGCCGCTTGCAGCTGCGTGGTGAATTCGGTTCCCGGCGGCAATCCATAACCCTGGGTCAGGCTGGTGCCCATGGCCAGAATCTTCAGGGGCCGCGCCGCCGCCGGATTGTAAAAGCTGAGTAAAGCCAGCAGCGAAAGCGCCAGCCCCATGTTAAGGAAGAACTTGAATCGGCCGGTCATGATCGCCACGTGCCATCTTATCCCATCGAGCTCCAGATGCAGCCTCCCCCGCCTGCCGACAAAATGCCAGCCATCCTGCTCGACAAGGTGGCGCTGACGCTGTCCAGCGCCGCGGGGCCCGTCAACATCCTGCATGAGGTTTCCCTCACCGTGCCGGCCGGCCAGACCGTGGCGCTGATCGGCCCGTCCGGTTCGGGCAAGTCCTCGCTTCTGATGGTGGCCGCCGGATTGGAGCGGCCCACCGGGGGCCGCATCAAAGTGGCGGGGACCGACATCACCGATATGGGCGAAGATGCAGCCGCCCGTTTCCGCCGTGGACGGGTGGGCATCGTGTTCCAATCCTTCCACCTGATCCCCACCATGACGGCGCTGGAGAATGTCGCGGTGCCGCTGGAATTGAACGGCGTGACGGACGCGTGGGACCGGGCGGCGGCGGAACTCAAGGCGGTCGGCCTGGGCGAGCGCGGGCATCATTATCCCGGCCAATTGTCCGGCGGCGAACAACAGCGCGTGGCGCTGGCCCGTGCCTTGGGACCGCGCCCGCAGATATTGTTCGCGGACGAGCCCACCGGCAATCTCGACAGCGGCAACGGCGCGGCCATTGCCGATCTTCTGTTCGGCTTGAATGCGGAGCGGGGCGCCACCCTGTTCCTGGTCACGCATGAGGAAAGTCTGGCGCGCCGCTGCCGGCGCATCGTGCGCCTGGAGAGCGGCCATATCGTTTCCGACGAAATCCCTGCCCCGGCTCCCGCATGAGCTGCCGCGCAATGTCCACAGCCTTCATGGATGAAGTTCGGTGAACGGTCTTTCGCTGGCCTGGAAAATGGCGCGCCGCGAGCTGCGTGGAGGCTTGAAGGGGTTTCGCATCTTCTTTCTGTGCCTCTTGCTGGGCACCGCGGCCATTGCCGGCGTGGAATCGCTCAGCGACGCCTTCCTCACGGGCTTGCGCGATTCCGGACAGACATTCCTGGGCGGTGATGTGGCGGTGACGGTGGTGCATCGCCCCGCCACACCCGACGAGCAGCGTTTTTTCGCCAGCTATGGGCGGGTCTCCCACAATATTTCGATGCAGTCGATGACCTATGCCCTGCGCGATGGCAAGCAGGCCGAACGCGAACTGGTCGAAGTCAAAGCCGTCAACGATGCATGGCCCTTGTTCGGCAGCCCCAGCTTCACCCCCGCCCAGCCGCTGTCGGACATCCTGCATTGCGAGGATGACGGGATCTGCGGCGCGGCGGCGGAACAGACTCTGCTGGATCGGCTGCATGCCCGGCGCGGCGATCTTTTGCGGCTGGGCAACGCGACCTTGCGCATCATCGCGGTGCTCAACAGCGAACCCGACCGGATTTCCACCGGTTTCTCGCTGGGCCCGCACATTTTGATCTCCACCAAAGCCCTGGCCGGCACGGGCCTGCAGCAGCCCGGCAGTCTGATCAACTACACTTACCGGATCGCATTCGCGCCCAATGCGCAGAAGCGGGACGCCACCATCGAAAGCTTCAAGGCCGACGCGGCGCGCGATTTTCCCGATGCCGGCTGGCAGATCCGCGACCGCAACGACGCGGCGCCGGGCATCCGCCGCTTTGTCGAGCAAGTGTCGATGTTCCTCACCTTGGTGGGCCTGACCGCCTTGGGCGTGGGCGGCGTCGGCGCCAGCGAAGCGGTGTCGGCCTTCCTGGATCGCAAGCGCTTCGACATCGCCATCCTGAAATCCCTGGGCGCGGACGGGCGTCTGGTGTTCATGACTTTCTTTTTGCAGGTGATGACCATCGCTGTGGCGGCCCTGATCCTGGGTTCGGCAATCGGCGCCACCGCACCATTCCTGCTGGCGCATTTTTATGCGGACACTTTGCCATTGCCGCCTGCTCTCGGCATTTATCCCAGACCTTTGCTTCTGGCAGCCAGTTTCGGGCTCTTGTCGGCCATCGCCTTTTCGGTCCCTGCACTGGGCAAGGCGCGCGAAATTCCACCCGCTAGCCTGCTCCGCGAAACCGTCGCGCCGGATCGCACCCGCTCGCGCTCTGCCTATCTGCTGGCAGCCGCCGCCGCGGGTTTGGGCATCCTGGGGCTGATGCTCCTTTTGTCGCCTTCCCCGGCTTATGCCGGCGGCTTTCTGGTCGGCGCTATCGTGCTTCTGGGATTGTTGCGATTGGTCGCGGCCGGATTGATGTGGACATTGCGGCGCCTGCCCCGCCCCCGGTCTTCACTGGTCCGGCTGGCGATGGGCGATCTCACCCGCCCCGGCGCGGCCACTCAAGGAGTCGTGACGGCCTTGGGCCTGGGGCTGACTTTGCTGGCAACGGTCATTCTTCTGGACCGCACCATCGGGGCCGAAGTCAATGAATCCCTGCCCAGCCGCGCACCCAGCTTCTTCTTCGTCGACATCCAGCCCGATGAGACAATGGCGTTCGACCATGCCATCGCCGCCTTCAAGACGGGCGAGGATTACAAGCGTACCCCGATGATCCGTGGACGGATCACTTCCCTCAATGGCGTGCCTTCCGCCCAGGCCAAAGTCGATCCCGACGTGAAATGGGCCCTGTCGGGCGATCGCGGCATCACCTATGCCTCAACGCCACCGCCGGGCACGGTGATGACGGCCGGAGATTGGTGGCCGGCCAATTACAACGGCGAGACCTTGATCTCGCTGGACCAGGAAGTGGCCAAGGGCACTGGCCTCAAGATCGGCGACCGCATGTCATTGAATGTGCTGGGGCGGCAAATCGACGGACGCATTGCCAATCTGCGCAAGGTGGATTTCCGCAGCGGCGGGCAGAATTTCATTCTGGTCCTGTCGCCGGGGCTGATCGACAAGGCACCGCACAGTTTCCTGGCCACGGTGCGCGTCGCGCCGGCGGAAGAAAACGCCATGTACATGGCGGTGACGGAGAAATTCCCCAACGTGTCGGCAGTGCGGGTGAAGGACGCCATCGCCCAGGTCAACTCCCTGCTCCAGCAGCTGGCCCAAGGCATCCGGGCGGCCAGCCTGGTCACCATCCTGGCGGGACTTCTGGTGCTGGCGGGCACCATCGCGGCGGGCGCGCGCACCCGGCTTTATGACGCCACCGTGCTGAAGGTGGTGGGCGCCACCCGCGCCCAGATCGCGCTGGTCTATATGCTGGAATATGGCCTTCTGGGCATCACCACGGGCGTCATCGCGCTCGGCGCGGGCACCCTGGCGGCCAGCGTGATCGCCGGCCAGGTTCTGAACACCAGCTTCGTTTTTGACGCCCAGGCGGCTCTATGGACGGTTGCAGGCGGGGGGGCTGCAACCCTGCTTTTCGGCCTATTCGGCGCCATAGCGGCCCTGAACGCCCGTCCGGCCCAACGGCTTCGCGGCAGTTGAAGAGCGGAAATTAACGGTTTGAAACCTGAGACTTAAGGCCGTTCCGATTTTTGGGAACGGTGCTTGATACCCCCATCTCAAATCACGATATACTGGGAGCTTAAAGGGAGTTTCTGATGGCGGATTATGACAATCGGGTTGTACGCGGTGCGATGGCTGGCGTCGCTTCGGTCGATGCCGGTCTTCGGGCGCATATGCTGCGCGTCTACAATTACATGGTCGGCGCCCTGGCGCTGACCGGCGTGGTGGCTTGGGCAACGGCCAATTCGCCGCTGATGAGCGTGCTGTACCGGCAAGTAGCCACCCAGGGGGGTGTTGCACTGCAGCCCACCATTGTGGGTTGGGTCGTGCTTCTGGCGCCCCTGGCGCTGGTTTTCTTCCTGGGCTTCCGCATCACACAGATGAACTATAGCGCGGCACAGGCGACTTTCTGGGGCTATGCCGCCCTGGTCGGCGCTTCGCTCGCCTCGATCTTCGTGGCCTATACCGGTGCCAGCATCGCCAGCACCTTCTTCGTCACCGCCGCGACCTTCGGCGTGATGAGCTTGTGGGGCTATACCACCGGCCGCGACCTGACCGGCTTCGGCAGCTTCCTGGGCATGGGCGTGATCGGCCTGATCATCGCCATGCTGGTGAACATGTTCTTCCAGTCCCCCGCCGTGAATTTCATGGTGAGCATTCTGGGCGTCCTGATCTTCACCGGCCTGACCGCCTATGACACCCAGAAGATCAAGAATTACTATTACGCCGGCGACGATGGCGAGATGGCGGGCAAGAAGGCGATCATGGGCGCGCTATCGCTCTATCTCGACTTCCTGAACATCTTCCTGTTCTTGCTGCGGTTCATGGGAAATCGCCGCTAACCGGCAGAAATTCCAAGACAAAAGCCCGGTGGCAACACCGGGCTTTTTCTTTGGTCCGCCGGATTTCAGTCGGCCAGCGCCCGGATCAGCTTTTTGTCGAAAATCTTCAGCACCTGACTGAGATCATGCCCGCGCTTCATCACCAGCCCGCCCGCCGCGATCACGCAGTACTGGCCCTGCTTGGTCCGCAGCCTGGGCCGCTTTTCGATTCGAAATAGCGGCATTTCGCTGGTGCGGCGAAAAACCGAGAACACCGCCATCTCTTCCAGGAAGTCCAAGGCATAGTCCCGCCACTCCCCGGCGGCGACCATGCGGCCATAAATGCCCAGAATGCGGTGGAGTTCGCTCCGGTCGAAGCGGGTCACGGGAATCACAGCGTTATTTTCGGAAAAGTTCCGCGCCGGGTCCTGAATCGGGGACACCGCGCGGTGAAACGCTATGGGTTCTTCCGCCATCGACACGATGATGATCCCGGAAGTTTCCTGCCGCAAGCCTTTCGCATTTGTAATCGCTGCCCCGAAATGGTCACGATTGAACCATGTGGTGGCCGCTTTCCGGACCGACCATCCCTTCGTCGGTTGGCCGTGCTTTTTGAGTCGGCCCGGAACTTCAAGCCCCCCAGCCCTTTCCGGGTTCGGCCTGATCGCGCCAACCGACAGCTCTCTCCTCACCGCAAAGAACGGATAAACGCTTTCATCATGGCGTCGAGCTGGCCGAACAGGCCGCCGATGGCGCCGGTGACGGTGAGAATCATTACCGCCCACGGAATAAGCAGATCCGGTTCGTCCCCGAACAGGTTGGCGGCCGCCACCGCCACCACGCCGCACAGCGCGCCGATCGCCGCACCGCCCAGCGCCCCGGCCAAGAATCCTCGCGCCAAGTCGCGGGCATAGAGCAGCCCGGCCACGCCCGGAATCAGCATGCAGCCGAACATGAGAAAATAGTTATGCTGCAGCCAGGGGCGATAATGCGCCGCCACAACCAGCAGCAATTCGAACATCACGCCCACCGCGATGGCGCGGCGCAGTATCTTCAGATTGACCACGCGTCACTCCCTTGGCGGACCGTGACGAGTGGCCCGCTTGCGGCTCCGTAGCGATTTCTCTACACGGAGAAAAACCGGGTTCCTTTGCCGACTATGATCGAAATCCAGAACCTCACCAAGCGTTTCGGGCCCGTTGCGGCCGTCTCTGATCTCAGCCTGACCGTGAGGCCGGGCGAAGTGTTGGGGTTCCTGGGTCCCAACGGCGCGGGCAAATCCACCACCATGAAGATGGCGACAGGTTATCTGGCGCCCGATCAGGGCACCGTCCGCATTTGCGGCCACGACATTGTCAGCGACACCATCGCCGCCCAGCAGCGGCTGGGTTATCTGCCCGAAGGCGCGCCCGCCTATGGCGAAATGACGCCGCGGGAGTTTCTGCATTTCATCGCCGGCGTGCGGAACTTATCGGGCGCTGCAGCCCGCGCCGCCATGGAACACGCCATCGCTGGCGCCGAACTCGGAGCCGTTCTGGACCAGCCCATCGAGACCTTGTCCAAGGGCTTTCGCCGCCGCGTGGGATTGGCGCAGGCCATCCTGCACGATCCCGACGTTCTGGTGCTGGACGAACCGACGGACGGCTTGGATCCCAATCAGAAACATGCCGTGCGGGGATTGATCCGCGGCATGGCCAAGGACAAGACCATCGTCATTTCCACCCATCTTCTGGAAGAAGTCGAAGCGATCTGCACGCGGGCGGTGATCATCGACCAGGGCCGTATCGTCGCCGACGCCACGCCGGCGGAACTGGCGGCGCGCTCGGCCAATGGGCGCCTGGACGAGGTGTTCCGCCAGCTCACCACCCGCGACACGGCGGTGACGGGAGCGGCGGCATGAGCTTGCTGTGGCCCGTTTTCAAGCGGGAATTCAATTCCTATTTCGCCACCCCGCTGGCCTTCGTGTTCATCGTGATCTTCCTGTTCGCGATGGGCGCTTTCACTTTTTATCTGGGCCATTTCTACGACAATGGCGTCGCGGATCTTTCGGTGTTCTTCGGCTACCATCCCTGGCTCTATCTCTTTTTGGTCCCGGCGCTGGCAATGCGGCTCTGGGCGGAAGAACGGCGCAGCGGCACGATGGAATTGCTGCTGACGCTTCCCATTCCGCTCTGGGCCACTGTTTTGGGCAAATTCCTCGCCGCCTGGGCCTTTGCGGGCCTGGCGCTCATTCTCACTTTTCCGATCTGGATCACGGTCAATTATCTGGGTAGCCCCGACAATGGCGTGATCCTGGCGTCCTATATCGGCAGCTTCCTGATGGCGGGTGCCTATCTGTCGATCGGGGCTTGCGTCTCGTCGGCGACTTCCAATCAAGTGATCGCCTTCATCATCAGCGTAGTGGCTTGTTTTCTTTTCACCATCTCCGGCGCGCCCTTGGTGCTGGATGCTTTCCGCAGCTGGGCGCCCCTACCGCTGGTGGAAGCGGTCTCGTCCTTCAGCTTCCTGATGCATTTTTCCGCCATCACCTCCGGGGTGATCGATCTGCGCGACGTGATCTTCTTTTTCTCCCTGATCGGGTTGTTCCTCTATGCGAACATGCTGATCGTCGATCTGCGCAAGAGCGGCTGACATGATCACCCGCCGCACCTATGTCTTTTGTGCCCTGGCGCTTGCCGCGATCCTGTTCGTGGGCACCAATATCTTCGCCAACAATTTCTTCACCAATGCGCGGCTGGACCTGACCCAGACCGGCCAATTCACGCTGAGCGAGGGCACGCGCAACATCCTGGCCAATCTCAAAGAGCCGGTGACGCTGAAATTCTTTTATTCGCGCACATCGGGCGCGCGCTATGCCGCGACCGCCGGCTATGCCAAGCGGGTGCGCGATCTTCTGGGCGAGTATGTGGCGCTGGGCCATGGCAAGCTCATCCTGCAGGAAGTCGACCCCGAGCCCTTCACGCCCGAAGAGGACCAGGCCAGCACCGCCGGCCTGACGCCGGCCCCCACCGACCGGGGCGATGTGGTCTATTTCGGCCTTTCCGGCGCCAACAGCATCGATGGCCGCCAGGCCATTCCCTATTTTGCGGCGAGCCGCGAATCCTATCTGGAATATGACCTGTCTTCGCTGATCTATCATCTGGCGACACCCAGGAAGCCCGTGATCGGTCTTCTCACCGCCTTGCCGGTGACGGGCACGCCGCAAAATCCCCAGCCGCTCGCATCCTATGCCGCGCTGGCGCAGGGCTATGAGGTCACCCAGATCGCGAGTGACTTTACCGCGCTACCCACCAATATCGACCTGTTGGTGATCGCGCACCCTCAGCCCATGTCGCCGCCGCAGTTGCTGGCGATCGACAATTATGTGCTCAGCGGTCATCGCGCCTTGATCTTCCTCGATCCCTTGTCCGAACTGGTGCAGCAGGCGGGCCCCCAGGCGACCATCTCCTCCGATCTCGGTCCCCTGATGCACAGCTGGGGCGTGGATTTCCCGTCCAACATGGTGCTTCTGGACCGCGGAGTGGCGCAGCAAGTGGCTGCCGGCAGCGACCCGCGTGAGCCCTCCATTCCCTATCCGGTGTGGCTCCATCTGACGGCGCAGAATTTCGATCCACGCGACCCGGTCACCGCCTCGCTGCAGAGTATCAATATGGCCTCGACCGGCGAAATCGCCCCGATGCGAGGCGCCACCACCATCTTCCACACCCTGGTCGGCTCGTCCGACCAGGCCAATATGATGGAACGCCAGCAGCTGATGGCCCTGCGCGATCCTTCCAATCTGGCCGAGAATATGCGGCCGACCGGCGTGCGCTATGCGCTGGCGGCCCGCATCACCGGTCCCGCCAAGACCGCCTATCCCAACGCGCCCGGCGCCGTGCAGAAAGGCAATGTCCAGTTGATGATCGTGGCCGACAGCGATCTGTGGGACGACCGCTTCTGGGTCCGCGTCACCAACCAGATGGGTCGCTCGGTGGCGGAGCCATTCGCCGACAATGGCGCCCTGATCCTCAATGCGGTAGAGAATCTCACGGGCTCCGACGATCTGATTTCGCTGCGCACCCGCGCTTCCAGCGACCGCCCCTTCACGGTTGTGCAGGGCATCCGCCAGGCGGCGGAAGTCAAATACCGCCAGACCGAAAGCGCGCTTCAAACCAATCTCACCCAGGCGCAGCAGGCCCTGGCGCAGCTGCAGCAGGGCGCGGGCGGCAACGCCATCGCGCTCAGCCAGAAGCAGAAGGATGAGATCGAGCGCATCCGCCGCGGCATGGCCCAGACACGGGTCCAGCTGCGCGACGTGCAGCGCAATCTTCGCGCCGAAGTGGACGCTTTGGGCAACCGCCTCGCCTTCCTCAACATCTTCGGGGTGCCGGTTCTTGTGGTGCTGTTCGCGCTGATCATGGGTTTGATCCGGCGCGCGCGCCGGATGCGGAGGGCGTCATGATGGATTTTCGCCGCCGCAATCTGATGATATTGGGCGCGCTGGCCGCGGTCAGCGTGGCCGCCGCCGGCGCGATGCTGTCCATCCGCGCCGAGGAAGGCCGGGCGCGCTTTACCCCAGGCGAATTCCTGCCCGGCTTCGCCGCCCATGTGAAAGAGGCAACGCACATTCATATGGAGTCGCGCGACGGCAGCTTCGATGTGAATTATGACCCGGCCAAAAATATCTGGGTGCTGCCGGCGCGGGGCAATTATCCCGCCGATTTCGAGCGCGTGCGCCAGACCCTGATCGGCCTCGCCGCGATGCAGACGGTGGAGCCCAAGACCGCGCGGGCGGATTGGCTGGCCTTTATCGGATTGGATGCACCACCCAAGGGCAGCGGCACCGCCGTCACCGTCTCCGACAAGGCCGGCAAGAACTTGGCATCGCTGATCACTGGCAATGCCGCGGACCTGGAGAACGCGCAGGGCGCCACCGGCCTGTTCGTGCGCCGTCCCGGTGACAATCAAAGCTATCTGGCCCGCACGGTGTTCCCCTTGCGCGGCAATGTCGCCGACTGGCTGGAAACGGGCGTGATGACCATCGAGCCCGCCCGCCTCAACGCCGTCACCATTACCCCGCTGAAAGGCACGCCTTTCACGATCGCGCGTCCCAATACCTCGAGCCGTGAATACAAGCTGGAAGGGCCGCCCCCGCCCAAGGGCCGCGCCGTCAATCCGGCCATCGTCAATTTGGTTCCGCAACTGATCACCGGCTTCGGCTTTGTAGATGTCCAGCCCGCGTCGAAACTGGATTTCTCCAAATCCGTGCATTTGGCCGCGCACACCTTCGATATGCAGAATATCCGCATCGACGCCGTCAATGCGGACAATGCCGTCTGGGTGCGGGTTTCCGCCCAGCCGGACCCCGGCACTCCCACCATGCAGAAACAAGAAGCCGCCATGATCAATGCGCGCGGCGCCGATTGGGCCTATAAGCTGTCCCCGGACAAGGGGCGGCTTCTGATGATGACGCGCGACGATCTGATGACCGAGGCCCAAGCGGGAGGGCCGGATGGCCTGCCGCCGGGCCTGGTTCTTGGGCCCAACTGATGGCCGGCGAAGGAGAACCGCTGCACGGTCTCTGGTACATGCCCGCGCTGGCATCCAGCCTGAAGCCGGGTCAGATGCGCCGCGAAATGCTTCTGGGCGAGCCGGTGCTTCTGGGGCGGATGCGGGATGGCAAGGCCTTTGCCATGCGCGATATCTGCCCCCATCGCGGCGTGCCGTTGTCGGCGGGAAAGATTCTCGCCGAAAACACCGTCGAGTGCCCCTATCACGGCTGGCGTTTTCGCGGCGACGGCGTTTGCAGCGCCATTCCCTCGCTGGCTCCCGGCCAGGACCTGGACCCCACGAAAATCCGTGTACGGAACTATTCGGTGCGCGAACAGGATGGGCTGATCTGGGTCTATGTGCCGGCGAAGAATGAAGCGCCCTCATCCGAACCGCCAAGCGTTCCCGCCCCAGACACCAAGCCCCGCTGGACCGAGATTCAGGATTTTCCCTGCGACATCGACCATGCCGTGATCGGGCTGATGGACCCCGTCCATGCGGCGTATGTCCATGACCATTGGTGGTGGAAGCGCACGCCCAGGCTCAAGGAAAAACATTACGCGCCGCTTCCTCGCGGTTTCGTGATGACGGCACATAAGCCATCCAAGCCCGCCTATAATCTTCTCGGTGACGTCACCACCGAAATTACTTTCGAGCTGCCCTCCACTCGGTTCGAGATCATCCGGGGAAACTTGTTCGGCAAAGCCTTCACGGTGGTGGGCCTCACGGTCTGCACCCCCCGCGATGCCCAGACCACCTCCATCATCCAAGTCTTCTATTGGCCGGGCTGGCTGTCCTTCATCCGGCCATTTTTCATGGCGGTGGGATCCACCTTCATCGCGGATGACCGCAAGATCGTGGAATTGCAGCGCGAAGGCCTGAAATTCGATCCCAAACTGATGCTGATCCAGGATTCTGACCAGCCGGCCATCTGGTACCACCGGGTCAAGAAGGCCTGGGCGGAATCGCTCGAATCCGGGGCGGAATTCGTCAATCCTGTGCAGGAACGGACATTGCGCTGGAAGAGCTAGGAGCGTCTGCCAGGAAAAGTGCAGCCCGGCAACGCAGTTATGCACAATGACGGGCTGCGGTTTTCCGTAGGCCGCGCGACCATCAAAAATGAGGGGTTGCGCCGCCGCTCCCGACCAACTAGACGGTCCACTTAACCTACAACTTGGCCGGCCCCGAAAGCGCGTTTCCGCGCGGGTCCGTCCGCGCGCGCCGAAGAGATGACATGCCCAAACGTACCGACATCCACACCGTTCTGATCATCGGAGCGGGCCCTATCGTCATCGGCCAGGCCTGCGAATTCGACTATTCCGGCGCCCAGGCCTGCAAGGCCTTGCGCGAGGAAGGCTACCGGGTGGTGCTGGTGAATTCGAACCCCGCCACCATCATGACCGACCCAGACATGGCGGACGCCACCTATATCGAGCCGATCACGGCGGAATTCGTGGAAAAGATCATCGCCCGCGAGCGGCCCAATGTGCCGGACGGCAAAGTCTTTGCCCTGCTGCCCACCATGGGCGGGCAGACCGCCCTCAATACTGCCCTGTCACTGCGCAAGATCGGCGCCCTGGAGCGCCACAATGTCGAACTGATCGGCGCCACCGCCGACGCCATCGACAAGGCCGAGGACCGCGAGCGCTTCAAACAGGCGATGATCGCCATCGGCCTGGACGTCCCCAAGGGCATTACGTTGAAAGGCCAACTGCGCCAGAAAAAGGACACGGCGGGCAACCCGATCTATGACGGCGGCGGCAATCCCATGATGGAATTGTCGCCCGAAAGCTTCACCAAGGCGCTGGCGGCGCTGGACCAGGTGGGCCTTCCCACCGTGATCCGTCCCAGCTTCACCATGGGCGGCACCGGCGGCGGCATCGCCTATAACCGCGAGGAATTCTTCGCCATCGTGGAATCCGGCCTGGATGCTTCGCCCACCCGTGAAGTGCTGATCGAGGAATCGGTCCTGGGCTGGAAGGAATTCGAGATGGAGGTGGTGCGCGACAAGGCGGATAACGCCATCATCATCTGCTCGATTGAGAATATCGATCCGATGGGCGTGCATACCGGCGACAGCATCACCCTGGCGCCGATCCTCACCCTCACCGACAAGGAATATCAGCGCATGCGTTCGGCTTCGATCGCCGTGCTGCGCGAGATCGGGGTCGAGACCGGCGGCTCCAACGTTCAATTCGCCGTCAATCCGAAAGACGGGCGGATGGTGGTGATCGAAATGAATCCCCGCGTTTCGCGCTCCTCGGCGCTGGCCTCAAAGGCCACCGGCTTTCCCATCGCCAAGATCGCCGCCAAGCTGGCGGTGGGCTACACCCTGGACGAACTGAAGAACGACATCACCAAGGTGACGCCGGCTTCGTTCGAACCCACAATCGATTATGTCGTCACCAAGATTCCCCGTTTCGCGTTCGAGAAATTCCCCGGCGCCGAACCGCTGCTGACCACCGCGATGAAGTCGGTGGGCGAAGCCATGGCCATCGGCCGCACTTTTGCGGAGTCGATCCAGAAAGCGTTGCGATCCTTGGAAACTGGCCTCACCGGCTTCGACGAGACCGCTTTGTCGGACGACAATACCGCGATCCGCGCCACCTTGGCCCGGCCCACGCCGGACCGGTTGCTGAACGCCGCCCAGGCGATGCGGCACGGTTTCCCGCTGGACGAGATTCAGAAAATCACCGGTTACGATCCCTGGTTCCTGGGCGAGATCCAGGCGATCATCGACACCGAAGCGTTGATCAAAAAAGACGGCTTGCCGAAAGACGAGAAAGGCTTCCGCCGCCTCAAGACCATGGGCTTCTCCGACGCGCGGCTGGCGAAACTGACCGGCCAGAAGGAAGCCGCCGTGCGCGCGGCGCGCCACGCTCTGAACATCCGGCCGTGCTACAAGCGCATCGATACCTGCGCCGCCGAATTCCAGGCGCTGACGCCTTACATGTATTCCAGCTACGAAATACCGATCGCGGGCCAGGCGGCCTGCGAGGCGGCGCCCACCGACAAGAAGAAGATCATCATTCTGGGCGGCGGACCCAACCGCATCGGCCAGGGCATCGAATTCGATTATTGCTGCTGCCATGCGGCCTTTGCCCTGTCGGATCGCGGTTACGAGACCATCATGGTCAACTGCAATCCCGAAACCGTCTCCACCGACTACGACACGTCCGACCGGCTCTATTTCGAGCCGCTCACCGCCGAAGACGTGTTGGAAATCGTGGCCAAGGAGCAGGAACAGGGCACCCTCGCCGGCGTGATCGTGCAGTTCGGCGGCCAGACTCCCCTCAAGCTCGCCAACATCTTGCGCGATGCGGGCGTGCCGATCCTGGGCACCAGCGCCGATGCCATCGATTTGGCCGAAGACCGCAAGCGCTTCCAGAAACTGCTCCAGGATCTGGGGCTGAAGCAGCCCAGCAACGCCACGGTGATGACCGCGGACGAAGCGGTCAATGCGGCGGGCGAGATCGGTTATCCCGTGATCCTGCGTCCCTCTTATGTCCTGGGCGGGCGCGGCATGGTGGTGGTGTCGGACGAAGCGCAGCTGAAGGAACAGGTCGCATCGGGTGAGTTGTTCCGCATTTCGGGCGACAATCCGGTCCTGATCGACGGCTTCCTCAACCGCGCCACGGAAGTCGATGTCGATGCGATCTGCGATGTGAATAGCGAGGTCTTCATCGCCGGCATCATGGAGCATATCGAGGAAGCCGGCGTACATTCCGGCGACAGCGCCTGCTCCTTGCCGCCGCACACACTGAAGCCCGCCATCGTGGCGGAGATCGAGCGCCAGACCAAGGCGATGGCGGTCGCGCTGAATGTCCGTGGACTGATGAATGTCCAATACGCCATTCAGAATGACGAAATCTATGTGCTGGAGGTCAACCCGCGCGCCAGCCGCACCGTTCCCTTCGTCGCCAAGGCCATCGGCCTGCCCGTCGCCGCCATCGCCTCGCGGGTGATGGCGGGTGAGACTTTGGCGAGCTTTAATCTCAAGCCGCCGCGCCCCGGCCACATCTCGGTCAAGGAAGCCGTGCTGCCCTTCGCCCGCTTCCCCGGCGTGGATACGATCTTGGGACCGGAAATGCGCTCGACCGGCGAAGTGATGGGCGCGGACAGCAATTTCGCCCGTGCCTTCGCCAAGAGCCAGATCGGCGCCGGCACGCGGCTGCCGGTGGGCGGTACCGTGTTCATTTCCGTCCGCGATGCCGACAAGGACCTGATCGCGGCCCCGGCCAGGGATCTGGTCGAAATGGGCTTTTCGCTGGTCGCCACCGGCGGCACCGCGCGCACGCTGGCCGCTGCGGGATTACCCGTCGCCACCATCAACAAGGTGCTGGAAGGCCGCCCCCATGTGGTGGACGCACTCAAGAATGGCGAAATCCACCTGGTCTTCAATACCACCGATGGCGCGCGGGCCCTGGCCGATTCCTCATCGATCCGGCGGGCCGCCCTGACCCTGAAAGTTCCATACTACACCACCATGGCTGGGGCTAAGGCTGCCACCGAGGCCATCGCCGCGCTCAAGGGCCAGTCTCTTGAAGTCGCCCCCCTGCAGTCTTACAGTTTACGGGCTGGGTGATACCCAAAGTTTGAATTATCCAGCTGTATCAATACTTTAATATAGCCAAACGACGCACCTCCGGACCATCCGGCCGGATTGGAGCGTTCTTTTGGCCCAAGGTAACGGGACTGACGGCGATGGAAAAAATTCCGATGACGGCTGCGGGCTTCAAGGGCCTGGAAGATGAGCTGAACCATCTCAAAAATGTGGACCGCCATGAAATCATCAAGGCGATCGCGGAAGCGCGCGCTCATGGCGATCTGTCGGAAAATGCCGAATACCATGCCGCCAAGGAACGCCAGAGCTTCATCGAAGGCCGCGTTATGGAACTGGAAGATCAGATCGGCCGCGCCGAAGTGATCGACATTTCCAAATTGTCCGGCAGCAGCATCAAGTTCGGCGCCACCGTGACCTTGGTCGACGAAGACACCGACGAGAAGCGCAAATATCAGATCGTGGGCGATGTGGAATCCGATGCCCGCAAAGGCCGCATCTCGCTCTCCTCGCCCATCGCGCGCGCGCTGATCGGCAAGAGCAAAGGCGATTCCGTGGAAGTCGCCGCACCGGGCGGCGCGCGATCTTACGAGATCCTGAAAGTCGAGTTCGTTTAAGTTACCCCCTCTCCCTTCGCACGCTCGAGAGCGTGCTACGGTTCGGATGGCTGGACGCAATCCTCACCTCCCCCATCAGCGCGCTTCGCGCGCATGGGGGAGACGGGCTTCAGCACGCTTCGGCAAATCTAGATAATCCCGAAGCGTTTGACCCGCGCGCGGTAACTTTCATATTCGGGATAAGCAGCGGTAAGAACGCGCTCCTCGAAGATCGTGCGCGCGATCTGCAGCACGACGACACCCAACGCCAATAAGGCCGCCCAAGGCTGCGCGAACTGGATCGCGGTGCCGCTCAAGGTGATGAACTCCACGGCATAGAGCGGATGGCGGGCATAGGCGTAAGGGCCGCCAGTCACCAGTTTGCGCGCTTCGGGCATGATGGAAAAGGACTTGCCCAATCGCGCCAGCACGATGGCCGACCCCAGCGCGCCCACGAAAATCAGCGCGGCCGCTATCGCCTGCCAGGAAAGAGAAAGTGTCACCGGCTTCAGCTGCAGAATGCCCACGCCCAGAAAAGTGCCGGCAAATCCGCAGAGGCGGGGCAATAGGCCCGAAGAGCGCCGCACCGGCTCCGTCCGTACCACCACCAGATAGATCAGCAGGAGGTTGAAAGCGGCGCTGGCGAAAAGCGCGAAGAAGCGCAAATTCAGCAGAAGATTGTCCGGCTCGGCCAGAAGCGCGCGGGCCGTGGCCGCAAGATTGGGGCGCAGCTGCACCACGCCATAGCCAAACCAAAGAATTAAAGGCAGTCCGGCGATCAGATCGTAGAACTTCCCGCGCCGGAGGCCCTCCCAATCAATCATTGTTGGGTCGCACGGCCGGACCGAAACCCGTTTCGCGCCCTTCGGGCGCTTCACACTTTTCCTGGCCGCTGCTCCCTGGTCGCCGCGCCACCAGCGCCACCATCTCGGCGATCTCGAT
>CALMGU010000087.1 GCA_937865685.1 uncultured Alphaproteobacteria bacterium | reverse complement strand
TCGCGACGCTGAATTCCGGCACGATGGCGACCGGCGGCGGCGGCTTGGCCAGATCCGGCGGCGGCGGCGGCGGTGCCTTGGGCGGGGTCTTCTCGGCAGCCACCGACGCTTGAATGTCGTGGATCTGCTTCATGATCTGGCCCGACGCCAGGGTAACGACAAGCGCCGCGATCGCAGCAACGTGAATCAAGATGACAATGACGATGCCTGTCAGCTTGCTGCTGGTGGATGTTTGGGCAGTCTCTAGATGATGTGGACGTTCCATGCGCTCTCGCTCACTAGACAAGACAAACCCGGCGCGCCTGCGCCGGGCGAACAAACTTAGGATCGAGACAAAATGCTTCCCAACCTGGCGCCATTAGCTGGCACTCGTTGGGCTTTGTTAAAGCAATCGTAATCGCGCTTGGCAAGAGGAAACGCAAATTCAAGAGCGCGCCCGACATTCCTGCCAACAGGAACGGACCGATACGCGATGATGCCGCAGAATGTGGCCGTCGCGGTACTTAGCACTCGCAGCATAGCGGGAAAGAACACCGCCATGCCATAAACCACCATAATTCATGGATGAATCGTGGCGACAGCACCCGTATGAATCAAACTTATTTGCAAAGCAACATAAAAAATCGCCCGCCGATTTGGCAGCTTGCGCCGGTTCCTTGCCTGCTTTTGTGTCACAGGATGCGGCGAAAAATCCTGTGCGAAATCTGCTCTGCGCCCATGTCACAAAAGATGCCGCGCGGAATTGCTTGATTCCGGCCTTTCGCGGAAAGTGCGCGCTCCTCAGCCAAGGGCTTTGTCATGCGGTATTTGCACACGATGGTGCGCGTTTCCGACCTGGAATCCGCCCTGGATTTTTATTGCGCCAAACTCGGCCTGGTCGAGATTCGCCGGATCGAGAATGAAAAAGGCCGGTTTACCTTGGTTTTTCTTGCCACACCACAAGACCGGTCCCAGTCGCCGGAGGATTGTCCGATGGTGGAACTCACATGGAACTGGGACAAGGAAACCTATGCTGGCGGCCGCAACTTCGGTCATCTCGCCTATGCCGTCCCCGATATCTACGCGCTTTGTGAGAAGTTGACAGCGGCAGGTGTCACCATCAACCGCCCGCCCCGCGACGGCCATATGGCGTTCATCCGCTCGCCCGACGGCATTTCCATCGAATTGCTGCAAGACGGCGAACGCCTGCCACCCAAAGAACCCTGGGCCTCGATGCCCAATACCGGCAACTGGTGAAGTCCCTTGAATTGTCGCGGTTCCGGACGGAAAACCGCTTAGCACTTTTCCTGGAACCGCTCTGAATGAACTTCGCATCCGACAATGCCTATGGCGTGCTGCCTCACGTGTGGGCGGCTTTGCAGGCGGCCGACCAGGGCACGGCACTGGCCTATGGCAATGACGCCGCCACGAAAAATCTCACGGCCCGCTTCGCGGAGCGTTTCGAGCGCGACGTCGCAGCCTTCCCCGTTTTCACCGGCACCGCCGCCAATGCGCTGGCACTGGCCTGCCTGACGCCGCCCTTCGGCGCGGTTCTGTGCCACAAGGACAGTCACATCATGACGTCGGAATGCGGCGCTCCGGAATTTTTTTCCGGCGCCAAGCTGATCGGTATCGATGGCGCCGATGGCAAGCTGACACCGGAAGGAATCGGGGACGCGCTGGAAGGCTTGGATGGCAGCGTGCACAGCGTGCAGCCCCGCGCCATCAGCATCAGCCAGGCGACGGAGATGGGCACGGCGTACAGCGTCCAGGAAGTGGCCGCGATCGGCGCGCTGGCGCGTTCCAAAGGTTTGAAGCTGCATCTGGACGGCGCCCGTTTCGCCAATGCCGTGGCGCATCTGGGCGTGACGCCCGCCGAAGCGACCTGGAAATGCGGCGTGGATGTGATGTCCTTCGGCGCCACCAAGGCGGGCGCTTTGGCCGCCGAAGCGGTGGTGTTTTTCGATCCGTCTCTTGCGGGCGAATTCGAATACCGCCGCAAGCGGAGCGGCCATCTGGCCTCCAAGATGCGCTTTGTCTCGGTCCAGCTTGAAGCCATGCTTGCGGACGATCTGTGGCTCATCAGCGGCGCCAAGTCCAATGCGCTGGCCACGCATCTGGCCGGCGAGCTGAAGCAGATTCCCGGCATGGAGATCGCCTATCCGGTGGAGACCAATATGGTGTTCGTCCGCATGCCGGTGGAAAAAGCCGCGCGGATGCGCGCGGGCGGCGCGCAATTCCATGACTGGTTTGCGCCCCAGAAGGATGGAACGGTGGTCACGCGCATCGCGCTCGCCTTCGCCACGCCTGACGAACACGTGGCCAAGCTCATCGAGCTGGCGAAAGCGTAAAGCGGAAGATCGGGGTGTGGCTGCGGCCGCTCGCTCAGGCTCGCGGCGTTGGCTTAGGTTTTCTTGGCGAATGCAATGAGCCTAAAAAACCTTGCCCCTCGTCGAGCGCAGCGAGCGAGGCGTCACTCGAACCGCTTCTCACCCTTCGACAAGCTCAGGGTGAGGACGTTTGGCCTCGCTCCTCATGCTGAGCTTGTCGAAGCATGAGGAGGCGGTCTCGGACAAACCGCAACGGACCTAGATACGGCCCAGGAGCGTGAGCGTGCCCACCTGCGTGGTCGATCCGTTGTTGCCGCGGATCCAGTCGTAATTGACGCCCAGATGCCAGGTGTCGGTGCCCGCGCCCAGCGAGAAACCGGCCACCGCATTGCCGCTGTCGGGATCGGGGCCGACAAAGGTGAAGGTGTTGCCCGGTGTGTTGAGGCCGCCCGTCGAGACAAAGCCGGCTTTCAGCTTCACCGGCGAATTGGCGACATCGTAGCGATAGCCCAGCCGCGCTTCCGGCGAGACCGTGGCGCCGAACATGTTGAAGCTGGTCTTGAAGTCGCTGCCGATCGAGCCGCGCAGCGAATTGGCGTAATAGGGCGCGACCTGTAGATCCAGGCCGTCGCCGCCGCCGGTTTCGGTATAGCCCTCTTCGCGGCTCGCCAATCCGTCGAGCGCGATATGCGGCAGGATGTCTAGGAACCCGAATTTATAGAAAACGCCGCCGGTGGCGCCCAGGGCGCCCATCAGGGCGGCGCGCTTGCCGGTTGCCGTGCGGCTCACATCGCCAGCCACCAGCGAACGGGAGCCGTCGAAGCTGCCATAGGCAAGGCTGCCGGTGGTGTCGAGGAAGACATGCTTGCCGCGCCAGTCGGTGTAGCCGGTGAGCATGTACCATTGCTCATGGGTGAGGCTGTGATGCGGCAGGGTCTGGCTGACATCGCCCGAATAATAGCTGATGGCGCCGCCAAACCAGCCGCCGCGCGCCGAACCGGAATCCAGGCCCAGCGAGAAGCCGAAACCGTGGTCCTTGTAATTGGTCAAGGTGCCGTTGGCGTCGGCGCGCCCCTTATTGTTGATGTTGCCGACAAACTCCTCGCTCCATAGCGTCAGCTCGCCGGGTTGGTCGGCATAGGAGCGCAAGAGGCGCTGGCGGGCCGCCACCGGGCCCGTCGCCTGGTCGGTGAGGAGAATCGCGACCTGGCGGGTGCCGCCCGAAACGTCGGGCGTCATCTGCGAGAAGAATTGCTGAGCCTTTTGCTGGCTGGCGGCGACATTGATGCCGCTCGAAGGCACGCCATTGGTCTTGTAGACCGTCATGTTCGAGCCGATCGCTGCGCCCAGTTCCGGATCGTTGGCCAATGCGGCGGCGGCAAAGGAAAAGACCTGCTTGGCGTCGCCGCTGAGATTGAGGCCGGGCGTGCCGTCGGCATTGGTGGCGCCGGTGGAACGGGGCAGGAGCGTGAGAATGAGGTCGGTGCCCGTGCTGTTGAAGGACAGAGGATCGGGCACGCCCGCGCTGTTGCCGGCCGTGTCGGTCTGCGATTCGAACAGGAACGGAATGTTCTGCGACAGGCTGGCATTCTGCTGGGCCAAGGTGGTGTCGGTGATCGCCGCCGATGAGCGGATCAAGGTAATGGTCTGGCGGGTCGGATTGGCGGTCGATGCCGCCGTGGTGCCGGATGAAATGAAGCTGCCCAGCTTCAGGCCGATGATGGCGTTGGACAGGCTGACGGTGGGATTGGACGTGCCGTTGTTCGCGGCCAGCACCACGGGCGTCACCGACGCGGCGTTGATCTGGGTCATGGCGAGGCCAATGGTACCGCCATTGGATACGATCAGGTCATGGGTGTTGACGGAGCTGCCGGTGGGGGCGGCAAGGAACAACTGGCCGTTATTATCGACATGGATATCCAGACCGCCGGGACCAGAGGCGATCACGCTGTTGACATAGCCGAACCCGCCGACATGCAGAAGATTGCCGGTGCCCGAGCCGAAATTGATCAGGCTGGTGAGGGCTGTGGGCGGCGCGCCCGAAAGCGTGCTGCTGATGCGGCCGGTGACGCTGGCATAATTGAAGGGCGTATTGGAAACAGCGGAGCCTTGGATCACGGAGACGGCGCTGTTGGCGTTGCCGCTGGTGTCGTTGGGATTGGTCACGTCGCCGACATTGCCGACATTCAGCGTGTTGCCGCCGCCACCGGAATTGAACAGGACATCACCTTCGATGACGCCGCTATTGTTGATGACGGTCTTGCCCGTCGAACCCGCGAGCAGGTTGACCGCCAGCGTATTGTTCACCACCGCGGCATTGGCGGTCGGCGTCTGCACCGTGGTGAGAGCGGCGATCACGCCCGCATTGTTGATCAGCCGGACGCTGCCCGACTGGTCCAGGATCGCCGTGGCGGTCTGGGTGAAGGGTGACGAGGTCGGCGCGTTGATGGAAGTTGGCGAGAGCGTGCTGGTGCGGACCTGGGCCGTGATCGTGCCATGCTGCAGGACATCGATCTGCGGCACGACTGCCTGATCGCCGATCTGGACCGCCGTGGCGACGCCGCCGCCCGGACCGATCACGGCGGCGCTGATGACACCGGAAGTGAAGGTGCCGCCGCTGACGAATTCGCCCGCGACATCAATCCGGGGAACCGTGGTGAAGGCACCCAGATAAAGGGCCGTGGCGCCGATGCTGGAGGTGGTGTCTTCCTTGGTCTGGGCCTGGGCGCGAATGGTGCCGCTGTTGAGCAGGCCGCCGCTGGTCACCAGTCCGTTCGCGGCAACGGTAAAGCCCGAAGACGTATTGGTCAGCGGGCCGCCGGTTGTCGTGGTATAGCTGCAACTGCTGGCCACGCCGCTGAGGCAGGTGAAATTGGTGGCCGAAGAGCCCTGAATGGCCACCGCCAGCGCGCTCACATCCAGGTCGACCGGCTGCGCGGAAATCGTGCCATGGTTGATGAAGGCATAGCCTTTGCCGCCATCGACCGAATCGACCGGCGTGCCGACCGGGCCCAGAATGGCGGGGCCGCGCACGGTGGGGTTGAGCGTGGACACGGTTTGGGACGGATCGATCAGCACCACCGGCGCGAAAATCGTCCCGCTGCTGCCGCTGACGACATCGCCATTGCCGGTGATGGTGGCAAGCGCGGTCGTGCCGTTCGAAGTCGAAGGCCCGGCATTGAAGAAGCCGCCATCGACCGAATTTCCGATGATGATCGCGCTGCCGCTTTCGAAATTGCCGCCCTTGCGGTTGGGAAAGATGGTGCCGGTGACGGTAATGGTGCCGAAATTGGCGAACGCGCCGGTGGATTTGAGCGCCGTGCCGTCATTGGCGCAGGTGTAACCCAGGGACGAATTGTTCACGCAAGCTTTGATCGGGCCCAGAACCACGATGCCGCGCGCCTGGTTGCCCACCGCGGTCAGGCTCGCGCCGGAGCCGATAATGAAATTGCCGTTGAGATTGCCTTCCAGGTCGATGGCCGTATTGCCGGCGCTGGTGGATTTGTCGCCGGCGGTCAAAATCATGGAGCCGCCCATCGTCATATCGCCGTCGACGGTGGTGCCTTGGACCAGGGTGACGATATTGCTGGTGTCGCCCACCACCGAAACGGTGGAACCGGTCACGGTGGCGCCGGTGGTGCTGATGATGTTGTTGAACGTGACCGGCGCGTAGAGCGTCTTGCCGCCGCTGATCAGCAGCGCTGATTTGCCGGTGCCGTTTCCGGTCAGGCTGATCGTGCCATAATTGGTGATGCCGGAGCTATTGACGATGTCGCCCCCGCTGGTATCGACCGCGATACCGACCGCGCCCGTGGTGTTCTGGTTGGAGATCGTGCCCTGGTTCTGCAGGAAATTGTTGGAATTGACGGTCACCGCCGCGCCGATCGCCTTGATGTCCACTCCGCCCGAAGTGATGGTGATGTCACCCAGGGTTTTGGTGTCGATGGCTGCCTTGCGCGTATCGGTGATGGTGGTCGCCGCGTGGCCTGCGGAAATCGTCAAGGGCACGGCCAGCAACGCGGCCGTGGCGGCGGAAAGCATCAGGCGGTGCTTCGTCAAAATCCAAACCTCGTTGTAATGGCCAAGGACGCCCGCGGTATTCGCGCAAACCCTTGATCTGGCTCCGATCCGGCTCCAGCCTTTTCAGGCTTTCCGCTCTTAACCGTCCGGGCCTTGTCCCGGTCCGCCTTTGTACCCGGCCCGCGCCGCCGTTCAACAGCAAATTTTCACGTCTTAATCGGGTGTTAGCCCGTTTCCGCCCACACTTGCGCATGAAAAAGGCTTAACCCCAGCGCTGTTTCCCCATGAATCCCGCCCGGCATACCAGCCTCACAAAATTGACCCACAAGGAAGTTTTGGCGGCGGCCGACCGCCACGAAATGCTCTATTCCGGCCGGCTGGGCGGGGCGCGGGCCTCTTTCGCCTATTGCGACCTGTCGGGGCTGGACCTGGCGGGCCGCAATCTCAGCGATGCGGACTTTACCGGCGCGGTCCTGGAGGAAACCAACCTGGCGGGGGCGCGGCTGGATGCCGCGAGCTTTTTCGGCGCGGACCTGCGCCGCGCCAATCTGGTCAACGCCTATATGCGCCGCGCCGATCTTCGGGGCGCTTCGCTTCGGGGCGCCAATCTGATGGGCACCGACCTCTATGAGGCGGATTTCCGCGAAGGCACCATCATGACCAAGGACCGGCATGGCAATCTTCGCGCGCTGCAGCACGATGCCAAGCCATCCGAACTTCCGTCCGCCATGCTCAACTCCGCCAATCTGGAGCGCGCCAAGCTGACCGGCGCCATGGCGGTGCAGGCCGACTTCACCGACGCGGTGATGAAGGGCTGCCGTCTCACCCGCGCCAATCTGCGCCAGGCGCGCCTGACCGGTGCCAATCTGGAGAATGCCGACCTGTCGGGCTGCGATCTGACGGGCGCGGATCTGGCCGGTGCGATCCTGGTGGGTGCGCGCATGGATTTCGCCAACACCCATGGCGCCGATCTCTCCCACGCCCTGACCGACAAAAGCGAACCGGATCCCGCCGAGACCAAGCGGATCGAAGAGATGCTGGACGCCCATGCGCGATGGGCGGCGAGCGACGGGCGCGACGGCAAGCCCGCCGACCTGTCCCGCCTGGATCTGCGCCGGGTGCGCAATCTGGCGCATGCCAGGCTCACCGCGCTGATCGCGCCGGGCGCGGTGCTGTACGGAGTCAATCTGGAAGGCGCTTCGCTCCAGGGCAGCAACCTGGCGGGCGCGGATCTGCGCGGCGCCAGGCTGCATGGCGCGGATCTGCGCGGGGTCAATCTGGCGGGCACCAAGCTCGGCCATGCCGATCTCAGCGACACCAATCTGGGGCCCCTGGTGATTGCGGGCGACCGGGTTTTGCCCGCGCGCCTGGACAATGCCGAAGCGCGTTATGCCGATTTTCACGGCGCGGATCTGCGCCGGGCGCACATGGCCGGCTGCGACTTCGCCTATGGCAATCTCACCGGCGCCGATTTCCGCGACGCGGATCTGACGGATGTGAATTTCCTCGGCGCGAAACTGCCGATGTTATTCGCGGAATCCGCTTAGCCCCCTCCGCCCTGCGCAACCTCGAGAGGTTGCTACGGCCACCCTCCCACCAGCATGCTTCGCATGCGCGGGGGAGGCGGACCTGAGCTTTGCTCCAAAGAAAAAAGGCGAGGTGCCGATCAAGACACCTCGCCTTACTGAAACATTCACTGGCTTTCTTCCCCCGCATGGCGAAGCCATTGGCTGCCCGCTTCGCGGGCGTTCGGCCGGCAAAAGCTCCACTGGAGCTTTTGCTTATCGGCCTCACGGGAAAGATGTCTTCCGAGGTTTTATCCCGAGGAAGACAGATGGGGGCAATAAAAATCAGGCCGCCTTCACGCCGCCTTCGATGGTTTTCAGTTCCGGCGCGTTGATGGTGATGCGGCGGGGCTTCTTGGCTTCCGGCACGACGCGCTCCAGATCGACATGGAGCAAACCGTTCTCGAGCTTGGCGCCTTTGACTTCGACATGTTCGGCAAGCTGGAATTTGCGCTCGAAGGCGCGCCCGGCGATGCCCTGATGCAGATAGGCGGGCTTGCCGGCGTCTTCGCGCTTGCCGGTGACGGTCAACACGCCATCGGCGACTTCGACACCCAGATCTTTTTCGGCGAAGCCGGCGGCGGCGATGGTGACGCGATAATTATTCTCGTCGCTGCGCTCGATATTGTAGGGCGGATAACCGCCCTGCGCGGCGTCGGCATTCTCGAGCAGATCGAAAAGACGGTCGAAACCGACAGTGGAACGATAGAAAGGCGAATAATCCAGACGCATGGGTACAACCTCCTGAAAGCGTTGTGTTTTCCGGTGCAATAGCGCCCCCGGAACAGCTTCTAGATGGGCATGGAATCCGCCCCTTCAAGGCCCGGCCAGGGCATCGGGAGATCAGAATTTTCCCGCCCGGCGCGCCAGCCCCAAAAGCCAGAACAGCGCCATCGCGCCGTAAATCACCGCGTCCATCCGCGCGGGCGTCAGTTGGATGCCGGTGGTGTCGGCCAGAAGCGTGCGCAGCCAGGCGCCTTCCTCGCGATTGGCGTCGCGCGCGCGCCAGCGGCGATGGCGCAGCCAGTTTTCCAGATTGTTCAGGATGCAGGCGCCGCGATTGAGTTTCCAATGCAGAAACATCAGCGGCAGGAAGATCAGATAAACATCCAGCCAGCCGCGCCCCGGCCAGGCCCAACCCAGGATCGCATAGGCCAGGACGGCGACATGGATCAGAAAGCAGCACCAGCCCAACGCGTCGCGTTCGCTCTTCATAGCCTCAGCTTGAACACAAGCAGGCGCCTGCGCAAACTCAAGGTCCGATGATGCCCGCGCCGCAAGACTTCCGCCCCTTCTTCGTCACCGTGAATGCCGTGCGGCTGCGCGCGGCGCGTTTCGACACCGAGCGGCCGCGCGCCCTTTGCCTCCTCCTGAACGGCCAGACCGAATTCATCGAGAAATATTTCGAAGTGATCGACGAATTGCGCACCCGCGGCTTCTCGGTGGTCACCTTCGACTGGCGGGGCCAGGGCGGTTCGGACCGTCTGCTCGCCGATGCCAGGAAAGCCCATATCGAGGATTTCGCGGCCTATGATCGGGATCTGGACGCGATAATCCGCACCGTCGCCGATCCGATCGGTTTGCCCAAGATCGCCATGGCGCATTCGATGGGCGGCAATATTCTCTTGCGCCGCTTGCACGATGTGCCCGGCGAATTCACCGCCGCCATTCTTTGTGCCCCCATGCTGGGGATCAATTTCCGCGGCGCACCCGGATGGGTGGTGAAGACGCTCGCCCGCCTCCTCAATCGCAAAGCGCCGTCATGCGATTTTGTCTGGGGCCTAGGCGCGCGCGACCAGCTGACCCAGACCTTCGGCCAGCAGATCGTGACTTCCGATCCCGTTCGCTATGCCCGCAATCAGGCGCTGCTCAAGGCCGACCCGGACTTGCGGCTGAACGGCCCCACCTGGAGCTGGCTGGCCGCCGCGATCCGATCCATCGCCTTGCTGCGCTCTCCCGGTTATGCGGAAGCGATTGCGACCAGGTCCCTCATCTTCGGCGCGGGCCAGGACCAGGTCTGCGAAACACCTGCCGCGGCCGCCTTCGCGGCGCGCATGCCGGATGCCCGATTCACCGAAATCACAGGAGCCGAGCACGAAATCCTGATGGAGCGCGACGCTCTGCGGGGCCGCTTGTGGTCGGCCATCGACGATTTCCTACAAAAAAGCGCCCCAGCGATTTTCCGCTGAGGCGCTTTCTCTTCGTTTCGGAATTTACTGCGGCTGAGCCGGAGCGGGCTGGGCTTGCGGAGCCTGCTCAGGCTGCGGAGCGACCGGCGCCGCCTGCTGCTCAGGCGTCACCGCAGGTGAAGCCGGAACATCCTGGGGAGCGGATGGCGTTCCCGCCGACGGACCGCTGCTGGCCATGGACGATGCCGGAGGCGCAGGGGGCGCCGGCAGCGGAGTGGCATCGGAAGCCGCCGGGGCTGCGGCAGCCACGTCAGACGAAGGAGCAGCCGGCGTTTCGGTCAAAGGCACCGGCACCGAACCGTTCCTGGTGGCCGCGTCCTCTGCCTTGTTCAGCTGCGCGGTCTGTTGCGATTCCGCCTGATTCAACGCGGCATTATCTTTGGACTTGGTCTTGCTCGCCGTCTTCACCGGCTTGTCGGCTTTCACAGCAGGCGCGGCGCTCGCGGTGTCATTTACCGGAGCCTTGGCCACCGGAGCCGCATCATAAGGCGACTTCGTCACGGTAGGCGTGCTGGCGGCCATATCGGGTGCGGGCGGAGCAGGTGTGGCGGCCGGAGGCGTCGGCGCGGTCCGAACCGGCGCGTTCGACGCCATCTGAGACGCGGGCGCCTTCGTCGCAACCGGCGCACTGCCGCTCATGGCATAAAGACCCGCCGCGCCCAAAAGCAACGCTGCGACCAGGCCGCCGCCGATCATCTTGGCTTTGTTGCTGCCTTCTTCCTTTTCCTCGAAGTGATGGAAGCTGGAAAGGCCGCCATTATCGATAAGAACATGCTTTTCCGCCAAGCCTTCCTGACGAATTTCGTCGGAGGCCGGCATGAATGCACCCAAATCATTGTCACGAAAACCAGTCATGTTTTCTCCTGCCCTTCGGATTCGGTTACAGGTAGAAAACGTGATCGCACGCGCGAGGGTTGCGGCCTCATGCGAGGTATCATTGCGGCGGCAATGCGCGGAACCCCGCATTTGCGCGCTATTTTTGCCTTAATTTGATGGCGCGTCGGCCAGCAAAAATGCTGTCGCTAGCGACAGTGTAGCGCGACGTTTTGCGAGCGGCGCCGAAAGCGCCCAGTAATGATGGGCGCATCCGTGCCCGGGACGCGCGACCAAAAAAAGTTGGCAACGCTAACCGGCGAGAAGCTTCATCGCTTCGGCATGAATGCGTTTGTCGCCGCTGGCCAGAACGGTCTTGCCGGGTTGGGCGGAGCCGCCGTCCCAGCTGGTGATCACGCCGCCCGCGCCTTCGACCAATGGAATCAGCGCCGCCACGTCCCAGGCATGGAAATTGGTCTCGATCACCATATCGACAAAGCCCAGCGCCAGGGCCGCGAACAGATAACAGTCGCCGCCATAGCGGGTCATCTTCACCTGCCGCTCGACGCGCGCGAAAGCGGAAAGCTGTTCCTTGGAGAAATAGGCGCCCGGATCGGTGGCGCACAAGATTGCGTCCGCCAGCGACGCGCATGCGCGCACCTTGAGCGGCGTTGTCTTGCCCGCCTGAACCAGATGTGCCGCGCCACCCACGCCGATAAAGCGCTCGCCCAGCACCGGCTGATCCAGAATGCCGAGCACCGGCTTGCCGTCCTGCTCCAGCGCGATCAGCGAACCCCATTCGTGCCGGCCCGTGATGAAGGCGCGCGTGCCGTCCACCGGATCCAGCACCCAGCGATAGCCGGAGCTGCCTTTCTGCTCGCCATATTCCTCGCCCAGGATTCCGTCGTCCGGCCGCTCGCGGGCCAGAAGCGCGCGGATCGCCTGCTCCGCGCCCTTGTCGGCTTCGGTCACAGGATCGAAAATCCGCATGCCCTCTTTGTGCGCCACATCGATGCGCTGGCGGAACAAAGGACGGATCACGGATCCTGAAGTATCGGCCAAGCGGTTGGCCAAGGCGATCAGGTCGGTTGAGACGTCCATATCGCCTTCTCTCTTACGCGTCGGCGGCCTGCTTGGCGCGCTTGCGCAGATGGGGGAGCAGCTCACGTTTGCGCAGGCGGATATTCTGCGGCGTCACTTCGACCAGCTCATCGTCCTGGATATAGGCCATCGCCTGTTCCAGGGTCATGGGCACGATCGGCGTCAGCCGCACGGCTTCGTCTTTCGACGTGGTGCGGATATTGGTGAGTTGCTTGGCCTTGGTCGGATTGACGTCCAGGTCGTTGTCCTTGGCGTTCTGGCCGATGATCATGCCTTCATAGACTTTGGTGCCCGGCACCACGAACAGCTTGCCGCGCTCTTCCAGATACCAAAGGCCATAGGCCACCGCTTCGCCATTCTCGGTGGAGATCAGAACGCCATTGATGCGCCCGCCCACCGGGCCCTTGTGCGGGGCATAGTCCAGGAACATGCGGTTCATCACCCCGGTGCCGCGCGTGTCGGTGAGGAATTCGCCGTGATAGCCGATCAGTCCCCGCGCCGGTCCATGAAAAACGATGCGGGTCTTGCCCGCGCCGGTGGGGCGCATATCGACCATCTCGCCCTTGCGGTTGGAGATCTTTTCGATCACCACGCCGGTATAGGGATCATCGACATCGACCGTGACTTCCTCGATCGGCTCCAGCTTTTCGCCATTCTCGGTCTTGAACAGCACGCGGGGACGGCTGATGGAAAGCTCGAAGCCTTCGCGGCGCATGGATTCGATTAACACGCCCAGCTGAAGTTCGCCGCGGCCCGCCACTTCGAAGGCGCCTTCGCCGGTTTCCTTCACCTTCAAGGCGACATTGCCTTCGGCTTCGCGGAACAGGCGGTCGCGGATGACGCGGCTTTGCACCTTGTCGCCTTCGCGGCCCGCCAGGGGGCTGTCATTGACGGAGATGGTCATCGCCAAAGTGGGCGGATCGATCGGATGCGCGGGAATCGGCTCCTCGACACCGGGATCGCACAGCGTGTCGGCCACGGTGGCGTCTTCCAGGCCCGCGATGGCCACGATATCGCCCGCTTCGGCGCGGTCCACCGGCACGCGCGCCAGGCCCCGGAAGGCCAGCAATTTGGTGACGCGGGCCTTTTCCACGATCTCGCCGCCACGGTTGAGCACCTTGATCTGGCGGTTGGTGGTGATCACGCCGGATTCGATGCGGCCGGTGAGGATGCGGCCCAAAAAATTATCGGCTTCAAGCGTTGTGACCAGCATCTTGAAGGGATGCTCCTCGCCGGCCAGCGCCTGCGGCTTGGGCGGGGGCACGTCTTCGACGATGCGCTTGAAGAGGGGAGTCAGGTCCTTGCGCTCGTCTTCCAGCTCGTCGACCGCCCAGCCCGACCGGCCCGACGCGAAGAGATGATGGAAATCCAGCTGATAATCCGAAGCTTCCAGCGCCAGGAAGAGATCGAAGATCGATTCCAGCGTTTCCTTGGGCTGCGCGTCCGAACGGTCGATCTTGTTGACCACCACGATGGGCTTGAGGCCCAGTTTCAAAGCCTTGGAGAGCACGAATTTGGTCTGCGGCATCACCGATTCCGCCGCATCCACCAGAAGCACCACCCCGTCCACCATCGAAAGGATGCGTTCGACTTCGCCGCCGAAATCGGCATGGCCGGGTGTATCGACGATGTTCAGCCGCGTGCCGTTCCATTCCACCGAAGTGCATTTGGCCAGGATGGTAATGCCGCGCTCACGCTCCTGGTCGTTGGAGTCCATGGCGCGCTCGGCCATGTGCTGGTTTTCGCGCACCGAACCGGACTGTTTGAGCAGCTGGTCGACCAAGGTGGTCTTGCCATGGTCGACATGGGCGATGATGGCGATGTTGCGAATATTCATGACTTGGGGCGCTCGGCTGGGAAGGCCGGGCTTATAGACGCCCCCTCATCCCCCCGCAATCGGGGCCGCAAAAGTCGGCGCGACATAAAGTAATAACAACGATTTCAAGATGTTAATGAACTCTCCAGGCGGTTGCATGATACCGCTACGGCCTTTTTTGAGACATTTGTGAGAGAGTTTTGCCCTATAGAGTGTAAGGCCAGAAGCGCCAAAATACCGCTAAAGCCGTGTGTGGCTTGAAAAAATCCCCACCGCTGGTGTGGGATGGACGGGATTTCGGGCGTAAATTTCACCGCCGGACCGATGGACGTGTGGCGGTGTAAATTGGTTTAGAGGAAGCGGCATTGCGCATCGCGTTGTCGCAAAGTCATGAGAGGAACGCCGCAGACCGCGTCAACAACGGTCCGGCTTGGGGAAGATCGAATGAACATGCAGGTTCCACCGCCCACGTCCGACCGCGAGGCGTCCACGCATGATCCCCGGCAGGATGGCAATCCCATGCGCCGTTATCTGATCGGCGGCATCGCGCTCGCCCTGGTTCTGGGCGGGTATTATTATTGGAGCCATTCGGCCACCCAGGCGCCGCGCCGCGCCTTGCCGCCGGCGCCGGTCCGCGTCACCAATGCCGTGCGGCGCGACATGCAGGTGGTGGAGCACACCATCGGCACGGTGGTCGCCAATTCCATGGTGTCGGTCACCGCGCGCGTGCAAGGACAGCTCACCAAGGCCTATTTCAAGGAAGGCCAGATGGTGAAGGAAGGCGATCTTCTGTTCGAGATCGACCCGCGCCCCTATCAGGCCGCCTATGACAATGCGGTGGCGACGCTTGCCTCCGCCAAGAGCACCGCCGACCGCAACCAGCGCTTGTCGCAGGAGAATGCGATTTCGGCGCAGCAGAACGAAAACGCCCAGGCCGCTTATCTGCAGGCCAAGGCGAATGCGGAAGCGGCGCGCCTCAATCTGGAATTCACCAAGATCCACTCGCCCGTCGACGGCAAGACTGGCCCGATCATGTTGCAGCCCGGCAATCTTGTATCGGTGAACGGCCTGACCGCGCCTTTGGTCACCATCACCCAGATTCAGCCCATCAAGGTTTCGTTCAGCCTGCCGCAATCGGATCTGCCGCGCATCCAGACGCGCGCGCGCCAGGGCGGATTGAACGCGACCGTGAACCTGCACGATATGGGCGGCCAGGACATCAGCGCGCCGGTGGACTTCATCAGCAACGCCGTCAGCAACAGCGCCGGCACCATCGAACTCAGAGCCACCTTCCCCAACAAGGATGGCGTCCTGGTGCCCGGCCAGCTGGTGGACGTCACTGTCGAGCTTGCCAATATTTCCAAGGCGATCGTGATCCCGCGCGTGGCGGTCAATATCGGCCCGGACTCCCAATACGCCTATGTGGTGACCCCCGAACATGTCGTGGAGCAGCACAATCTCAAGGTCCTGTTCGACGACGGCACCAATGTCGCGATCCAGAGTGATATCGAGCCCGGTGAAATGGTGATCACCGACGGCGCGCTGCGCGCCCTGCCCGGCGGCAAGGTCAATGTCGCGCGCACCCGCCCGCAACAGGGTGCGCCGGCGGCCGGCGCGATGCAGGAAGCCGCGCGCGGCAAACGGAACGCCCCGGCGGCGCAGTGAAACGACGTTGAAGTTTGAAGGCGGCTGACTGGCCATGAATATCTCGCGCATTTTCATCGAGCGTCCCGTTTTCACCACGCTGTTCATGGCGGCGTTGGTGATCTTCGGTGTCTTCGGCTATGTCAGCCTGCCGGTCAGCGACCTGCCCAATGTGGATTTTCCCACCATCCAGGTCAGCGCCAGCCTGCCGGGCGCCGATCCCGACACGATGGCTTCGGGCGTCGCCGCGCCGCTGGAGAACCAATTCTCCACCATCGCCGGCATCGATTCGATGACCTCGACCTCGCGGCAGGGCTTCACCAACATCACCATCCAGTTCACGCTGGAGCGCAATATCGACGCCGCCGCGCAGGACGTGCAGGCGGCGATCTCGGCCGCACAGCGCCAGTTGCCGCGCTCGATGCCGCAGCCGCCCACCTTCCGCAAGGTGAACCCGGCGGACTTCCCGATCATGTTCATCTCGATGTCGTCGGACACGATCTACCGCACGGCGCTCGACGAATATGCCGAGACCCTGCTGGCGCGCCAGCTCTCCACCATCAACGGCGTCGCCCAGGTGGGCGTGTTCGGCAATTCGAAATATGCCGTGCGCATCCAGGCCGACCCCGACGCGCTCGCCGCCCGCCAGATCGGCATCGACACGCTGTCGGGCGCCATCGCCCAGGCCAATGTCAATCAGGCCACCGGCGCGCTGAACGGCAATGTGCGGTCCCAGACCATTCACGCCAACGGCCAGCTCAACAACGCCGCGGATTTTTCCGCACAGATCATCGCCTATCGCAACGGCGCGCCCGTCCGGCTCAGGGACGTGGCCACCGCGATCGACGGGTTGGAAAATCCCTATGGCGGCAGCTGGTACAAGAACCGCCGCACCATCGGGCTCGCCATCAGCCGCCAGCCCGGCTCCAACACGGTGGGGGTGATCGATTCCATCAAGGCGGTGCTGCCGAAATTCCAGGAAGGCCTGCCGCCGGCGGTCAAGCTGGAAGTGATGTACGACCAGAGCATCAACATCCGCAATTCCATCGAAGACGTGCAGATGACGCTGATGATCGCCGGCGCGCTGGTGGTGGGCGTGATCTTCGTCTTCCTGCGCCGCGTTTCGGCCACCATCATTCCCTCGCTAGCGCTGCCGATCGCGGTGATCGCCACCTTCGCGGGCATGAGCGCGATGGGCTTCAGCCTGGACAATCTTTCGCTGATGGCATTGACGCTTTCGGTTGGCTTCGTGGTCGACGACGCCATCGTGATGCTGGAAAATATCGTCCGCCATATCGAGCATGGCGAAAAGCCTTACGAAGCGGCCATGAAGGGATCGGCCGAAATCGGCTTCACCATCCTTTCCATGACCGTGTCGCTGGCGGCGGTGTTCATTCCCATCGTCTTCATGGGCGGCATAGTGGGCCGGCTGCTGCACGAATTCGCCGTCACCATCATCCTGGCGATCCTCTGCTCGGGCATCATCTCGGTGACGCTGACGCCCATGCTGTGCGCCCGCATCCTCAAGGACGAACATGGCCAGGCCCACAACGCCTTCTATCGCTGGAGCGAAAACAGCTTCAACGCGATGCAGAACGCCTATAACCGCACCCTCACCTGGAGCCTCAATCACCGCCGCGTGATCCTGGGCCTGTTCGTGCTTTCGGTGGTGATGTCGGGCCTGCTCTTCTCGATGATGCAGCAGGACTTCCTGCCGTCCGACGACACCGGCAGGCTGACCGGCCAGATCCAGGCCCAGAACGGCACCTCGCCCGACCAGATGTTCAAATATCTGGAGGAAGTCTCCAAGGTCATCAACGCCGATCCCAATGTCGAAGGCGTGTTCGCGCAGATTCCCGGCGGCAACGGCACCGCGGGCGCCAATAGCGGCTTTCTCAACATCATCGTCCTGAAGCCGCTGCATGAGCGCAAGCTTTCCGCCGACCAGATCATCCGCGAACTTCGGCCCAAGCTGAACCGCTTCCCCGGCATCAATGTCTTCATCACCAACCCGCCATCCATCCGCATCGGCGGCCGCGGCTCGCGCTCGCAGTATCAGTACACGATGCAGTCCCTGGACCTGAAAGAGCTTCAGGAGGTTTCGGGCCGGCTGATGGCGCAGATGCGGACCATGTCCGCCTTCGTCGACGTCAATTCGGACCTGGATGACGCGATGCCGGCGGTGCAGGTCAAGATCAATCGCGACCGCGCCGCGGCGCTGGGTGTCTCGGCGCAACAGATCGAGACCGCGCTGGGCGAAGCCTTCAGCGGCACGCAGATCTCGCAGATCAACACTTCGTCCAACCAATATCAGGTGATCGTGGAACTTTTGCCGAAGTTCCAGAGCAATCCGGCGGCACTGCAGCGGCTCTACATCACCTCCAATACCGGCCAGCTCGTGCCGCTGTCGGCGGTCACCCGCATTGAGACGGGCACCCAGCCGCTCAGCGTCAATCATTCCGGCCAGGTGCCGGCGGTGACGATTTCCTTCGACCTGCCGCCCGGCAAGACCTTGTCGGACGCGGTGACCGCCATCCGCGAAGCCAGCGTGACAGCGGGCGTGCCGGACTCGGTGACCGCCAGCTTCCAGGGCACGGCGGCAGCGTTCCAGAGTTCGACCCAGAATATGGGCATGCTGCTCCTGATCGCGATGATCGTGGTCTACATCATCCTGGGCATTCTCTATGAAAGCTTCATCCACCCCTTGACCATTCTCTCCGGCCTGCCTTCGGCGGCCGTGGGTGCGCTTCTGACGCTCTTCATCGTGGGCCTGCCGCTCACGCTCTATGCCTTTGTCGGCATGATCATGCTGATCGGCATTGTGAAGAAGAATGCGATCATGATGATCGACTTCGCGCTGGAGCGGCAACGCGCCACCGACATGTCGCCGGAACAGGCGATCTACGAAGCCGCCCTCACCCGCTTCCGCCCCATCATGATGACCACCATGGCCGCGATGATGGGCACCTTGCCGATCGCGCTGGGTCTGGGCGCGGGCGCCGAATCCCGCCGGCCGTTGGGCCTGTGCGTTGCGGGCGGCCTGCTCCTGTCGCAGCTGCTGACTCTTTACATCACGCCGGTGATCTACACGTATCTCGACCGGCTGGGCTCGCGCTTCTCCGTCTTCGGCAAGAAGAGAGGCGGCAACGCCCCGCACGCGCACGCACCGGCTGAGTAGCCAAACCAGCATCGCTTGAATGCGAGAGGCGCCTTCGGGCGCCTCTTTTTTTATATGGCGTTGAGCCGGGGCCGCAGCCTGTCGAACGGTCCGGCCAGGAACAGGCCTGCCAGATATCCGCCCAGATGCGCTTGCCAGGCGATAAGGCCCGCCTCGCCGCCCATGCCAAGTCCCGTCAGGCCTGCCGCCAGATTGATCGCCATCCAGATCGCGGTGAAGACCAGGATCTGCCGCGAAAAAATAGGCGCCATGTCTTCTTCGCCCGCCCGCGCCCAGGGTGCCTGCGCCGGCAAGAGCCTGAGGCCCGCCGCCATCAGGCCGGAAATGGCGCCCGAGGCGCCAATCACCGGCACCAGCGAGCCCCAATTGAACACGAGATGGGTAAGCGCGCCCGCCACCCCGCAGGTCACGAAGAACAACAGGAACAGAAAGCCGCCGAACCGGCGCGCCACGATGGGCCCGAACGCGAGCAGCCACAGACTGTTGATGATCAGGTGCGTGATGTCGTTATGCAGCGCCATGTAACTGACGAAAGGCACCGCCTGGGCCAGCCAGCCGCCCGGATCGGCATTGTGCATGGCCAGGAATGCGGGACTGTAGCGGGCGGGGATGAACGCGAACTGGTTGATCAGTTCGGCGGAGATATTCGGCGCCACCATCGCCCGCGCGCCATGCGCCGCCACCAGGATGGCGATCAGACTGATGACAACCGGCGGCGCCCGGAACACGGGTTGGCGGGTCCAGGGATCGGACGGCTGGGGCTGCAGGAAGGCCATGCGCGAATGTAAGCATTGGCCCCTGGCAAGCAATCGGGCCGTACCCGGTTCCGCCATGGTTCGGGAAATTCTGTGCCGGACCGGGACAGGCCGGCCGATACTTGGACTTGGGAACCCGTGTCGATGCGGGGCAAAAGCCAGGATTTTCCGGTCTCTTGATAGGCCTTTACGAGCGAATCCGGCGGGACTCGCAAGAAACCCGAGGATCCCTAACGAAAATTAAGAACTGGCATGGCCGTTGCTCTGATCCGTCCGGGATACCGGATCGACGCCATGACCTTGTCCAAAGTTCTCCTGATTGGGACCATCGCCGCCTTGGCCTTCTCCCCGGCCGTTAGGGCCGGCGATTGGACCAATTCGGCCAGCTATAACGGCTTCGGCAATACCACCCAGAACACGCCGTCCAATTTTTCGCTGCGCGACGCCAACGGCAACCTGACCGTGGTGAACGGCCAGTTCGCGGGCTCCAGCACCAGCAGCAGTTCGGGCGCGCAATCGGCCTATGCCGGCGGCGTGGGCATGGGCGGCCAGCCCATGTCGGGCCAGGCCACCGCCATCGGCAATTCGCTCAATGTGGTGGTGGTCGGCAGCCACAACACCACCGTGGTGGATTCCACCCAGATCAACAGCGGCAATCAGTCCGCGACCGCGCAACTGAACAACCGCTGACGAGAATGAAAGAAGGCCCATGACGCCTCGCGGACGCAAATATCTTTTAAAGCCAATGGCGGCAGCCTTGGGCGCGCTGGCGCTCACGGGCTGCATCAGCCCGTCTGCCGATTCCGTGGGTCGTTACACCGCGCCGATCGGCGGCTCACCCGTGATCACCAATGAAACGCCTTATTCCAGCGCGCTACGCTGCCTGTCCGGCATCGTCGGCCAGCATCCCGTCCGCATCGCGGTGGGCCAGATCGCCGACTATACCGGCAAGATCGAAGCCGACGGTTCGGGCCGCAAAGTGACCGCCGGTGCCGCCTTGATGGCGATGACGGCACTCTCCAAATCCGGCGTCCATATGGTCGAACGCTTCGACACTTCGGTCGCCGAACTGGAGTTGAAATACGCCAACAACAAGCTGATCGGCGACGACAAGAATCCCAATGACGGGGATTTCCGCAAGATCATGGCGGGGTCGATCCCCGGCTCCGACTATTACATCGTGGGCGGCATCACCGAACTGAACTTCAACATCCGCTCCGAGAATGCCAGCGGCACCGGCGGCGGCACCGCCACCAATGCCACCACCGGCACCTTGGGCGGCGCCATCTATGTGATGAATGTGGGCCTGGACCTACGCCTCGTGAACACCAACACTTTGGAAGTCGCGGACGTGATTTCCTACCAGAAACAGATCATCGGCCGTCAGATCTCGGCGGGCGTGTTCGATTTTCTGGGCACCAACTTCTTCGACCTCAGTGCAGGCGAAAGCGCGCTGGAGCCGATCCAGCTGGCGGTGCGCTCGGTGATCGAGCGCGCGGCGCTGGAAATGGTCACCCGCATCTATCGCATCCCCCCCGGCAGCGCCTGCGCCTCGCCGCTCAACACCGCCGCCGATCCCTTGGGCGACCGCCCTTATCCGGCGCGCGCCGCCAATCCGCCTTATGCCGCCGACCGTCCCGCCACTTATTCCATGGAGAGCAGCAATGACCCGCGCCAGAACCCTTATCGCGGCTACAGCAGCAGCGACACTGTTGGCGACGTTCGCTTACGCGGGCGGTACTAACCAGCATCCGGGCGGCGGAGCGGGAAACAGCTCCGGCAGCAACATCATCAACGGCCAGATCAATCTGCAGTCGCAATTCTCGAACCTGACCGGCACCATCGATGGCGTCGCGGGTGACGCGGTGGCGCAAAGCGCCGCGGCGGGCAACATGATCGACATCATCACCATGAACAACACGCGGGTTCATAACAGCCAGATCGTGGGTCCAGGCTCAGCCATCGACAGCAATGTCGACACCAGCATCTCCAATGTCTGGGGCAGCACGGCCGTCAGCAGTCAAGCGCTGTGCAACGGGGCCAGCGTCTCCACAGATCCCACTCTGACCTCCGTCAACTCCTATCAGAAGTGCGCGTCCTCGGATCCCTCCACCTCGGTCAACGCCAATATCAGCAATATCGGCGGCAATGCGGTGGTGCAGGGCATGGCGCTGGGCAACAGCTTCGAAGCCGATACCAATGCCGCGAACATGCCCATCGTCTCGCGCCAGATCAACAATTCCATGACCACTTCGACGGTGCACGCCAATGTGTCCAATGTCGGCGGCTCCACCAGCCTGACCTCCAGTGCCATCGGCAACACAGGTCAGATTATCCACTATTCTGGTCATTAGCCCCTCCGCCCTTCGCATCGCAAGCACTGCTACGTTCGTACGCTGCCGCTACTCACCCTCCCCCACCAGCATGTTTCGCATGCGCGGGGGAGAAGGGCCTCAGCCAAGACGCACTGCCCTTGGTACTCCGCATCGAGTTTTGCGTTTTGGGTCCGGAAATAGTATTTCCAGGCTCATGTCCGCCCTGCCCATCGATCTCGACGCTTTCGACGCCGCGCCGTTAACGCGCGAGCCTTTCCCGTTTCTGATGGTTCCGCATTTCGTCCGCCAGGAGGCGATGGGCGCGATCAATGCCGACTATCCCTTGGTCACCCATCCCGGTTCGTTTCCGCTGCCGACATTGAAATATGGTCCGGCTTTCGCCGATCTGATGAAGGCGATCCAGGGCCCGGAATTCACCCGCGCGGTGGAACGCAAGCTGGGCGTGGATCTCACCGGCCGCCCCACCATGGTGACGGCGCGGGGCGTCTCCGCGGCGCGCGACGGCCAGATCCACACCGACAGCCGCACCAAGCTGATCACCGTGCTGATCTATATGAACAATGCCTGGGAGGCGAAGACCGGCCGCCTGCGCCTGCTGCGGGGACCGGGCGATCTGGAGGATGTGATCGCGGAAGTGCCGCCGGAAGAAGGCACGCTTCTGATCTTCAAGAACGAGCCCAATGCCTGGCATGGCTTTCACGCCTTCGAAGGCCCGCGCAGGGTCATTCAACTCAACTGGGTGACCGATCAGGGCGTGGTGACGCGTGAGCAGGCTCGCCACAAGGTCAGCGCGTTCTTTAAAAGGCTACGCGGCAAAGGCCCCGGCTCTACGCGGATGTAGGCGGATAGGCGTGCCAAACGCCTTTGAAATCGCGGATGCGATGACCGGCGCCCGCCTTCTCCACGTTCGTGGAATCCAGAACCACTTTCCCGAACCCGCCGGGCAGATCGAGCACATAGACCGGCTGCGCCAGCCCTGAGATTCGCGCGCGCAATTCCCGCGTCAGGGCCAGCCCTTCTTCGATCGTTAAGCGAAAATGCGACGTGCCCCGCGCCAGATCGGGATGATGCAGGTAATAAGGCTTGATCCCCGCTTCGACAAAGCCGCGCAGCAGCGCAAACAGCGCCAGTCCGGCCACAAGCAGCCACTGCCTGCGCGTAACAGCGCAGCGGCCCAATCTAGCTAACATTTTGGCAACACTCCTTACTGAGAAACGAATTGCGGGGTCATTGGCCCCAAAAGATAAGAAGGCGGTGGGCTGTCACTCCGTTCCGAGGGCTACACCGTGATGGGTATGGGATAAAGCGATGGGTAATGCAGCAGGCCGAACTCTATTGTACGCCTATTTATGATCGGGGTCGTCCGGCAAATGACGTCTTTTGGGCAAAACATGTTGAACGTTGCTGACAAAGAAGACCCGCATGACAAAGGCGTACACCAGCGCTTTCATGGTTTACTTCTTTGACACTAGCCTTCTGGCCCGGCGCGTCCCGATCACATTGCCAACGGCGGCTGCAAGTGCAAGGGTGAGGCGGAGGCACCAGAGATCGGCGAAGCCAGTTAATAGAACTCCTGAAACCGCAAATGTCCCCCACGGAAGTGGCCGCAAACTGGGCGAGAAGCAGCAAGCTGCCGGCGGCGTTTTGATACACGTACCTATGATAGTTCAGCGCACTGATACCGACTGCAATTAAGAAGATCACAACTGATGACCAACTGCCGGCGCCTTGTATCCATGTCATAAGCGTCACTATTGGCGACCTGATTGCGCGTAACGAATGAGGATGCCACTACAGCCAGCACGATTGTCGTAAATGGAGAGCACTTCCCCCCACGAGTAACTGTAGGGCGGTGTGCCCAACAGTGTCACCAACAGAGCGTCGTTTCTGAACCTATTCTCCTGCTCAAGCGCAAACTGTGAATCAAGCCATTCACCAGCGGGCGCAGTCCAAAGCG
>CALMGU010000086.1 GCA_937865685.1 uncultured Alphaproteobacteria bacterium | reverse complement strand
GGCACATGCACAGACGGTCTTTCCTGAGTTTGCTGATGATGGGATGCGCGGGCACGTTCCTTGGCGCGCCGGCGGCCTTCGCCGCATATCCGGTGACCAAAAGCGATGGGGAATGGAAGAAAATCCTGTCGCCCGCCGCTTACAATGTGCTGCGCCATCAGGGCACCGAGATGCCTTATTCCAGCCCGCTGGACATGCTTTACAAGAAGGGCACCTATGCCTGCGCCGGCTGCGATACCGCGCTGTTCTCGTCCGACACCAAATATGACAGCCAGACCGGCTGGCCCAGTTTCTGGAAGCCGCTTGCCGGCGCCGTGGACACGCGCACCGACACCAGCGAGATGATGATCCGCACCGAAGTTCTTTGCCACCGCTGCGGCGGACATCTGGGCCATGTCTTCACCGACGGGCCCAAGCCCACGGGCCTGCGCTATTGCATGAACGGCGTGGCAATGACCTTCAAACCCGCCTAGCGTTTCTCGGCGCCAACAAAAAAGCCGCCAGTCGCCCGGCGGCTTTTGCATTCAGAATTGCCCGTTCACTTGGCCGGCGCGGCAGCCTGGGGAAGCGGCTTGGCCTTTTGCCGGGCCTGCTCGCTCATGGAATCATGCGCTGCTGCAAAGCCGTTCAGCGGCACTTTCAGATCGTACTTCTTGCCGTCATCGGCCACGATCTTCACCATCGCGCTGTCGCCGGCATGGGAGAGCTGCTCGATCACTTCATTATCCAGCTGCCGCTCCACATAGCAGCCGGCCCGATCGCAACGGCGGTAGGGCATGACCTTCGAAGTGTAGGTGTTGGTGTGGATCACAACGCCCGGTCCCACCGAGATGCCCAGCGGCACCACGATCTGGATCAGATGCGCGTTGGCCGCGGGATCGAAAGCGATCGACAACGCCAGAATGCGCTGCTTGGTGCGCTCGTCACCCTGCTGCTGGAACATGTCGCAAGGCGACGGGCTCTGAACCGGGAAACAGCGGACCTGCCAGTCGCCAATCTGCTTGACTTCCGGCGGGGCCGGCGGCGCGGCCGGAGCCTGTGCCTGCTGCGCCAGCGCGGCGCCCGAACCCAGCGCCAGCAGCGCCAGTCCGCTCAACAGATGCGAAAACTTCATGACCACATTCTCCAGAACCAGGAATTGCGCTTGGCTTCGCCATTCTCATAGACGCGACGGGCGGCGCCATAGCCTTTGAGCGACAGCGGGATCGCGATGGGCTTGTCGCTGGTCAGGCCGGTGATCAGGATGTTTCCATCCTTGCCTGCGTTCAGCGATGTCTGCAGCTTGTCGTCGAGAGGAAAGTCGGCGATGCAGCCCTGCGCCAGGCAGGTGCGGTACTTCACGGTGCGGGCCGGTTCGGTACCCAGCACCAGGCCGACATCATGCTCCAGCGAGACGCCCAGCGGCATGGTGAGGTCCATGATGGGTTTGCCGTCCGGCAGCTTGCCGATGGCGATTCGGACCAGTTCCTGATGGCTCTCATTGTCCACCACGTCCTGGATCATTTCGCAGTTCACGCCTTTTTGATCCGCCGCGGGACAGGCCACGCGCCAGGAGTCGAAGCTGGTCATGAATTGGGTAGAGGTGTTGTAGCCGATCACGCCGCGCCCGGCCCAGCCGAGCACAAGCCCAACGACCAGTGTGGCGGCGCCGATGACCAGCTTTTGGGTCAGATTTGTCATGGATACTCTCGCCTCGATGCTCTCGCCTTGGGGAAAATCCAGCGAAAACCGCCCCTTTGCGGATTCGCGCCTTAAAACCGGGGCACGAGTTAGCAGATCGTCCTGGCAAAGGAAACCGCCGCGTATGCCTTCCCGCTGCGACCCGCCAAAGCGCCGCCCGCCTTTCATGACAGCATTTTAAGGCTTCAACGGCTCGCCAGGCGCACCGGATCGGGGCGGTAAAGCGCCGGCCAGACCTTTTTCAGCGCCGCCAGCTTGGGCAGGTCATTGATCACGATATAGGGCTGGGTGGGGTTATGGATCAGATAGTCCTGATGGTAGGCCTCGGCGGCATAAAAGCCCTTGAGAGTTCCCACTTTGGTGACGATGGGTTGGCTGAAAACATGCGTCTCTCCCAGCTGGGCGATATAGGCGCGGGCGGTCTTTTCCTGCGCCGGGCTGGCAGCGAAGATTTCCGAACGATAGCTGGTGCCCTGGTCGGGGCCCTGGAAATTCAGCTGGGTGGGATCGTGCGCCACGGAAAAATAAACTTGCAGCAAGGTGCCGAACGAAACCTGCCGGGGATCGAAAGTGATCTGAATCGCCTCGGCATGGCCGGTGGTCTCGGTAATCACCTGCGGATAGGTGGCGGTTTCCTTGGCGCCGCCGGAATAGCCGGCGACCACCTTGGTGACGCCTTTCACATGCTCGAACACTGCCTGCTGGCCCCAGAAACAGCCCCCGGCCAGAACCACGGTCTCGCTGGTGGCGGTGTTGGCCGGATCCGAAAGCGGTGCAGGAATTTTGGCATCGAGATCGTCCGCCCGGGCAGACGCGGCGAGCGCCAGCACGGCGGCGGCGGCAAGCAAGGACGCAGGTTTCATGGCCGGTTCCTTTCGGGGGTTCGATCCTAGCCGAATTCCCCGATCAATTCGCGTCCCTTCGCCAACGGTTACACGGCTTGCCGCCCGGCGCCTTACCGGCTGGTGTGGTACCCGCTTTCGCCATGCGACGCGAAATCCAGACCTTGGATTTCATGATCGCGATCGACCCGGAGACCAACGATCAGGCCGGCGATTTTGGTGATCGCAAAGGTTGCGACGGCGGACCATACCGCCACGACCACAACGCCTTCCGCCTGCACCAGAAACTGCGCGCCCATGGAGTGGTGGAGTGCCGCGCCGCCCATCCCCAGTCCCGCCAGGAATGGCAGAGTCAAAGTGCCAAGCGCGCCGCCCACGCCATGGACGCCCAGCACGTCCAGCGCGTCATCCACCACCAGAACGCGTTTAACGACATGCACCGCGCCGTAACAGATCAGGCTGGCGGCGGCGCCAAGGATCACCGCGCCGATCGGTCCGACATTGCCGGCCGCCGGCGTGATCGTGGCCAGGCCCGCGATGGTGCCCGTCACCGCGCCCACCAGGCTGGGCTTGCCGAACGACACCCATTCGATTGCCATCCAGACCAATGTGGCAGCCGCGGCGGACAGGTGCGTGGTGAGCATCGCCATGCCGGCATCGGCATTGGCGGCGACGGCGCTGCCCGCATTGAAGCCGAACCAGCCCACCCACAGAAGAGAGGCGCCCACCATCACCATCCAAGGCGCGTGCGGCGGACGAATCGATTTGGGGAATTCGATGCGCGGCTTCAAGGTCCAGGCGATCACCAGGGCGGAAACGCCGGCCGTGACATGGACGACGATGCCGCCGGCGAAATCGATCACGCCTGCCTTGGCCAGCCAGCCGCCGCCCCAGACCCAATGCGCGACCGGCACATAGACGATCAAAAGCCAGAGCGCGGAAATCCACAACACCGCGCTGAAGCGGATGCGTTCGACATACGCACCGATGATCAGCGCCGGCGTGATGATCGCGAAGGTCATCTGGAACATCACATAGACGCTTTCCGGGATGCCGGTCCCGGGGTGCACCATGCTGCGGCCGCCATTTTGCAGGAACGCCGCGGACAGATCGCCCAGCCAGTCGCCCGTGCCGGAATAAGCCAGGCTATAGCCGCAGGCGAACCACAGGACTGAGGCGACGCAGGCCACCGCGCAACATTGCACCAGCACGGAGAGAATATTCTTGGCCTGGACCAGGCCGCCATAAAACAGGGCCAGTGCCGGCAACGTCATCAGCAGCACCAGGACGGTGGCGGTCATCAGCCACGCCGTGTCGGATCCGTTTATCACTATGGTCGCCCCTAATTTTTGCCTGTTTTGCGGTCATCCGGCCGCAACTGCCCAGAAGAGTGGCGAGGGGTCCAATCGGTGACAACGCGGCGCTCCGACGCGCCGCGGCTTATTCCATGAACCAATCACCGGACGCGGCGTTGTTGGATGTGAGGAACCCGCATGGCGGTCTGATGCTGCGTCTTATTTTGCTGATTATTCTGATACTTGCGGTTCTCGGTTCGATACCGCTTTGGCCGTACAGCGCTGGTTGGGGCTACGGTCCATCCGGCGGATTGGGATTGGTGCTCATTATTCTTCTGATACTTATTTTGGCGGGGCGCCTATAAAGCAGGCAATATGGCGTCGAAATCTCCAGAGGTCGAAAATCTTCACTGCATTCTTTCATGGCGTGAGTCGGATTCATGACGGCACATCGCAAACGCAAAACGACACCCAAAAAGCGGCGCTGGTCGGGCGCCGTCACCCGCCGGTCCAACGCGCTGGATCTCAAGAAGAGAATCTTCACCGGCAGCGACCCGGACAGGATCGCAGCATCCCTCAAGCGATCCGCGGAGCATAGCCGGCGGCGCAAATCGACGCCGTATCGTTCCGCGATGTCGATGCTGACTTTCTACATCAACCGGGCGGGCAAAGACTTGCCCGCGAAACAAAAGCGCATTCTGGAACGCGCCAAGGATGCACTGCGCGAGAAATTCGGAAAAAAGAAAAGCTGACCGGTCAGAACGTCTCGCGGTCGAAACCGTGGATGCGGCAGACGCGGGCGGCGATGCGCTCGAACTCGGAATTATGGGACGAGCGGGTGCAGCTGCCATTCTCATGCTGATAGAGATGGATCATTTCATGCGCCATCGTCGCCATCAGCAGATCGGTGGATTTGACCACCCGGATCGAGACCCCGATTTCATTGAGCTCTGGCTTGGTCTTGATGCGGCCGCGGAAATGGCCGAAACGATCGCGCGCGCCCATCACCCGGAAAACGAGGTTGTCGGCGTGCGGAAGATTCATCCGCCGGAACGGCAAAGTCGTGCGCAGATATTCGTACGCATTTTCCAGGCAGTCGGGGGTCAGGTGCAGCCTGCCTCCGGGGCCTTGGGCCTCGCGCCCGTCTGTGGTGCGTTTGCGCATGGACAAATTTAGGCATGAGGGGCGCCCCTCCGCCAAGCGCCGGAATGCCCAAAAAATATAAAGTTTTTGCTTGGTTACTCTTTGGCGGCTCCCCCGTTTGGGCTAGGATTTTGGCTTGGAAGCGAGGCACTTATGGCAAAAATCCGCTATTTCCTGCCATTGCTGCTTGTGCTGCCCCTGGCGGGTTGCTTTTCGGACCAGAAAGCCCAGCTTACGGCCTGCGAGGCCGGGGCCCCGCGCACGGGTGCGGGGGAACCCTTCCGGACAATCCAAGGTTGCATGGACAAAGCCGGTTACCGTTTCATTGGCTGGAATGACGGAGTGGTCTGCGGCATGAGCGCCCTGGTCCGCGGTCAACACCTGGCGGACGGAACCGACGCGCTCTGTTTTGAGCCGAAGGGCTGGCTCGCCCTCAAACTCTACCGTATCGAAGTGCCGGCCAGATCGGCGCCACCGCAAAGCAGCTGAACCAGCACACACCCGTATGTGGTTGCTTCTCGCCTTTCTGGGGCCGATCAGCTGGGCGGTCTCCACCCATATCGATAAATATCTGGTAGATCGCTATTTCCAGGACAGCGATACCGCGGTCCTGATGCTATTCACCGCACTGACGGGCGTGGCGCTCTTACCAGCGATCTGGTGGATCGAGCCTGCGATCTTAAAACCCGCACCCGGCGCGATCGCGGTGATGACGGTTTCAGGCGTCCTTTATATGGGCGCAATGCTTTTTTATCTGCGGGCGATTCAGAGCGAGGAAGCCTCGGTGGTGGCGCCGCTGTTCCAGGCCTCCACCTTGTTCACCTTTCTGCTGGGATATCTGTTCCTGCATGAAAGATTGGGTCCATCCCAATTGCTGGGCGGCGGCTTGATCGTGAGCGGCGCGCTGGGGTTGTCGTTCCAAGGCGGAGCCAAGACCCGGCGCTTTAAAACCAGGCTGGTGCTTCTGATGCTGGCGGCGACTTTTGTGCTGGCGCTGTCGACGGTGCTGTTCAAATTCTTCGCCGTCCGCGACGATTTCTGGACCACGACTTTCTGGACCTTTGTGGGTGAAGGCCTGTTCGGCGCCGCGCTTCTTTGCCGGCCCGGCTATCGGCGCCAATTCGCCGACCTGTTCCGCCGCAGCCCTGGCGCCGTGGCCGGCATCAACGCCGCCAATGAGTTGATCAATCTGGGCGCCGGGTTGGGCGTCCGCTATGCCGCGCTTCTGGCGCCGGTGGCGCTGGTGTCGGCGATTTCCTCCACCACCACTTTTTTCGTCTTCGCCTTCGGCATTCTTCTGGCCCTGTTCTTTCCCAGGCTCGGACGCGAGGACCTTTCGACCCGAAATCTGGTGAAGAAAGGTGCCGGCGCGCTTCTCATTGCTGCCGGCGTGGTTCTGATCGAGGCTCTCTGAAGCTGGACGCGATCAATAATTGAAGCGGATGCCGATGCGGAACTGGCGGCCGATCGCGTCATAGATATCGTCCCGCACCGAAACATCGTAAGGCGTGGTGGACAAAGTCGTTCCCGCCACCACCGGCGGCGGCGTGTTGAACAGATTGTCGATCGCTCCGTAAAGCTGGATGTTCTCGCTCCAGCGATAGGCGCCGCGCACATCCAGATAGACCACGGAGGACACGCTATTGTCGTCCACATTGATGGCGCCCCAGGCATTGTTCAGTTTGGCGGAGCCGATGAAACGCCCTTGAATGCTTGCCTGCCAGGCACCCTGCGTATAGGTCGTGGCGATGGTGGATTTGAATTTGGGACCGCCGCCGCCCACCGCCGAATCCGGACCGATGCTTCCGGCGTAGGAAACCGGGTTGCCTTGCGCCGTCTGCGTCTGAGTATCGGTGTAGTTGGCGATCAGGTGCAGGTCGACGGTTCCCGCCCAGATCGGGAATTGATAATCGCCTTGAAAATCCAGACCAGAAACCGATTGCCGGTTGGCGTTGATCGGCTGGGTGTTGACCTGGGACAGCGCGCCATTGGGGCCGCCAAAGACCAATTGCTCGCAGGCCCATTGCACCCCCGCAGCGCACTGCGCCACCACTTTGCTGGCGCTGATGGTGGCAATGGCCTTGTTGATGCTGATCGAATACCAATCCGCGGACAGGCTCAGCCCGTTGAACCAGTGCGGCGTCAGCACCACGCCGCCGGATACCGTGGTCGATTGTTCCGGCTTAAGGTTCGGATTGGCCAGGGACAGATTGTAGATCTGCACATTGGCGCCGGTTCTGGGATCGGTCGCCACGCCCAGCACGGAGAATCCGCCGCTGTTCAGCTCTTGAAGATCGGGCGCGCGGATATCGAAGGACCAGGTGGCGCGAAGCCGGACATCCTGGTTGACCTGGCTGGTCAGGCCCAGTTTCCAGGTCTCCACCAGGCCGCTGGTGGAATAGCTGGTGATGCGTCCCGCGCTGTTGAATTCCAGCGATTGGACCACACTGTCCTTGAGCAGCGGCGCCTCGATCTCGGCGAAGCCTTCCTCGACATTGTATTGGCCGGAAAAGCCGGAGAAATTCCCCACCGAGAACAGCTTGGCCTGAGCCAGCGGGTCCACCGTCACCCTGGCTCCTTCCTTGCGGTATTCGCCGCCGAATGCGACCGACACCGGGCCCGCGCCGAACGACCAAGGCAGATTGCCCTGCACCGCCACCGACGCGACATCCTGGGTGAGAACCGCCAGCTGATAGTCATGCCCGTTGCGCGCCGGGCCGTTGATATAATTAATCGCAGCGGCCGAAGCCACACCTGTGCCGAAGAGATTGAGCGGCTGGCAGCCATTGGCGGGATCGGTCAATGCGGAGCGGCAGGCGATCGACCCGATCGGCAATCCCGATGTTCCCACATTGGCGGCGGTCACGCGGACCGCGTCGATCGCCAGATTATAGTTCGGCGTGTAGACATTGTTGAGGACCAGAGTGCGCACGCGCGACTCGCCGTGCTGGTAATAGGCGTTCCACGACCAGCTGTCGCCGATGCCCCCTTCCAGATTGAAAACGCCGCGATAAAGCTGGCGCCTGTTGGTCGATACCGGAATGCCCAATGTCAGCGCTTCCGCGGACAGGCTGTTGCCGACCAGATGGGCGCCGGTGCTGCCGATATTGTTCAGGTTGCTGGTGCCCAGCGAGAAACTGCCGATCCCCAGCGCATCCATCCGGGCGCCGATCCCCGGGTCGAGATAGGCATTGTCCCTCTGGATGGTGTCGGTGCCGTATTTGTTGGCGGCGAAGCTGTTATTCTCGGAAAAGGATTTCCCGTAATTCAGTTCCAGCGAAGCGATCACATTGCTGGTGAGCCGGTAGCTGCCATAGCCGAAAAAAGTGAAGCTGCGCATCGGAATGGTCAGATGGTTCAGATCGCCTTCCGAACCCTCGCCGCTGCCGCCGTTGGAATAGGCGCCGGAAATATTGCCGAAATCGAAGGGCGCCGGCGTTCCACCGGGACCGACAAATTGGATCCCCCTCAGCGCATTCGCATTGGCGCCCGCAGCATTGGCGGGATTCGCCGTGATCAATCCGCCTTGCGTCGCCTGGGAAAGACCGACATTTGCGGCATGGATATATTGCGGCTGACCGTTGCCCCGCGCATAGGCCGGATTGTTGACCAGCTTGATGTTCTGGTACCAGGAGCGCTGGCTGACAAAGAGCGTGTCGGGACTGTTGCTGTAAGAAACGCTGCCGATGAGATGGCCGCGCTCGCCGTCAAAATCGGTGCCGTAGGATGCTTCCCCCTTGAAGAAGCGGTGATCGTCCTGCCAGCTGTCGCCGCCCTCGATATTCGCGGCAAAGCCGTCGAACTTCTTGTTGAGAATGACATTGACCACGCCGGCAACGGCGTCGGAGCCCCATGCCGCCGAGGCGCCGCCCGTCACCACATCGATCCGCTGCACCAGGCTGGTCGGCATGGTGGAAAGATCGACGCCGCCCGATAGTGCCGAAGCCACCACGCGCTGGCCGTTGAACAGGACCAAGGTGCGCAGCACGCCCAGATTGCGCAGATTGACGACGCTGATGCCGGGCGTGCCGCTGACAATATAATTGGCGGCAAATGTATTGTTCGGGCTGGAAGAAGCGCCGAAAGCCGGCAATTGGCGGATGGCGTCGCCGATATCGGTAAACGCATCGCGCCTCAGCTGATCACCGGTGACCACCGTGACGGGCGTGGGCTGCTGATAGCCGCCGATGGAAATGCGCGAAGCGCTGACGATGACCTGTTCGGTCATGATGCCGCTTGGGGAAAGCGGTGCGCCTTGTGCCGCATCGCCCTGCGCAAGAACCGGCGGCGGCGGGGGTGGATTCTGGGCGGGCGGGGGCTGGTCGGCCCTGCCCGGAGCCGGCAGGCGCCCGCTGGCGGCGCGTTGCGGATTGGCATGCGCGTCTGTAACGGTGTGGACGATCAATCCGCCATTGCCGTCCGGATCGGCGCCCAGATTGGTGCCCCGAAGCAGCGCGTCCACCGCTTCGCGGCCGCTCATCTGGCCGCGCAACTCCGGAGCGGTCAGACCGGCGACGGCCTGAGGGGTGAACAGGATATTCTGTCCGGTCTGCTGGGCGACAGCCTTCAGGGAATCGGAAAGCGGCTGCGCCGGCAGCGCGAAATTGACACTCTGCGCCCACGCCATGCCCGCCGTCAGAACAAGGATGCCGGCACTGCGGAGAAACGCCGCCCGTATCCCCCTTATGCCCGACATCCAGCCCCTCCCAAGCGGTGGCTGTTATAAATTCCCACCTTCTTCCAAAGCGCAAGGCGCCACGGGGCCAGCTACCCCTGCAGCATGCGGGCGTCATCACCCACGAGCTGGATGCGATCATCCACCACCCGTATTTCCACGGGCAGAAGACGCGAAAGCGAACGCGCGAAATTCGTGTTGTCGCCGACCCGATAGACGCCGCTCACCTTCATGCGGGCGATGCGGACATCATCGACTTCCAGCTTGATGGTGGAATAGCGGTTCATCTCCAGCACGACATCGGTGAGAGGCGAATTCTCGAAAATGGCCTGGCCCGTATGCCATGCGATAAGCGGAAGCAGATTGGGCCTGTCCAGCTTCGGCGACTGGCCGGAAACGAAGCTCAGTCTTTCGCCGTCGCGCAGTTGGCGCCCGGCGCCCACATCGGCGGCCATGTTCTTGACCGTCGCCTGCCCATGGATCAGCAACACCGAAATATCATCGCCATAGCGGCGCACATCGAAGGTCGAACGCGTGCCGATCACGAGCTTTTGCGCCGCTTCCACGGCAAAGGGCCTCGTCGCGTCCGGCGCGACGCGGAAATTCGCCCGGCCATAGCGCAAATCGACCTTGCGGTCCTTGTCGTCGAAATCCACCACCAGCTTGGTATCGGTGTCCAGGAAAACGCCGGTGCCGTCCTTCAGCGTGACATGCTTCTGCTCGCCGATATCGGTCTGATAGACTTCCGCAGCCGCCGATTGCACAAGCGCGAAGGTGCCGCCAGCAACCACCGCCAGTCCGACGCCGCCGCTCAAAAGCTTGCGCCGGCTGAAGCGAGGCTCCAATGGAACCTCGCCGCTGCGCATGTCGCGCGACAGGGCGCCGACGCTTTCCCACATCCCATTGACGGCTTCGAAAGCGGCGGCATGGCGCGGATCGGCCATCAGCCAGGAGCGGAATGCGCGCTCATCCTCCAGCGAGCGGTCGTCGGCGCGCAGCCGCGCCAGCCAGATCGCGGCTTCCTTCACATAAGGCGCGCCAGGAGAAGGTTGCCTCATCTCACCAGCCTTCGGTCCATTCCGTCAGAAAAAGTACGGCCTTGGCGATGTGCTTTTCAACCGCGCTTTGGCTGATGCCCAGCCGATCCGCAATTTCGTGATATTTCATATTGTTAAGCCGGTGCATGAGGAATATCTCGCGCGTCCGGGGCGTCAACTGATTCAACCCCGCTTTCACCCTGGCTAGACGAGCGCGAGCCGCAACGACCTCATCCTGCAAAGGCGCCGCGTCTTCGATTTCTGGTGTTTCCGCCTGGTTCTGCTGGATTTTGGCATGGCGGTAATTGTCGATACTGATATTGAAGGCGGTACGCACCAGGAAAGCCGCCGGGTCATTGACCGCGTTCTGGCTGCGATAGCGTTCCAGGCGCAGATAGGCGGAATGGAGCAAATCCTCGGCATCCGTACGGTTACGGGTCCGGCGCGCAATCTGCCGCAGCAAATCGCTCCAAAGTTCCCGACCGACCGGGATGTCGGTCATGTTTCCGTAACCGTCATCTTTTCCCCTGATAGCAATACAATAAAGAGGAGGCCCTGCATCGCCACAAAAAAATTTTCGGAAAAAGAGGTGGGGAAAATAACGCCCCAAACGTCCGATGGAGGGAATGCCGCTTTGGCGGCGGGAAACAAGGTATTTGACCCCTTCCCTGTTCGGAAGCCAAACTGGCCTTCCATGAAATTATCTTTGCTAGGCGCCATGGGCCTGAGTTTCTGGCTGGCGGCGATTCCCGCCCTCGCCCAGGCGCCGAATCCATCCAAGCCCGCCGGAAAGCCGCCCCAGAGCGTGGTGCCCCCGCCCGCTCCCCGCGCACCGGCTACTACCCCTGAGGAAAAATCCCACCAGGCCATGGTGGAAGAACAGGAGCGGCGCGACCGGGAAGCCGAGGCCGAGCGGGACCGGGACGATCTGTGATCGCCGCAGCGCGCGATCTCATGCGGTCACGTGCTGATGCACCGGGGCGATCTGCCGAATCCGAAGACCAAAGGGCGGCCGCAAAAGCCGGCTAGCCCGCTACAGATCCACGATCAATCGCGTGTCGATCAGCCGGCCGCTGCGGAAGAAAATATTATAGGCGCCGGCGCCCGCCAGATCGAAGCTGCGCGTATTGAAGATATTCGTGACCTGAAATCGCAGCGAAGCCGGATATTCGTGCAGGCGGAACTGATAGCGCGCGCCAGCATCCACCATGGTGCGGTCGGGAATGGAGACCAGATTGTCCCGGGTCGATACCATGCTGCCGGTGTAGCGGACGCCCATGTCGAGCGACATATCCTCAACAGATGGCGGCCGCCACTCCATGTGGAAGTCGACTTTGCGTGAGGCGATGCCCACCGGCTTGGCGCCCACAACGCCCAGGCGCACCGCATCGCCCGACACTTTGGGCTGGGAAAAAACCGCACCGGCGACAATATCCAGCTCGGGCGTAATGCTGCCATTGAAGGAAAATTCGATGCCCCGGTTCTGCGTCTCGCCCAATTCGCCGAAACGATTGGCGGCATCGAGATTGAAATAGGGCTTCTGGACATCGAACAGGGCCGCCACAAGCTTGACACCCTCGTCCATCGACCAGCGTATGCCGAGATCCTTCTGGCTGGTGGTGATGGCCGGCAGGGCTTCGTTGCGGTTCGCGGCATTCTGGGGAGCCGTTCCGCTTTCTTCCAGGCCCCGCGTATAGCTGCCGAAGACGGCGAGTTCGTCGGAGATATATCCGGTCACGGCGGCATTGAAGAGCCAGGGATCATCCTTGGATGTCACCGCCTGCTGTCCCGGCACGAGCGTCTTCTTGTTGTAGCGGATTTTCTGAATGCCCAGCCCGAGCTGCCCGACATTCTTCCAGACCCCTTCATAAGCCAGGCCCAAGATCGCCTGGCTCACATGATCGGTGGTCTGCGCCGAATATTGGAATGACGGCAAGGTGCCATGGAGGCGCTGGTCTATGGCAACCGGGCCAAGATCCACGGAATCGAACCCGTCATACAGGCTGTTGCGGTCGCGCATCCGCAACGACAGGATGGCGCGATGCGTGCGCGCGCCTTCGGCAAGCGTGTGTTCCACCCGTATTTCGCCGCTGGTGGACGCACGATGGGTCGGGGGATCGGAATAAACCACCATGTCCGCGAGGCCCTGCGGATCGAGGTCGGTCATCAGGATGTAATTCTGATGCAACTTCTTTTCGATCGAGCGGAATAGTCCGGCCTGCAGATTCCAGCCTTGGGAAATCCGCCATCGGGCAAGTGTTCCGTAATTGATTTCGAACCGCCGGTTGAGCGCCCAATCCGGGCCTTTGAAATGCTTGCTGGGAAATGGCTGCGGCAGGAACGATCCGTCGGGAATGTAAACCGGCCCGCTCTTGCCGTGATAAGTGTCCGACCGGGACCAGAAGGGGAGCAGTTCGAAATTGGCTGCCGGCGTCCAGCGCATGGTTACGCCCTGGTTGGCTTCCCAATTGCTTCCGCCGTCCGGAAAATAGTTGCGATAAAAGCCCAACCCGCCGCCAAGGCTCAGCGTGTCGCCCATCAACGGTAACGCGCCATCCAATTCCAGCGTGGTGGCGCCGCGATTGTTGATTTCGCTCAAGCTGTTCAGCTGAGCGGTATGTCCGGGCTTGCGCAGCACATAGTCGACAACGCCAGTGGGCGCAGGAAACGCATAGCCTTGGGCGGCAATGCCCACCCGGATGCGCGAGGATTCCTGAAGGCGCGGGCTGAGTTCGGTGACCTGGTCGAAATAAAGACCTTCGATGCGGATATTGCCGGCATCGGTGGGCGAGAAGCCGCGCACATTGCGCGGGGAGTAAAGCCCGACCTGCTCGTTGCCGACGCTGGTGCCGAATGCATCGTCGGACTGCGTCACCGCATTTTCGGCGGCGCGTTGTGCCATGGCGGTTTGCGCGGTCCAGGCCAGCATTGCCATGGTCGCACTCGAAATCAGCAGCCAGCGGCCCTTGATACGCACTCATCCCCCTCGCCGGTTTATCCAGGCTTCTGGACAGGTTTCCTACTACGAACAACCTATCCCGCCGATATCTGGATGCTTTGACGACATCCAGTCGGACCGGAGGCCAATATCGACGCTGTAAACTATGGTATCCTGGCGATCCTTTGCAAATCGCTCGCAATCACCGGCGCAGGCCGCAACGTCGCACCCATCCTAAAGAGTGAACTGATTTTGTGTCACGAAGTTCATTCCGGCGCGGCCAAACGGCGCGACGAAAGCAAATGGGCTCGGAGGGATGCCCAGGAGCAGAAGCAAACTGCCGGTGCGCGGACATGAAATTCAGGGTGCGCGGCGGGCGGGCATGCTGTTCCAAAAGCCGCAATTGTGCTGCGCCGCGATGGTCGGCGCCGGCGTAAGCGCACTCGCGCCGCCCGCCACCATCGACATCACCAGCCGGTTCTTGGCCGTATACGGAGACCATGCCGGCGTGCCCGCCACCATCGGGCTTCCCGTGCGCGCGAAGCCGGTCCATTGCGCGTTGAGCTGCTGCTGCAACGCGAGGTGGTTCGGATCGAACGGCGCCACGTTGGCACCCGGGAGATTGAATCGCGCTTCGCTGTCATGGAACGCGCCCAGCGAATTACCGAAGTCAGTACGCGGCATCGCGGAATTGTCGCCTTCCCAGGCATAGACCATCATGTGCTTCGACAAGCGATCGAACATCGCCAATGCCGGGCATACCGAGTCCGAGTCGGCGACGATGGTCCGATATGCGATGAACGGCGACGAACCGGGGTAGCGCTCCAGCGGATACGTCTCGAGCACTTTTGGCGCGAGCGATCCAAAACGCTGCATCACCAATGTCCGATATTGCTCCGGCGTCGTGGCGATGACGGCATCCGCATTCACGCCGCCATTGATTTCGTCATGATCGGCCCCGATCATGATGCTCACCTTGTTGACGCGGCCTTTGGCAAAGGCCTCGCTCGGCGACATCGGCAAGGTGACACCGTCGACGGTTGGCGCGATGGTGCCACCGGTGTCCGGCTTGAGTGTCTGGCTGGCCTGCTCCACCAGCGTCTCAGCCGGAAGAGCGCGCATGCAGGCGGCCACGTCAGGCGCCGATCCACAGCCCACTTTCTGGGCGAACTGGGCGCCAGCCTGCTCGGCTTCCGCGAGGCTCCGAAGCCGCGACTTGCAGTCTGCGGCTTCCCAGACATTGTTGGCGCCGTTCGCGGCGTTGTAGAAGCCGCTTTCGCTGATGCCGCGCTGGAAGAGACCGGCCGCGCCGGGCGACACAGTCTGAGCGCAGACGCTGGCGCCGCCCGCCGACTGACCGAAGATCGTCACGTTCCTTGGATCGCCGCCGAAACGCGCGATGTTACGCTGCACCCAGCGAAGCGCAGCCTGCTGATCTTGAAGCCCGTAATTGCCGGAATGGGCACCAAGTCCTGCATGCGCGAAAAAACCCAGGATGCCCAGCCGATAGCGCGTAGCGACAACGATGACCCGTCCGGCCTTGGCGAGATGGGCGCCGTCGGGAGGAGTCCCGCCTAGGAAGCCGCCGCCATGAATCTCGAACATGACGGGCAACGGACCTGGCCCGGCGTCGGCCGGCACTTGCACATTCAGCGTCAGGCAATCCTCGCTTCGTGCCGGTCCATTGGCGCCGGGTTGCATGCATCGATTGGGCAGCTGGGTCGCCTCGAAAGTGTCGGTCCATGGGGTGACCGGTTGGGGCGCCTTCCAACGCAGAGCGCCAAGGGGCGGCGCGGCATACCGGATGCCGAGATAGGTTCTGACACCGCTCGAGACCGTGCCGCAGACCGGCCCTTCCGCCGTCTGCACCTGCGTTCCTTCGCTGCAGGCTGGTGCTTCGGCGGGAGATGTCGCGGCGGCTTGGGGGCTAGCGGACTGCGCGAGCGCGGCGGCGCTGCCGGCAATTGCTGCGGCTATGACGATCACTGCGTATGCGAAGAATTTCAGTCTCATGTGGATGCCCCCTTTGAACTGCCGGATCCCCTGATCAAAGTCGTGCCACTCTTCTTCCAGTCCACAACGCCTGAAATATTTTGTCTAGACATATACAGAGTCCGACAGGGCACCTTTTGCGGCAGACAATGGGGCTAAGTCATTGCATTTGGGACACCAGGCTCGAACCTGCGAACTCTTGATACAAATCAAGTGATCTTTCGAGCGAGGCAGATCAAAGGCAGATCATCTCCGCCATCGGCATTTCAGCAGCGGTCGGAGGCGATACAGAGGAGACAATCCGAGCTGGGCAGAGCGCTCGCGGATCAGTCTCGAAGCGGCCGAAAAAGTGGTGCCCAGGGACAGAATCGAACTGCCGACACGCGGATTTTCAATCCGCTGCTCTACCGACTGAGCTACCTGGGCACGCGCCAAAAGGCGGAAGGTTGGGCTTATTAGAGGACCGCTCCGGCCCTGTCCAGCGGGGAAGGGTCGCGCCTCCCGAACGGGTGCAAAATCCTTAACTTTCCGGGGGTTCGTCCTTGCTGGGCGATGGCGCACGCCCCTTGTCCGCATCGTCTTCGGGCCGGCCGGGGATGACATAGCCACCCTTGAGCCAACGCCCCAGATCGATGTCGGCACAGCGCGAGGAGCAGAAAGGCAGGAAGGCCTTCTCCGCCGGTTTGCCGCAGACCGGACAGGGCGGCTTAGCGGCAGACGACATCGAAGCGCCTCCCCACACATGCACCGGCTTCGAAGCGAACGCGGCCCGCGCCCCGGCGCGCCAAGCCCGGACCGATTTCCTCAGCGTGGCGGGTCAGCCAGGCCACCACATCCGGCGCCGCCGTGACGACCAATTCGGCGCCTGGATTGGCGGCGGCTTCGTGTTCGACCCGGCGCAAGATCTCTAGCGCCACGCAATCGGGCGATGAGGCCCGCCCCACCCCGCCGCATGCCGTGCAGGCGATGCTGGTGCGCCTGGCCAAAGGCTCGCGCAGTCTCTTGCGGGTGATGGCGACGATGCCGAATTCCGTCATCGGCGAGATTTGCATCGGGGCGCGGTCGAAGCTGAGGCTCTGTTCCAGGGTTTCGATCACCCGCGCCGCATTGGCCCCGTCGCCCAGGTGAATGAAATCCACCACGATCAGGCCGCCGATGCCCCTGAGGCGAATCTGGCGGCCCACTTCCGCCGCCGCTTCCAAATTGACGGCAAGGCTGGTCTCTTCCAGCCCGCCGGACTGGATGAAACTACCGGAATTCACATCCACCGCGGTCAGCGCCTCGGTGGTTTCGATGGTGATCCAGCCGCCGCAAGGCAGCGGCACCCTGGGCTGGGCCAGGCCCGCGATTTCTTCTTCCAGGCCCCGCTCTTCAAACAATTTGCGGCTTGCCAGCTCGATGCGGGTCTCGGCCCCTGGCATCACCTTGCGGCAATAGGCCCGCGCCGCTTCCACCGCGCCGGCATCGTCGATCAACACTCGCCCGACATCGCCGCGCACCACATCGCGCATCGCCCGCTCGATCGGTCCCAGATCGCGATACAGCGTGGCGGGCGCGCGCGCCGTCTTGGCCCGGTCCTGAATGCAGCGCCAGTTTTCGCCCAGCATCCGCGCGTCCAGCGCCAGCTCGTCCAGCGAAGCGCCCTGGGCCGCGGTGCGGAAAATGATGCCCGCGCCGGACGGCAGGCTTTGCGCTTCCTGGGTCAGCAGCTCCCGGCCCAGCGCGATCAAGCTCTCGCGCTGGGGCTCGTCTTCGATCCGCCGGGAAACCGCGACGCCGTCCTGGCCCGGCGTCATCACCAAAAGCCGCCCCGGCAGAGTGATGCCGGCGGACAGGCGCGCACCCTTGTCGCCGATGGGATCCTTGATCACCTGCACCAGCAGGCCGTCGCCCTCGCGCACGCATTGGGAAATGGTGGTGTCGTCATTGGCCTGGCGCGCCAGAATTTTCGCTTCCCGCAGACCCAGAAAGCCCGCGCGCTCCATTCCGATATCGACAAAAGCTGCTTGCATTCCCGGCAACACGCGCTGGACCCGGCCCAGAATGACGTCGCCGATATGGCTGTGGCAGTGGCGCGCACCTTCCTCGCCGCCGATGGTGCGCTCGAAGCTGAGTTCTTCCAGGCGGCCGCGACAAAGATGGGCGATGCGGATTTCCCCCACCCCCGCATTGATGAGGATTTCAGCACTCATGAAAAGATCGCGAACCAGCCGCCATGCGGGACCATATCATGGAACCCAAGCGCGCCGCAGCCCTGAAGCAGCTGCACCGTCAGCGACAAAGGCAGCCCCACCACATTCGAATAAGAACCGCCGATCTCCTTCACGAAGATTTCGGCGCGGCCCTGGATGGCATAGCCGCCCGCCTTGCCGATCCCTTCCCGGCTTTCGACATAGGCCGCGATTTCCGGCTCGGCCAGCCGGCGGAACGAGACCCGCGTCAGCGCCAAACGGGTGCTGAGGCGCCCATCGGGCGCCAGCAGCGCCACCCCCGTCATCACCTGATGGCGGCGGCCCGATAACAGGCTCAGGCAGTCCCGGACATCGCGATCGGTCAGTGCCTTGGGCAGGATGCGGCGGCCACACGCCACCACCGTGTCGGCGGCAAGAATGAAGGCGGGCGCGTCGTGACGAGCCTGCGCCGCCAATGCTTTTTCCGTTGCCAGGCGCAGCGCATGGCTGCGCGGCTGCTCGCCCTTCCGGACACTTTCGTCGATGGCGGCGGGCACCACGTGGGCAGGCGCGATCCCCGCCTGCGCCAGAAGCGCGAGCCGGCGCGGACTTTCGCTGGCCAGAACCAGTTCCGGTCTAGCGGAAGCGATAGGTGATGCGCCCTTTGGTGAGATCATAAGGGGTCATCTCGATCATGACCTTGTCGCCTGTCAGCACGCGGATGCGGTTCTTGCGCATCTTGCCCGCGGTATGGGCGATGATTTCGTGGCCGTTCTGCAGGAGTACCCGGAAGGTGGCGTTTGGCAGCAATTCGCTGACCGTGCCTTCAAACTCCAGCAATTCTTCCTTGGCCATTCTTCCTCTGCAAAAAGCGATCGGGACAGTGTGTAGCGGCTTTCCCGGCCACCGCGCGACAAGAAAAAGGCGCCAGGAACGGCCGGGAGATTGCACCGAAACCGGCGAAAATCAAGGATTTTTCAGGCAAACCGGGCCGCAATTTGGCGCTTTAGCGTGTCCCTTACGGCACGGTATGCGGCGCGGCGCTGCTCGGCCGTGCCTTCGGCCATGGTCGGGTCGGCGGTAATCCAATATTCGACCGAGGCCGATACCGTCCGGCTCCATTCCAGGGCATGGGTCTCGGCCTCATGGGACAGCGCCACCACCAGGTCGAAGCAATCGTCCTGGAGGTCCTCGAACCGGCGGGGATTATGGGCCAGCGGAATGCCGATTTCGGCCATCACTTCGACCGCCATCGGGTCCAGCGCACCCGCCTCGACGCCCGCGGACTGCACATAGATATCCTTGCCCCGCAGATGACGCAGCAGCGCCGAGGCGATGGGTGAACGCACCGCGTTCATGGTGCAGACAAACAGTACCGACGCCGGTTTATTTTTCTTGCCGCTCATCGCCGTCAGACAGTCAGGTGCAAAACGCAAATCAACGTAAAGAGCCGGCGGGCCGTGTCGAAGTCCGTTTCGATTTTACCGTTAAGGCGATTGATTAAGAGCTCGGTGCCCTCATTGTGGAGGCCGCGCCGGCCCATATCCAAGGATTCGATCTGAGACGGCGAGGCGTCGCGGATCGCCTTGTAATAGGTGTCGCAGACCAGGAAATAATCTTTGACGATGCGCCGGAACGGCACCAGGGACAAAAGAATGCGCCCGACCTTGCCGCCATTTTCATGGGAAATGTCGAACACCAGCCGATTTTCCTTCACCCCCAGCATCAGGTGATAAGGGCCGCAGACGGCGCCCCTGGGCCTGAAGAGACTGGTTTCCAGAAGATCGGCGATCGCGACCTCGCGTTCCTGTTCGATCGCGGGCGTGCGGCGCACCACGCTTTTCTCGTCCAGGGCGATGGCGCTGATCCGGTCGTCCATTCAGCCTTCCCGATTGAGCCGGGCCGCGATGGAGCGGGCATGGGCATCGAGGCCTTCGGCTTGCGCCAACGCGATGGCGGGCGGACCCAGCGCCGCCATCGCGCCGGCATCCAGTGACAGTAAAGTGGTGCGCTTCATGAAGTCCAGGACAGAAAGACCGGAGGAGAAACGCGCGGAACGCGAGGTCGGCAGCACATGATTGGGACCGGCGATATAATCGCCCATCGCTTCGGGCGTGTGTCGTCCCAGGAAAATGGCGCCCGCGTGGCGCACCTTGGCCAGCAGCAGGGAAGGATCGGCGGTGGCGATCTCCAGATGTTCCGGCGCGAAACGATCGGCCAGCGCGGGCGCGTCGGCGAGTTTCGCCACCACGATGATGCCCCCATAGTCATGCCAGCTGCGCGACGCGATTTCCCGGCGCGGCAATATCGCCAGCGCGCGTTCCGCCGCTTCGGCCACCTTGTCGGCAAATCCCGCATCGTCGGTGATCAGAATGCTTTGCGAGGAGGCGTCGTGCTCCGCCTGGCTGAGCAGGTCGGCCGCGATCCAGTCGGGATCGTTGGCGGCATCGGCGATTACCAGAATCTCCGAAGGCCCTGCGATGGAATCGATCCCCACCTGCCCGAAGACTTCGCGCTTGGCCGCCGCGACCCAGGCATTGCCCGGCCCCACGATCTTGTCCACTGCAGTGACGCTTTCTGTGCCATAGGCCAGCGCGGCCACGGCCTGGGCTCCGCCAATGCGGAAAATATCGCTGACCCCTGCCCGTCTGGCGGCCGCCAGCACCAGCGGATTGAGATTGCCGCCGCTGGCGGGCGTCACCATCACGATCCGCCCGACCCCCGCCACTTTGGCCGGGATCGCATTCATCAAGACCGAGGAGGGATAGCTGGCGGTGCCGCCGGGCACGTAAAGCCCGGCGCTGTCCACCGCCGTCCAGCGCCAGCCCAAAGTGGCGCCGGTGTCGTCCCGGAAACTGTCATCCTGGGGCAGCTGGCGGCGATGATAGGCCTCGATCCGGCTCCCGGCGATTTCGATGGCGTCTTTCTGCTCTTTGGTGACTTTGGCCAATGCCGCGTCGATCTCGGCGGCGGAGATTTTCAAACTCTCCGCCGTCACATTGGCGCGGTCGAATTTGTTGGTCAGCTCCACCAGCGCCGCATCGCCGCGCCGGCGCACATCGGCGATCAGGCCGCGGACCGCTTGCGCCACGTCTTCCTCGATCTCGCGCTTGGCGAACAGCAGCGCCTCGAAATCGGCGGCGAAACTGGGATCGATGGCATTCAGACGGCGGACCATTACTTTCTGTCCTCATGATCGGGTTTGCCGCGCGCCGCCCAGGGTCCGGTCTGGTCGGCCAGTTCGGCATCGATGCATTCGACGGTAAGACGGATCGTGCCGCCGCCCGCCAGCGCCAGTTCGATCGTCCCGGCCGGATCGCTTTCGCCCGCGGAAATGAATTTGATCGCCAGCAGCGAAACCACAGCATCCGGCGCGCCCTGCTTGATGTTGGCGGACTGGACTTTGGATACGCCGTCGAAGCGCAGCACGGCGCGCACCCGCGTGCCCGGCCCTTTCGCCTCTTCCCAGCGGAAGCGATTGACCATGGCGGCGAAGCGGCGCTGTTTCGGCAGCCAGACGAAATCCTTCAGCTTGCCGACGGCGTCCTGCAGCCGGGCCGACAGCATCTCCAAATCTTCGGCATCCGCCGCCGCCAGCTTCAGAAGTCCGCTCATTCCGGCACGCGCGCGATTTCGGCGCCTACGCCGGACAGTTTTTGCTCCAGCCGGTCGAAGCCGCGATCCAGATGATAGACGCGGTTGACCAAAGTCTCGCCTTCCGCCGCCAGCCCCGCCAGCACCAGGCTGACCGAAGCGCGCAGGTCGGTCGCCATCACCGGAGCGCCTTTGAGTTTTTCCACGCCCCGCACGATGGCGATGTCGCCTTCCACGCGGATGTCCGCGCCCAGCCGGCCCAATTCGGGCACATGCATGAAGCGATTTTCGAAAATCGTCTCGCGGATGGTGGAGGTTCCCTTGGCCACCGTCATCAGCGCCATGAACTGGGCCTGCAGATCGGTGGGAAAGCCGGGAAATGGCGCCGTGGAGAGATCCACCGATGCGGGACGGCTTTCATTCATGCGGATGCCGATGCCGCGCGGCGTATCGCGCACCTCCGCCCCTGCCCGTTCGAGCCGTTCCAGCAGCGCGGCGACGGTCTCGCGCCGGGCGCCCACAAGTTCCACATCTCCGCCCGCGATCGCGGCGGCGATGGCGAAGGTGCCCGCTTCGATGCGATCCGCCATCACCACATGTTCGGCGCCGTGTAGCGCCTTCACGCCTTCGACGGAAAGCCGCGTGGTTCCCAATCCTTCGATCCTGGCGCCCATCGCGATCAGGCAATGGCAAAGGTCTTCGATCTCCGGCTCGCGGGCCGCGTTGGTGATCACGGTGGTGCCGCGCGCCAGGGTCGCCGCCATCAATGCGGTTTCCGTCGCGCCCACGGACACGGACGGGAAAATGATCTCCGCCCCATGGAGGCCGTCTTTCGCCTGGGCCAGCACATAACCGTCGGCAAGTTCCACTTTCGCGCCCATCGAGGTCAGGGCATCCAAATGCAGATTCACGGGCCGCGCCCCGATGGCGCACCCGCCCGGCAAGGACACTTTGGCTTCTCCATGGCGGGCCAGAAGCGGCGCCAGCACCTGGAAGCTGGCGCGCATTTTGCGAACGATGTCGTAGGACGCGAAGGAAGACGTGATTCGGGCCGCCTGCAGCCGGAACGTATCCCCTTCGCCCAGGACCGTGCCGGGCTCGACCGCGACCGCGACGCCAAAACCCTTCAAAAGGTCTGCCATGGCCCGCACGTCGGCCAGCCGGGGCACATTGCGCAGCACCAGCGGCTCGGCCGTCAGCAGCGACGCCGCCATCAGCTTCAGCGCCGCATTCTTGGCGCCGCTGACAGGCATGGCGCCAGACAGCCGTGCGCCTCCTCGTATGCGAATCCGGTCCATGGTCCCTCAAACGGGCCCTTAGGCCCGAAAACGACGCTTGTAGCGTGGCAGGCGCCCCCGCGACAGCCGGAAAGCGGTGGCGTCCCCTATGTTTCCGGCAGGGGGTGTCCCGACGTGGCGGGCGGATTTTCCCTAGTAATTTCAGGGTCTTTTATCCCATCCGGAGCCGTTTCGGACAGTGGAGCCTGCTTGCGCCGCTTCAGATTGGCCCGCAAGGCCGCGGCCAGTTTTTCGGTGGGCCTTTTTGCCATCAGAAGTGCACTTTACCTAAGGCTGATCCTTACGTTATAGCAGCGCACCCTTCCGGTAAGGGTGGAGCGATAAGCTCTCAATGCCACGGTTGCCGTAGTAGCGTAGTGGTAGCGCAATCCCTTGGTAAGGGATAGGTCGTGAGTTCGATTCTCACCTACGGCACCATTTTTCCAGCAATAACAACAAGCTTTTACGCCATCGCCTTTCGGACAAATCGCCCCGAGAGGAATGAAGTGGCAGCTTTGGGCGAGCAAAGGAGTGCAAAATCCGTGCACTCGAATTGATCGCAGCCAAATACCACAGCCCCGCGTTGATGGTGTGCAACATGAATCAACCGCCGTATGGGCGCGAGAGCCTTAAACTGCGAAATTCCCCCAAGCGCACCGGCGCCATTTCGTTCCGACTCGTAGACGCGCAGAGTGTTGGCAGACAATGGCAAGTCTATCGCGTCAGCTATGAATTTGAGACGAATGTTCCGCACGGGAAGTGGTTCATGAACCTGTATCTGACGCCGCCGGGTTAGATGGTAATTCCGCCGTTGTAGAACGGACGGCACCTTCACATCGCCCCCTCCTGAGAATAGACTACCAACTGCTGGTTGGGTCTCATTTCAGAACCTTCTCATTATACCGCCCTGCGTAATTTGGGCGCATTTGTTTGATGAGCAGCTTCGCACGTTTCGCGGAGCATCACCCATTTCAACATTCTCAATTTTATTAAGGTGACCGATGGCAAAGAAGAAAGCCTATGTGAGCTTCGACTATGATCAT
>CALMGU010000085.1 GCA_937865685.1 uncultured Alphaproteobacteria bacterium | reverse complement strand
TCTCGCCGGTGACGCTGGCGCGCAGCGAGAATTTTCCGTCGATGCGCGGCGTGGAAAAGCCCTGCATGTTGCGTTCGACCACGAAGCCCCGGATCTTGCCGTCCAGCTTGGCCCAGACCACGGCGATATCGGCCACCGGCGAATTGGTGATCCACATCTTTGCGCCGTTCAGGCGATAGCCCGCGCCATCCTTGACCGCGCGGGTGACCATGCTGCCCGGGTCGGAGCCGTAATCGGGTTCGGTCAGGCCGAAGCAGCCGATCAATTCACCGCGCGCCAGGGCGGGGAGATATTTCTTCTTCTGTTCATCGCTGCCGAAGTGAAAGATCGGATGCATCACCAGCGAGCTTTGCACGCTCATGGCGGAGCGGTAGCCGGAATCCACCCGTTCCATCTCCCGCGCCACCAGTCCATAACATGTGTAGGAGAGGCCTGAGCCGCCAAACTCTTCAGGCAGGGTCATGCCCAGAAATCCCATCTCGCCCATCTCGCGCATGATGGCGGGATCGAAGATTTCGTCGCGGAATGCGTCGCGCACGCGAGGCGCCAGATTCTCCGTGGCATAGTCGCGGGCCGACTTGGCCACCATGCGTTCTTCTTCGGCAAGGCTGCCTTCCAGGCCGAAAGGATCGGTCCAGTCGAATTCCGTCTTGTCCAATTCGCTCATTTGCGGGCCTTCGATTTTGCGGCTTTTGCCGGTTTGGATTTTGCGGGCGGGTTCGCTTGTGCCGGCGGGAATATCCTGACGATGAAATCTTCCATATCGGCAAGCGCCTTGGCGTTGGCGGCGGAATCCGGGGCGCCGTCAGCGCTGAAATCCTGCCCCACGCCCGGATAGATGAGAATATCCACCGGGACATGCTGCTCACGCAGCGCATCGCTCAGCTTTTGCGCCTGCTCCGGCGGCACATTCGTGTCGGCCGATCCGTGCTGGATCAGGAAAGGCGGGGTGAGGGCACTTATATAAGAATGCGGGCTGGCGGCCCGTACCAGACCCGGCGCGCAGTCGGCTGCTTCGCAGCCCAGATAGGCACCGAGCCGGGTCGGCGCCCCCGGCTCGGACGGATGCGCGGCGCCGGTATCCCAGCTCGCCAGGTCGGCGGGGCCGTACCAATCGACCACGCCCTGCACGCAGTCCGACGCCAGGGTTGTTTTGGATCTGGCATCCGCCGCCGGTTCGAGGGCATTGACGCCGCAGCTCGTGCCCACCATGGCCGCAAGCTGACCGCCCGCTTCGGCGCCCCAGGCCATCACGCGGCTGGCGTCGATATTGTAGTCGGTGGCACGGCCGCGCAGCCAGCGTATGGCGGATTTCACGTCCTGCACCGCGGCGGGAAAATGCGCTTCGCCCGACAGGCGGTAATTCACGCTCGCCACCACATAACCCTTGGCGGCCAACGCGGCGAGGGTGGAGGGAAAATCGGCGAAGCCTGCGAGATGCCGCGCATCGCCCGTTGCCCATCCGCCGCCATGGACGAACACGATGAGCGGGCGCGGCGCCGCTTTCGCCTTGGACGGCGTCTCATAAAGGTCCAGCGTCAATGGCCGGAAGCCGTCCATGGCGTCGTAAACCAGATCGCGATGCATCGCCACGCCGCCAGGAAAGGCGATGGCCTGGTTTATGTCCGGCCGCTTGTCCGCCGCATGCACCGGCAACAGCGCGGCAATCGCAAACAGCGCGCCGAGAAGACCCCTTCGCAACATCATTCCAATGTCCGTTTTCGCACCCGGACCGTGTCATGCGCCTTGTCCGGTTGCAACGCCAGATAACGTCCGGACTCGGCAACGTCCCGGTCGCTGGCGCGTTAGAGAATGGCGGAATACCCGACCATTCCGGCGGTCAATCGACAATGCGATTTTTGCAAATCCGACCGGCGCGTTTTGGTGGCCCGCTTATCGTTTTGCTTTTGCTGGCGCTATTCACCGCCCATGGCGTGGCCGCGAAAGGACAGCCGGCCAACATCCTCCAGACAGTCAGCGGCACGGATCGGCAGATGGGTTCGCCTGCCATGCCGATGGCTGGCGGGGCCACGGAAAAAAATCCAGCCGCGGGCAATGGATCGTCCAGCACGGGCCGCGCCGAAGGCTTGTTGATTGCTGAAATCGTGCTGCTGCTGGTGGCAGGACGGCTGCTGGGCGAAGCAATGCAGCGTCTGGGGCAGCCGCAACTGATGGGCAACCTGCTGGCGGGTCTGGTGCTTGGGCCTTCGCTGTTCGGCGTGATCTGGCCGCAGGCGCAGGCATTCATCTTTCCATCCGATCCGGCGCAGAAGGCCATGATCGATGGCCTGTCCCAGGCCGGCATCCTCTTCCTCTTGCTGCTGACGGGCATGGAAACCGACGTGAAGCTGGTCGGCAAGGCGAAAGGCGCGGCGGTGGCGATCTCGCTTGCGGGCATCGCGCTTCCCTTCGCCTGCGGCTTCGCGCTGGGTGAATTTCTGCCGCTATCCCTGATGCCAAATATGGCGGGCGGCCGTCTGGTGCCGGCTCTATTTCTGGGCACCGCGCTTTCGATCTCCTCCATTAAGATCGTGGCGATGGTGGTGCGCGAGATGCATTTCATGCGGCGCAACCTGGGACAGGTGATCGTCGCCACCGCCATCATGGAGGATACGGCGGGCTGGGTGATCATCGCCATCACCTTCGGCATCGCCGGGGCCGGCAGGGTGGATCCGCTGGATCTCGCCAAGACCGTGGGCGGCGTGGCGCTGTTCATGGCGTTCTGTTTCACGGCCGGACGCTGGCTGGTCTTCTCCGCCATTCGCCGGGTCAATGACACCTTCCGGGGCGATTTCCCGGTGGTCACCGTGATTATCGTGATCATGGGGGCGATGGCGTTGATCACCCAGCTTCTGGGCATCCGCACGGTGCTGGGGGCTTTCATGGCGGGGGTCTTGATCGGCCAGTCGCCGATACTCACCGACCATATTCAGCAGCAGCTGCGGGGCATGATAACGGCGTTTTTCATGCCGATATTTTTCGGTCTGTCGGGGTTGGCGGCCGATCTCACCATCCTCAAGGATCCCCTGCTGGCCTTGATCACCGGGGCGCTGGTGGTGGTCGCGTCGATCGGGAAATTCTCCGGCGCTTTTGTCGGCAGCATGATCGGGGGGCTCAAATGGCGCGAAGGCGTGGCGCTGGGCTGCGCCATGAATGCGCGCGGTTCGACCGAAGTGATCGTGGCTTCGATCGGCCTTTCAATGGGCGCATTGACGCAAAATCTCTACACCATGATCGTCACCATGGCGGTCATCACCACCATGGCGATGCCGCCCACGTTGCGCGCCGCTCTCGCCGGCCTGCCGATGGACGATGCGGAACGAAAGCGCGTCGAGCGCGAGCGGCTGGACGAAAAAGGCTTCATTCCCAATCTGGAGCGGCTGTTGCTTGCCGCCGACGCCAGCCCGGTGGGCCGGATGGCGGCGCGGATGGCGGGACTTCTGGCCGGCGGGCAGGGCATGCCGGTGACGATCCTGAAGCTGGATGCGGATCTGCGCGATGCGGACCGCAAGACGGCGGGTGGCGAGGGGCGCCACCAGGAACACGCCTTCTCCGGGGCGGCACATGATGCCGACTCCGGCGAGAAGGACATGATCGGAGCTCAGTCGACCAGCCAGAGCGCCGCTGAGCAGGCCGCCGATCCGCTCGCCAGGGAACTCAAGACCGGCGCGAAGGCCAGCGCCGCGAAAACCAGAAAGGACGATGCCGAACCCGATCCGGAAAAAGTGCATCTCACCACCCGTCTGCCCCTCGACAAGCCGGCGGATGTGGTTCGTGACGAAGCGCGCAAGGGATATGATCTGTTGTTCATCGGCATGGAGGAAAGTCGCGACCGGGATGGCAATATCGCCCCGGAAATTGCCGAGCTCGCCGCGGGCTTCGACGGTCCGCTGGCGTTGCTGTCCGGTTATGGCGGAAAAGCCATGCCGCAATTGTCCTCGCGCACGCAAATTCTGTTGCCTGTCAACGGCTCGCCCGCGTCGCGCCGCGCCGCCGAAGTCAGTTTTGTGCTTGCCCGCGCCACCGGCGCGCGGGTGAACGCACTTTATGTCTCTCAAACCGACGGACGCTCGCGGACCCGTTCGCACGAGGAAGGTGTGCTCAAGGACATGGTCCAGCTGGCTGAACGTTATGGCGTGCGTCTTTCGACACAAATTTCAAAACGCCGCGCCGCCGCCGAAGCGATCTTGATGGAGGCCCGGAGCAGGCATGGCCTGATCGTGATGGGAGTCAGTCCCCGCCCGGGAGATGAGCTTTTCTTCGGCAACACGGCCGCGCTGGTGTTCCGGGAATGGGAAAATCCGCTCCTCGTTATCGCGTCCTGACCGGCTTCCAAATGTTATGGATCTTTCACATTGGAGACCGTCGCGCAATTTTATTACAAGGTGCCTGTCCCAACCTTGGAATTTCGCGCGGGAATCGCCTGCTGTGACCCAAAAACACCAGGGAAAGGGCGGTCTTTTCTTGAGGATAGGGTGTTCTCTCTGGTATTTTTGCCCACTCCGGGTTTCCGGGTTAGGACTGGGTATGTATCGCTGTTTTCAGGCTGCACTTGTCGCGGCCGGTCTTGTTGCCTTCGCAGGCCAGGCTGGTGCCGCGGACTTGCGCCTCCCGCCCAGCCTAACGGCCTTCGGCGCGACGGAAAATATCGCACCCTTCACCGCCACAACGCTTTCGCAATCGGAGTTGCGCGGACCGGCCTATCGGATCGGCCAGGACGCCTTGGCGGGTGACCCTATCCGCCTGAGCACCAGCTTCGGCGCCGCGGCCACGCCGCATCATTTCGTCTCCAGCATCGCGCTCAGCGGCCATCTGGCCATCGATACCGGATACGATGTGAATCTCTCGCAGCGGTTCGGCAATTATGACGGCGTGCAATCGCCCCTGATCGCCGATAGCGGTTTTCTGGGGCTGGCGGGCAATGGCCATTATGCCGGCGCCACATACATGCCGGCCTCGGATCTACACATTCGCCTGGGCGCGACCCAGTGGAGCGACCGCACCGACCGGCTGGCGCTCGAAACCGTCTCTGTTGGCCTGCCGCTGGCCTATGACAATGGATTTTCCCAGTCGCTTTTGGCGGGTGCGTCCTGGGATGTCACGCCCTGGGCGGATCTCGGTCTCACCGCGCTTCACAACACCCAGCAAAATTTGGGCGTGGCTTCCAACCTGACCGGTGGAAGGATCGATACGAATGCGCTGGAAATGACGGCGCGCTTGAAATTCGGCAATGGCTGGGTGACGACGGCATCCTACAGCCAGGGGCTCAGCCAGCTCGATCAGCGCAGCCAGACGCCGCCCCTGGATACGCGGTCCTACTCCATCGCCATCGCCAAGCATGGTCTGTTTGGCGAAGACGCGCTGGGCTTCTCCTTCTCGCGCCCAGCACTGGGCATGCTGGATAACAGTTTCAGCGCGGTTTCCGCGTCCGGCGATCTGCCGCCCTCTTTCATCAGCGGCGACCGGTTCCCCAACCAAACCCAGGAAACCGACCTGCAGCTGGGATATGTCACCAGCTTCCTGGATGGCGCCTTGGCTTTGCAGACCAACGCCGCCTACCAGATGAACTATCAAGGGCAAAGCGGGGCCACGTCGGTCTCGCTCTTGAGCCGCGCCAAGATCAAGTTCTGATCTTGCGTAACCAGGCGCGTTGCGATGATGCGCCACCTTCGTTAAAAGCCCCACACCTCCCGCTTTCCAAGGAATGTCCGATGGCCGGTCCGCAATTCGTTTATGTGATGAAAGGTCTGTCCAAGACCTATCCCGGCGGCAAGCAGGTCCTCAAGGACATCTGGCTCAGTTTCTATCCCGGCGCCAAGATCGGCATCGTCGGCGTCAATGGCGCGGGCAAATCCACCCTGATGAAGATCATGGCCGGGATGGACAAGGAATTCACGGGCGAAGCCTGGGCCGCGGACGGCGTGCGCATGGGCTATCTCAGCCAGGAGCCGCAGCTCGATCCCACCAAGGATGTGCGCGGCAATGTGATGGAAGGTGTCGCCAAGAAGCAGGCGCTGGTCGACCGCTTCAACGAGATCGCGGCCAATTACTCCGACGAAGCCGCCGACGAGATGGCCAAGCTTCAGGACGAAATCGAAGCACAGGGCCTGTGGGATCTGGACAGCCAGGTCGATCAGGCGATGGACGCGCTGCGCTGCCCCGATCCCGATGCCAAGGTCGATACGCTGTCGGGTGGTGAGCGCCGCAGGGTCGCGCTGTGCCGTTTGCTGCTGGATGCGCCGGATATTCTTCTCCTGGACGAACCCACCAACCATCTGGACGCGGAGTCCGTGGAATGGCTTGAACATACGCTGCGCGACTATAAGGGCTGCGTCATTCTGGTCACCCATGACCGCTACTTCCTGGACAATGTCACAAGCTGGATCCTGGAATTGGACCGTGGCAAGGGCATTCCCCATGAAGGCAATTACTCGTCCTTCCTGGAAATCCAGGAAAAGCGCCTGAAGCAGGAATCCAACGAAGAAGCCGCGCAGAAGCGCACCATCGCGCGCGAACGCGAATGGATCAAGCAATCGCCCAAGGCGCGTCAGGCCAAATCCAAGGCGCGTATCAATTCCTATGAAGAGCTGGTGGCCAAATCGCAGGAACAGCGCGCTGCCACCGCTCAGATCATGATCCCGGTCGCCGAACGTCTGGGCGATGTGGTGATCGAGGCCGAAAATCTGGCCAAGGGCTATGGCGACCGGCTGCTGTACGAGAATGTGAACTTCAAGCTGCCGCCCGGCGGCATTGTCGGCGT
>CALMGU010000084.1 GCA_937865685.1 uncultured Alphaproteobacteria bacterium | reverse complement strand
TCCCGTAATCCGAAGCACTCACATACCCGCGCTTCTTCCAGTCCCCAGAGACAGGCACGATTTGATCAGTCATGGCAGCTTGCGACTCGAACCAATTATTTGCGGGAACCGACAGGCACGACCTCGCGCCCCACGGTTACGTTGGTCACGATAGCAAAGCTGCCATACATGGCCATGGCGCCGCACAGAAGACCAACCCAACCGCCCAGTTGATGCAGCATCGGATTGCCAAGCATGGCGCCAAAGCCCAACAGGAAGAACGCGATCCATAAGGTGAGGAAAATGCAGAACAGCAAGCGGGTCAGATAAAAAGTCGCGACCCACAAGCCCAACGTAAACACGCCCCACAGAACAAGGGCGAAACCAATGGCGCTGTCCGCGCCAGACAGATCCAGCAGCTTATTGCCGCCCAGGAAAACCAGCGACGCGAACCACCACCAGAAGGCGCCATAGCTGATGAAGGCCGTGGTGCCGAAAGTGTTGCCGGTCATGAACTCCATAATGCCGGCGATGACCTGCGCCGTACCGCCAAAGGCCAGCGCCAGGGGCAGAACAACGGCCTCGCCATGGGCCGGCAGAAGACCCGCATTGACCGCGCTCAAGAGAATGGTGGTGAGACCGAAACCGACCAGTCCCAATGCCGCCGGATTTGCTTTGTCTGCCATGCCGTCTCCTTGCCGCGGAGAGCCGATCGCGGCGGGACATTGCTCAGATGGCAATGCCCCGCCGCGCCGTCATGCTTTCAGTCTTAGAAGTCCTGGGTGTAGGTGAACAGATAGGTGCGTCCCAACACCGTATAGAGAGCGGAGTTGGTGCTGCCCGCGTTGATGCCTACCTGAGACGGATCGCGGTCGAACAAATTGTTCACGACCAGATTGAAGCGCGATCCGGTATCCGGCAGCGAGTAACCCAAGGTCAGGTCGAAGTAATTGGCCACGCCCTGTCCCGGCACGGTGGTCTTCGGATTTGCGACCACCGAACTATCCCGCATGCCGCCGATCATACGCCAGCGCAAACTGACATCCGCGCCGAAGTTGTGATAGGTGACCCGGGTGTTGCTCTGATATTTGGGGAATGGCCCAAGCGTGGCGGTGGAATTGACGCTGCCGCCCGTGTTGGTTTCGCCCAATTCCTGCCACGGCGAGCCGGGCAGGATCTGCTGCTTGAAGCTGTTGAGATAGTTGCCGACGATGTCGAAGCTCATCGTGCCGGCGTCCGGACCCCAACCCGTGGCTTCGCCGATATCGGTCAGCCAGTTCATTTCCAGGTCGATACCCGAGGTCTTGTAGCCGCCCGTATTGGCGAAGGGCGTGCGCACATTGACCATCTGACCGTTGCTGGAGCTGCGGTTGATGAACTGGCAATAGAAATTGCTGGCCGAGTAGCTCGGGTTGGAGCCATCCAGATTGTAGCACTTGCTCACCAGGGTGTTGAAGTCGAGCGACGAAATCGCATCCCGCACCCGGATATTGTAATAGTCGACCGAGATCGAAGCGTTCTGGAACCAGGGGCTGTCGATTTCCGGCTGATAGACCATGCCGCCGGTGAAGGTATCTGCCTTTTCCGGGCGCAAGTTGACATTACCAGAATTGATCGCGGGCACCTGGTTGTCGTTGGTCTGGTAGGTGGGCGCGATCAATGGATTCAGACCGGTCGCCTGACAGAGCGCCAGGAGTTGCGCGTTGCCACCCCGCAGACGCACGTCGCAGGGGTCGCCGGCGCCGGGCGGGGTCGAAGCCTGAACCGTGCGGTTGGCGTAATAGGTCGAATTGCCGGAAAACAATTCGTTCACCGACGGCGCACGGACCGCGCGTTCGTAACCGCCGCGCAGGCGGAAGCCATCCATCACCGCCCAGTCGATGTCGCCTTTATAGGTGTTGGTGCCGCCCGACAGGACATAGTCGGAATAACGGGCCGCGATATCCAAATTCACGCTCTGGAAGAAGGGCACGTCCTTGATCACCGGGATCAGCAATTCGCCAAACACTTCACGCACAGCCGAAGCACCTTGGGTCGGGGCCTGCGGATTGAAGGTGAAGGGGTCGCCCGTCTGCACCGCCGCATCGGGTTTGAAGTTGAAGGAGATGTTGCGGTAGTCGGCGCCCAAGGCGAACTTTACGTCGCCCGCAGGCAACGCAAAGGCCGTGCCCTGGATGTCGGCATTCAACACGTCCTGGGTAACCGCAACCCGGTTGACGAATTCCGGCGCCGCAAGCGCGGTGCAAGCCGCCGAAGACTGGTTGTTGCCGAAGGGATTGAAGCCGCCGGCGCACATGCTGGCGCCACCATCCGCGGCGTTCAGCATCTGTTGGACGATGCTGAAACGCACCGCACCCGTGCTGGAATAGGAGTTCAGGGTCTGACCATGGCTGGCATAGACATCCCAGGTCATGGAGTCGCCCAGGACGCCGTTCAGGCCCGCGATGAACTGATAAATGTTGTTGGCGTTGGTGGCCGTACGATAGCCACCCAGGCCCAGGAAGCGCTTGTTGATCTGGATGGGCTGATCTTTGGCCAGCACGCCATTGATGGTCGGCCCAGTACGCGAATCCAGCAGAGCTTTTACGCCAGGATTGGCCGCGAGAAGGCTCGCCAAGAACGGGTTGGACAGCGGCACCGTCGGAATCTGCGTGGCGCTGGTCACGGTCGCATCGCTCTGCACGATCGAATTATAATTGGTGTATAGCGCCTGGCCGAAGAAATGGATATTGTTGTTCAGCGCCCAATCGCCCTTGACGAAGCTGGACCAGCGTTCCAGCGGGTTCTGGGTGCCGCGGAAGTAATAGCTGCGGTTGCGCACCGAACCTTGATAGATGTCGTTGAGCGGACGGCCCAAGGCATCCGTGATGCCCTGATAGTTGTAGATGGTGCCCTTGTTCGGGCCGACATTGAACAGGCTGCCGTCCGGATTGAAACCGAAGCCGCCGGAGCCGGTCGGGGAAATTGAACCGGCCGGAGCGCCGAACTGCGCGAAATAGGTGTTGATCGCGGCCTGGGTCGGAGCATTGGTGCCGCCCACATATTGGCCCTGCACCAGCGGGGTCACGCCCGCATGGCTGGACTGCAGGAAAGGAATAGCGGCCCAATTCACATGCGCGACATGGGTATATTCCACCGCCACGGTGATGTTGCCCTTGCCGTCCGCCGTGTTGATGCCGCCGATGGCGTTCACGTCGAAGGTGCTGCCGCCATAAGCTTCGGTGGTGCCGTAGCTGCTGCTCACCTGCAGGCCATCGGCCGGGCGCTTGGTCTTGAAGTTCACGACGCCCGACACGGCGTCCGAACCATAAACCGCCGACGCGCCGCCGGTGATGATTTCCACATTGCCGACGATGCCGGCAGGCAGCTGATTGATGTCGACCGTGCCGTCGGAATTGGACGGAAGCATGCGGCGGCCATCCAGCAACACCAGGTTACGCTGGGGACCCAGGCCGCGCATGCTGACATTGCGCTGGCCGCTGCCGCCGATGAACGGACCCGAGCCGCCGGTCGAGGTGGAAAATTGCGGCAAGTCCTTCAGGCCCGCTTCCAACGCGATCTGACCGCTCTGCTTCAAGGTATCGGACGTGACCGACACGGTGGGGGTGGCGGTGTTGTAATCGGGGCGCGCGATCAGCGAACCGGTGACGACGACCGTTTCGCCGGCGGGCGGCGCTGCGGGAGCGCTCTGCGCGAAAGCCGCGGACGAAGCCAGAAGCATCGGCAGAGCCGCGCTGGACAGCAGCAGCCGGGACGAAATTTTCGGCGCGAAAGACGTCGTGAAATTCATGGTGTTCCCCGATAGTTAGTAAGCGTTAACACAGGCCGCTTTGGTCAGCGGTTCACAAGCTGATGCGATTCCAGTTCCGAAGTATTTAAAACGGCAGACGGCAGGACGAGCCACCGGAAGGCCGGCTTTTCGCCGGTGCGGTGCCCCTGCAATTGGCATGGCAAACAAGCCATCGATGCGCCCCCCTGTGCTGACTGTTGCCGTCCAGATCCACAGTTGCGCGTGCAATATGCAACACGCGCATTTTTATTTTCTGGCTATAGGTTTAGGTCAGAAAACGAGCTTTTGACGATGGACAAAATATGGATAAAGTTGGACTTTTGTGGAGTTAATGTAGGGCTGGGAGTCCTCATCCATGTACTCGAGTGCCCAACCGGTCATTGTCGAGCGCCACTTGCCCCTGATGCCCATGGGGCTCATCAGCCCTGCCTGTTGCTGGGCCAGCATCGACGACGATCTGAACTATATGTTCCATATCGCCCATGGGCGGGGAACGGTCATGACCCAGAGCGGGATCATCCGGTTCGCGGCCCCCTGCGCGGTCATCATCCCGGCGGGCGAAGCCCATAATTTCCAGTTCGAATTGAACGCCAGCGGCATGGCGCTGACCATTTCGGCCTCCTATCTTCAGAGCCTGGTGGCGCGGGAACGCGATTTTGCCATGCTTTTCGCGGCCCCCGTGGTGGTTCCCCTGGTTTCGGAGCAGCTGACCTGGCCCCTGGCCCGTCTGGCGCACGAACTGGCGGGGTCCGATGTGGCGCACACCGCCGCCGCCGACTCCCACCTTCTGAGCATTCTGGTGCAGTGCGCGCGGGCTCTGGAGCATTCCCGCGCCATCCAGGCGGCACATCCCAAGGCCGCCGCGACCCTGGTGACCCGCCTGCGGGAACTTATCGAACAGCATTACAGAGACAACATGACCTTGGCCCAGTACGCGGCCACTCTGGGCGTAACCCAGACGCGGCTGCGCGAGGCCAGTTTGATGGTCACCGGCATGCTTCCGAATCAGCTGATCCAGCAACGCATCCTTTTGGAAGCGCAAAGGGCGCTTCTCAATTCCACCATGACCATTGCCCAGACCGCCTATTATCTGGGCTTCAACGATCCGGCCTATTTCTCGCGCTTTTTCACCAAGGCGATGGGCCAGTCCCCGCGCATGTACCGGGAAAAGCCCAAAAGCAACTAGCGCCGCCCGCGCTTTGATGTTGCTGGCATAAATAAACCCACGGATGATTTTCTCATCCGTGGGTTTTGCTTTTTACGTCCTTGGTATTTTCTAGCGGGGCGCGTTCTTGGCCTTGCCGGAGATCAGATCTTCGATCGTGAAGTGGCGGCCGTTGAAGATCACATGCTGGACGTTGAAGGTGTTGTGTATGTCGTCCAGCGGGTTGCCTTTGACCAGCACGATATCCGCCAGCTTGCCGGGCTCGATGCTGCCCGCATCCAGATTGAGCATCGCCGCCGTATTGACGGTCGCCGTGCGCAGGATGTCATAGGGCTTCATCCCGTAACGGGCATAGGTCTCCATTTCCGAGTGCAGGAACATGCCCTCCGGCTCGTCCGTGCCCGCCGTGATGGTGGCGCCGGCCTTGAACAGGTCCATCACCATCTTGGGCGTGCCCGGATCCTTCCGGGGCAGGAAACCGCCCATGAGGTTGTCATAGTTCTTGATCTGGTTCTGGAGCCAGGGCGGATCCATGGCGACACGCGGGTCGTTCTTCAGTTCGGGATGCGCCGTGATCAGATCGCGCATGCCGCTGAAGATCATCGGCGTCATATTGATGTGATTTTGCCCCACGATCTGGATCACGTCTTCATAGGCGTGATTGAAGGTGGCCTTGGGCGAATAGCCACGGCGGCTGGTGGCCGTGGTGTGCTCGACGCTGTCCATCCCGTCGAAGGCGGCAGGATAGATTTCGTGTGTGGTGACCGGCTCGCCCACGCTGTGGGCATAGTCCACGATCATCTTCTGCTGGATGTCCGGCATGCGGACATAAGACTTGAACAGGTCGAAACCCAGAATGTGAGCCCGCTCCAGTTCCCGCATCAGATGGGCGTTGGACGAGATCGCGGTGCCCATTTTGTAATAGGTCCGCTTCCATTCCATCAGATGACCGGTGGAGAAGATACGCGGCTGGATGCGCACACCGGCATCGCCGGCTTCACGATCCTCCACGGCTTCATACGGCAAACCACCCGGGGTGCGCAGCGAGGTGATGCCATAGGCCAGGAAGTTGCGGCCCTGCTGCTCACCGAAATCGCTTTGCCGATGGCTGTGATTTTCGATCAGGCCCGGCATGGCGACCAGATCGGGCGCTTCGATGGTGGCGGCGCGGCCCGCGACATGCGGCTTCACACTCTTGATCCGGTTGCCCTCGATCTCGATGTCCATGTCGTTGCGGGCGGTCTTGGAGATGCCATCCACCAGCTTGCCCACATGGATGGTCATGCTGCCTTTGGGCACATAGGCCGTGTAAGTGAGGTCCAGCGGAACGGTCTTGGTCTCGCCAGTTTCGATATCCATCACGCGGATATTGTCGTTGGCTTGATAAAGGACATGGCGATTGTCGCCCGCCCAGTTGGGATTGTAGGCGATCTCGCTGGTCAAGTGGCGCACCGGCCCCTGCGGCTCGCCCGTGAGAGGCGAAACCGGCCAGATCGCCAGCTGGCCTTCATAAATTCCCAGCATGTGGGTGCCGTCGGGCGACCAGGACGGTCCATTCCAGCCGCGGCTGTCGATCGACATGTTGGGCTGGGGCGCGAACCATTTGTCGTCCGTCGCATCGTCCGCCTCATTGCCGGTGGACGACATGGTCAGCACCTGATTGGTGCCTTCGCGGTATTTGCGGTTGTAAGGCGCAACCATGGCCAGCGCGATGCGCTTGCCGTCCGGCGACCAGGTCGGCGTGCCGGGCGCGAAGATCGACTTGTGAATGATCTTCACATCGCCGGTGGCGACATCGGCCACCGCCACGCTGGCGCCGCGCCACATGGCATCGACATTGACGAAGGCGATGCGCTTGCCGTCGGGCGAAAATTGCAGCGAGGTCGGCTGGGTGGTGATGTGGGTGAGCTGGCGCATCTGGCCGGTCTGCATGTCGCGGATCCAGATCTGCAGCAGGCCGCCGGCGCGGTCGGTGGACCAGGCCAGATAACGGCCATCCGGCGACCAGGTGGGGTCCAGATCGTACGAAGCGTCATTGGTCAGGTTCTGCGGCTTGCCGCCGGTCACGGGCGCCAGCCAGAGATCGCCCAAGGCGGAGAAGGCAACCTGCTTGGCGTCGGGTGACAGGACCGGACGCATGATGCCAAGCGCTTTGCGCGGCGTCTGGCTGTCGAAATCGCGCTTGGCGCGGACATAGGTGTCGCGCGGCGGGGTGATTTCCAGATTGACGCTGAAGGGAACGTCCTTGACGCCGCCGCCCAAGGTGCGGCGCTTGATTTTGCCGTCCGCGACATAGAAGAACTCGTTCTTCGACACCCAGCTGGGACGGAAGGGGAATACGACTTCTTTCCCGCTGATCGACTTGCCGCTGTAATTGAGCTGGCTGTCGTTGCCGACCGAGGATTGATAGACCAGCTGGCCGTCGGGACCCATCGAGGCGGCCGCGATATTGCCGTCGGAATCGGCGATCTTGCGCTCCACCTTGGTTTCGACATTGACGGCCCACAGGGTTTTGTAGGTGTCGCGGCTGGAGGTGAAGATCACTTCCTTGTCGTCCGCCGACCAGGCCGGCATCACATCTTCGGCGGGATTGGTCGTGAGCTGGGTCATGGCGCCGCTCTTTACGTCCATCACCCAGATATTGTTGTTGCTGCCCAAGGGATCGCCGCGGTCGGACGAGAAAGCGATCTTGCTTCCGTCATGGCTGAAGATCGGTTCGCGGTCGTCGAACGTGCCTTCGGTGACCATGCGCTGATTGGTGCCGTCGGCATTGATCTGCCAAAGGTCGTAGCCGCCGTCGCGATAGGCGAAATAGATGATGCTCTTGCTGTCCGGCGACCATTGCGGCTGGTGCGCGTCGTTGAAGATATCGCCCAGGCGCTTGGCCTGGCCGCCGCCGACCGGCATCACATAGATCGCGCCTTGCAGATCGATCGCCAGCATCTTGCCGTCCGGCGAAACCGAGACCGCCATCGAGGTGCCTTCATGCACCGTGATGGTTTTGGTCTGAGGTGCGTGGATCGTGGGGGCTTGCGCGATGCTCGGCATGATGGCCAAGGCGCTGGCGCCGAGAATGAGCGGCAGGACGAAGCTGAGACGCATGGAATCCCCCAAAAAAGACTGATGTTTCGGTCTTAGCAGGCGGACGGAAGAGGCAAAAGTCTCAAGACTTGGACAAAGCCTGACCAGACTTGGACAAAGCTTGCACCACGTTTTTTCGAGACGAATGCAATCGCGACGGTGCCGGTGAAAACATTCCGCGAGCGGCCGAAAAATTATTCGCAGCTGCGATATTGCTTTGCAACATTCCCGGAATTCGATGCCAGCCGGAAAAATGCGCGCACAGTTTCAGCCATGCTCGACGGCGGCCGGCAAAGTGACCGCCATCTCCAATCCCTTGGGTTGACGATTGCGGGCGGAAATCGAGCCGCCATGAACCGCCATCGCGCGCTGGGCGATCGCCAGGCCGAGCCCGAAACCGAACCCATCGGCGGACATTCCGAACGGCATGAAAAGACTGGCCATCGCCTCTTCGGGTATTCCCGGCCCCTCGTCCGTGACCTTGAGATTGAACCGGTCGCCATCGCGGCGAAGCGTGGCGCTGACCTTTCCGCCCTCCGAGGAATAGCGCACCGCATTGCGGACGATATTCTCGATCGCGCGGGCAACCAGCCGTCCACTGCCGCGCGTGATCCATTCGACGCTTTCGTCATCGGGATCGATGTTCAATAAAACATCAACGCCTTTGCCGGACGCCTCGAAGCGCGCATCCTGGACCACGGCCTTCACGATTTCCGCGAAATCGAAATAATCCTCGCCTCGGCTTTGACCGCTTTCCAGCTTCGCCAGGGTGAGAAGTTCGCCCACCATTTCGTCCAGCTTGGCCGCCTCGCTATTGATGCGGTCCAGCGAGGTGGCCATTTTGGACGGATCCTGTTTCGCCAGCCCTATCGCCAGATTGAGCCTGGCCAGCGGCGTGCGCAATTCGTGGCTCACATCCGCCAGGAGCCGGTCTCGCGCGGCGACCAATTCTTCCAGCCGGACCGCCATCTTGTCGAAATCGTGCGCCAGGTCGGCGATTTCGTCCCGCCGCCGGCCCATCGCTGGCCCCAGCCGGGTGGCGAAATTGCCTTGCGCCAGACGCCCGAACCCGATCTGCATGCGCTGGATCGGCTGGGTCAGGTACCATGCCAGGATGGCGCTGAAGCCCAGGCCTCCCACCACCACCACGATCACAACTTCCATTGGAATGCCGAAAATGCCGTGATTGCGCGATCCGCGCTGCGGGTAATAGGAGACCCGATAGCCTGCCCCGTCCGGCGCGCTCACGGTCTGGCTGGCGATGGGCGCTCGCTTGTTCATGGGACTGTCCACCGGCTGAACCTGGATCCGGGCGCGCCAATCTTCGGGCCAGGCTTTCTGTTCGTCCGTCAGCGCCTGGGGCCCGCCCTGCTGGATCGATGCGGCCGCGGCCGCCACCGACATCCGCGCAAAGGCGCGCATGTAAGAAACGTCCTGGTCCGGCCTCAGCAGGGTGAACATCAGCCAGATACCCTGGGTGATGATGATGAAGGTCAGCCAGAAACCGACCAGAATCTTCCAGAACAACCGACGCTTCATGGACGCAACCTCAACCGGTAACCGACACCGCGAATGGTTTCGATCTCGATCTCGCCATTGCTGCAAGTCCCCAGCTTCTTGCGCAGATTGCTGACATGGACATCGACGCTGCGGTCATAGATTTCGCGCGGACGCCCCAGAACCTTCAACGACAGTTCCTCTTTGCTGGATACCATTTCGCCGGCCCGCATCAGGCTTTCCAGGAGATCGAATTCCGATGTGGTCAGCTCGAAAGGCTTGCCCGCCCAGCTCACCTCCCGCTTGCCCGGAGACAATTCCAACTGGCCGCTTTTCAGGGCGGTGGCGGGGGCGGTATCGCGTTGGCGCCGCGTCACGGCCCGAAGGCGCGCAACCAGCTCGCGGGGGAAATAGGGTTTGGCGATATAATCGTCGGCGCCCATTTCCAGGCCTACCACCCGGTCCACGTCGCCGCCTTTGGCGGTGAGCATGATGACGGGGATTTCGCTGGCGCGGCGGATGTGGCGCAGCACTTCATTGCCATCCATCCCCGGCAGCATCACGTCCAGGACCACGACATCGAACTGGCCAGAAAGCGCGGCCGCGGCCCCGTCGGGACCGTTGAAGGCCGCGGTCGTGCGGATGCCTTCGCCCGCCAGATACTCGGTCAACATCTCGCTGAGCGCGGTGTCGTCATCGACAAGAAGGACGTGCAAAATCATCTCCTGCAGGAACAATAATGCTGCGCTTGCAAAAGGGCTTTGTCAGCAGGCTTTTCACATTCTTTACAGATTGCTGGCGAACACTTTACCCCATGCCGGCGCCAAGGCGTCTAGCCTTCCTAGCATGAATATCCGGGTCACCGTGCAAGCCCTTCGCGCCGTTCGCCCGGCGCCCCCGGCGCATGCCCACAAAACCCGATTCAATCCCCGTTCCGACATTCTGGACGAAGTGGTGGCCGGCCTTTTGTGGATGACGCTGGACCTGCCGCAGGATGCATCGCGGGCCGAGCTGGAAGCCTTCGCGCATCAACTGGTGGCGCGGATCAGATTCGGCGCCAGCGAGACCGCCATCGAAAGCGAGATCGCCTTTCTGCAATCCGGCCAGCTCGGCCGCCCGGCCGATCAGGATGCCATTCACGTCCTGGCGGGCCGCATCATGGGCACGGTGCGCGGCGCCTGACGCCGCTTCTTACAATTCTTTTTCACTTCGCTGCCGAACACCTTACGCCGCTCGCGCTCCAAACATCCTATCTATTGTTCGTCGCCAATTACGGCGGCGCGAACCAAGGAGCAGCGACAATGTCTATCTTCAACGAAGAATATCTGAGCAACTTCCTGCATGCCGCGATGGCGATCCCCTTCGCTCTGCCGCTGATCGGCATCACCGCCCGCATCGTTTCGCATCTGATTTGACTTTCATCATCCGGCGAAAAGGAAAATTCCAATGACATTTTTCAAAACAGATGAATTGATCAGCAATTTCCTGCATGCGGCCTTGGCGCTCGCATTCGCAACTTCCGCCTTCGGCATGGCAGTTCATGTTGCCCAGCAGCTGGTCTGATGCGAGAGCGCGCGCCGCCTGCCGTTAAGGCATATCCGGCGCGCGCTTTCGTCCCCTGATCGGATCGCCACGGGGATTGAAAACAGCCTAGGCTTGAGTTCCACTAAGGGCGCTTCTCAATGCGAGACCGCCCCATGCACCGACTGATAGTTCCGGCCTCCGCCCTTCTGCTTTGCCTGTCCGCGACGGGCGCCTTCGCCGATGAAGGCATGTGGACTTTCGACAATTTCCCGGTCGCGGCGGTCAACCAGAAATACAATCTGAAGATCGATCAGAAATGGCTCGACCGCGTGCGCAATGCGTCGGTGCGCCTCTCCACCGGCTGCTCCGCTTCCATCGTCACGCCCGATGGCCTGGTGCTTACCAACCATCATTGCGTGCGCGATTGCGCCCAGCAGCTTTCCAACGCCACCACTGATTATGTGAAGGACGGGTTCCAGGTCGCCAAGCGCGAGGACGAGAAGCTCTGCTCCGGCATGCAGGCCGATGTCCTGTCCGGCATCAGCGACGTTACCGACCGCGTCACCAAGGCTGCCGCCGGCAAAAACGGCCAGGACTTCGTGCGCGCCCGCGACGCGGAGATCGCCGCGGTCGAAAAATCGGGCTGCGCCGGCAAGGAAGACAAATTCCAATGCCAGGTGGTCACGCTTTACCAGGGCGGCCAATACAAGCTTTACACGTACCGCAAGTATACCGATGTCCGTCTGGTGTTCGCGCCGGAAGGCATGACTGCTTTCTTCGGCGGCGATCCGGATAATTTCAACTTTCCCCGCTACGATCTGGATTGCTCCTTCGTGCGGCTTTACGAGGACGGCAAGCCGGTGAAAACGCCGGATCATCTGGTCTGGAGCACGTCCGCGCCCAAGGACGGCGAGGCGGTCTTCGTGTCGGGCAACCCAGGCTCCACCCAGCGGCTTCTCACCGCCGATCAGCTGGAGAGCCTGCGCGACCTGGCTTTGCCCGAAACCCTGATCCAGTTTTCGGAATTGAGGGGCCGGCTGATCCGCTTTTCGTCGGAGAGCGACGAACATGCCCGCATCGCCAACGAATTTTTGTTCGGCATCGAGAACAGCTTCAAGGTTTTCCACGGCGAGGAAAAAGCCTTGGTCGATCCGTCACTGATCGCCGCCAAGCGCGCCGCGGATAATGATCTTAAGGCCAAGGTCGCCGCCAATCCGGCGCTCGCGGCCGAGATCGGCGATCCCTGGGCCGACATCGCCAAGGCACAGGCGGATTATCGCGCGCTGTATCTCTCCAATTCGATGATGGAAGCGCGCGCCGGCATCGGTTCGGACCTCTATCGCTTCGGCCGCGCCCTGGTGCGCGCCGCCGCCGAAAAGACCAAGCCGAATGGCGAGCGGCTGCCCGCCTATACCGACAGCCGGCTGGCGCTTCTCAGCAAGACCCTGCTGGATCCACAGCCGGTCTATCCGGAACTGGAGCAGGCGGTGCTGGAATATTGGCTGTCCAAGCTGCGCGAAAACCTCACCGCCGACGCGCCCGGCACCAAGATCTTCCTGGGCAAGGATTCGCCGGAAACACTGTCCAAGCGCCTCGCCCAGTCCAAGCTGGGCGATCCCGCTATGCGCAAGGCCTTGTGGGATGGCGGCATGGCGGCCATCCAAGCGTCTGACGATCCCATGATCAAATTCGTGCTGGCCACCGACGAAGCCAGCCGCGCCATCCGCAAGCAATATGAGGAACGCGTGTCCGGTCCCACCGACCGCGCCGCCCAGAAGATCGCCCGCGCGCGCTTTGCGATCTACGGCACCAATGTCTATCCGGACGCGACCTTCACCCTCAGGCTGTCCTACGGCAAGGTGCAGGGCTGGACGGACAATGGCGTCACCGTTCCCTCCTTCACTTACTATAGAGGGTTGTGGGAACGCGCCACGGGACAATTCCCCTTCGAGCTGGCGCCGCGCTGGCAGACCGCCCAATCCAAGGTCAATCCCAATACGGTTATGAATTTCGTCAGCACCAACGACATCATCGGCGGCAATTCCGGATCGCCTATCGTCACCCCCAAAGGCGAAGTGGTCGGCGCCGCCTTCGACGGCAATATCGAAAGCCTGGGCGGAGCGTTCGGCTTCGACGAACGCGTCAATCGTACCGTGTCGGTTTCCACCGCGGCCATCACCGAAGCCTTAAAGAATGTCTATGGCGACCAGAGTCTGGCGGCGGAACTGGAAGGGCGCAGCAGGCGATGACGACAACACGGCGCAAATTCTTAGGCATGGGTGCGGCGCTGTTGGCCTCGCGCCAGGCCTTGGCGGCGGACGGGCCGCCTGACGCGAAAAACAAGTCGCGCCTGATTCTGCTGGGAACCGGCGGCGGTCCTACGCCCAAACCGGACCGTGCCGCGCCGTCACAAGTGATCGTCGTCAATGGCGATGCCTATGTGATCGATTGCGGCAACGGCGTTGCCCGGCAGATGGTGCTGGCGGGTGTTCCGGTTTCCTCGCTGCGCAATGTCTTCATCACCCACCAGCATTCCGACCATAATGCCGATTATGGCAATCTGATCTGGTTGAGCTGGGCCACCACGCTGGCGACAAAAGTCGGCACCTATGGACCGCCGCCGCTGAAGGAAATGACGCGGCTTTTCCTGGAAATGAATGATTACGACATCAGGACCCGCATGGCGGATGAAGGCCGCCCGCCCCTGAAAAACCTGATCGACGTTCACGAAATCAGCGGCGACGGGCCGGTGATGCAGGACAAAAATGTGAAGGTCACCGCCGCCCTGGTGGAACATCCCCTGGTCAAACCGGCCTTTGCCTATCGCTTCGACTGCCCCGACCGCTCCATCGTGATTTCCGGCGACACCAGACCGTCCGAAAATCTGATCCGCCTGGCCAAAGGCGCCGATGTACTGGTGCATGAAGTGATGTATCTGCCGGCGATCGAGCAGCTGATCGCGCGCGAAGCGAACGCCACGACCTTGCGCAAGCATCTCATCGCCAGCCACACCAGCACTGAAGATGTCGGCCGCATCGCCACCGAAGCCGGGGTGAAAACCCTGGTCCTCTCGCATCTGGTGCCGGGCGGCCCGCCCATTATCCCAGACCAGGTCTGGTATGACGCCGTGCGCCCCCATTTCCAGGGCCGGCTGGTGATCGGGCGGGATTTGATGGAGCTTTGACGGCCCTTGACAGAGGCCGTTGACAGGCGGTCAGCCGGAGCGCACGATTTTGCCGTGATCATGTCGGGGGGCATGCCATGAACAAGGATAGTCTCATCCTCGCCACCGCCATCGGCCTGGCGTTGCAGTTGGCCATGGTCTTGATCGGCCACTATGTTCCTGCGATACGCGAAAAAGGTTTTGCCATCGGCGGCATGTTCTTCTCGCTGGTGGCGGGTCTGGTCTATGCCCGCATGGCACATTCCGGCTGGGGCGGCGCGTTGGGTGGCGGCGCCTTGGCGGGAGGTCTCTGCGCGATCCTCGGCATCGCGGTATCGACAGTGCTGGGCGATGTGCCGCCGATGATCCTCGTCATGGGCACGGCGGCGTCGGCGGTCACTGGTCTGATCGGCGGCGCGGTCGGCAAACTGATCGGCTGAGCCGCTATTTGCGATAGACCACGCCGCCTTTCATCACGAAGGAGACGTGCTCCACCGCCGTGATGTCGTTCAAGGGATTGCCGGGCACCGCGACTATGTCGGCGAAATAGCCGGGTTTGAGCTCGCCGATCTGGCCCTGCCAGCGCAGAATCTGCGCCCCGTTGAGATAATCCGCCTGCAGCACCGCCAGCGGGGTCATGCCGTATTTCACCATCAGTTCGAATTCACGGGCCTGGGTGCCATGGGGGAAAGGCCCCACATCGGAACCGACCGCGAAAGGAATTCCGGCGGCCACCTGCTTTTTAAATTCGCGGATCTTGTAATCGAGCATCGCATGCTCGCGCACGCCCGCTTCCGGCGTCGCCGCATGGTCGGCGAAATACTCGAAAATCACGAAGGTCGGCACCGCCGGAATATGCTTCCGCTTCATCAGCTGCATGGTCTGATCGCTGAGCTGGGTGGCGTGATCGATGGAAGCCACGCCAGCCTCAGCGGCATATAAGGTGCCCGGCTCGCCCTGGGCATGCACGCCGACATTGGTCTCCAGGCGGGCCGCTTCGCCGATCGCGGCCTTCAACTCCGCTTGGGTATATTGATAGGGCGTATGGAATTCCCCGCCGCGCATGGTATCCGCGCCAGTCTCATAGATCTTGACGAAATCCGACCCGTCCTTGTGCTGCTGGCGGATGACGGTGACCAGTTGATCGGCGCTGTTGGCGTAATCCGCATTGGGCAGCACATGTTGGGCGGGATTGTAGCGGATCGCGTCCTCATGGCCGCCCAGAATGCTGATGGCATTGCCGCTGACCCGCATCCGGGGACCGGGGATAAGGCCCTTGTCGATGGCGTTGCGCACGGAGGTGTCCGCGGAGCCCGCCCCTTCGCTGCCCATGTCGCGTTCGGCGGTGAATCCCGCCATCAGATCGTCCCTGGCGGCCAGAGTGGCCAGAATTGTCCGCTGCGATTCCGATTCCTGCACGGTCTGCAGGTCCTCTGCGCCGGGATGCAGGAACAGATGCACATGCGCGTCGATCAGGCCCGGCATCAAGGTCGTGTCACCCAGATCGATCACTTCGGCGTTCGCCGGACGCTCAAGCTTGGCTCCAACCGCCGTGATCCGGTCGCCCTCCACCAAAATTTCGCCGGGGCTGACGATATGGCCGCCCGCGACATCGAGCAGGCGCTGGGCATGAAGAAGAACCGGATGCGATGGCCGCAACGGGACCGAAGGACTTTGCGCCGTCGCCGTGGATAAGGGGAGCACAACGGCCAGTGCCAACACCATGGTGCCGCGGATTTTCATGGATCGCATCCCCGTCCTGACGGCCGGAAATAGACTTTATTTGAGCCGCTATGGCAAATAACGTGACCCTCGGATAATGGGACGCAAAACCGGCATGACCGCGCAAACCAAGATCGGCTCGCTTTCCACTCCTTCCCTGTTGCTCGACCGCGCCCGGCTGACGCACAACGCGGCACGGATGCGTGCCCAGGCCGCCGGTCTTGGCGTATCGATTCGCCCGCATTTGAAAACCGCAAAATCTCTCGATGCGGCGGCTTTCGTGCTGGGCTCGCCGCCGGGGCCGGCCACGGTTTCGACCCTGAAGGAAGCGGAGATGTTCGGCGCCGCCGGCATCACCGACCTGCTTTACGCCGTTTGCATCAGCCCGCAGAAGCTTCCCCTGGTCACCGCGCTCAGCCGCCGGGGCATCGATCTGAAAATCATCCTGGATTCCGTGGAGACCGCCGAAGCCGTGGCGGTCCATGCCAAACAGTCCGGCGATGCCCTGCCCGTGCTGATCGAGATCGATGTCGACGATCACCGCTCCGGGGTGCGATGGAACAATCGCGACACGCTGATCCGGATTGGACGGCTGCTTGCGGACGGCGGCGCGACACTGCAGGGCGTGATGTGTCATTCCGGCGAGAGCTATAATCTGCATGACGCCGGCGCGCTGGCGGCGGCGGCCGAATCAGAACGGGTCCGCATTCTGGAGGCGGCCGAGACTTTGCGCACTGCCGGACTTTCATGCCCTGCGGTCAGCGTCGGCTCCACGCCCACCGCGCTCAGTGCCAGATCTTATGACGGCATCACGGAAGTGCGCGCGGGTGTCTACATGTTCTTCGACCTGGTTCAGGCGGGCATCGGCGTCTGCGGGATCGGCGATATCGCTCTCAGCGTTCTTGCCACCGTGATCGGCCATCAGCGCGACAAGAACTGGATCATCACCGATGCGGGCTGGATGGCGCTGTCCGCGGATCGCGGCACGGCGGACCAAGCGGTCGATCATTATTACGGCCTGGTCTGCGATGCAGATGGCCAGCCTTACCGCGACCTGGTGGTGCTCAAGGCCAACCAGGAGCATGGCATTCTCGCCGCCCGGCCCGGCTCCGGCGCCAATATTCCCGATCTCAAAGTCGGGGACCGGGTGCGCATCCTGCCGAACCATGCCTGCGCAACGGCCGCGCAGCATGACCAGTATCATCTGATCGAACCGGACAATTCGGTGTCCGCTGTCTGGCCCCGTTTTCGCGGCTGGTGAGCTATCGCCGCATCGCCGCCAGTTTCAGTCCCAGCCCGATCAGCATGCCGCCCAGCGCGCGATCCAGCCAGCGGGACAGGCGATCGCTGGCGCGAAGCCTGGCGGTCACGCGGCCGCCGAAAAACACCAAGGGCGGTTCGATCAGTCCCGCGACGGCGATGACCAGCACGCCATGGAGCAGAAGCTGCAGCCATACCGGGCCCGCGCCCGCCACCAGGAATTGCGGCAGAAACGCCAGGAAAAAGATCGCGACTTTGGGATTGAGAAGATTGACCAGCATGCCCTGCCCGAAAACCCGCCCCAGGCTGACGGGAGCATGCGGTCCGGAATCGGCCAGAAATCCGCCCTTGGAGCGCAGGGCCTGAACGCCCAGCCAGAGCAGGTATCCGACACCGATCCATTTGACGATGGCGAAGGCTTCGGCCGATGCCGCGATCAACGCGGAAAGCCCCACCACCGCGAAGGTGATGTGGCAAAGCACGCCCGCCCAGACGCCCAGCATCGCCGCCAACCCGTGCCGCGTTCCGCCGCGCGCGGTGTGGCCCAGGATGAACGCCAGGTCCGGGCCCGGCGCCAGATTGAGCAGCAAGGCGGCGGCGAAAAATTCGGACCAGTGCGCGAGACTGTAATGCAGCATGGGGCCTTCCTTGTGACGGCTTATATAGGAAGGCGCGAAAATCGCCGCGACAGGCCGACTGTCAAAATGCGCATTTCACGTCGGCGCGATCTCATCGTAGACCAGGGGCTTGAGATCCGGCGCCAGCCAGCCCCGCCGCGCTTCGACCGAGAAGAGCCGCTCCCGGCTCCAATAGGTCAGCAGCCATTTGGAATCGCCCAAGGGCGAAACCAGCAACCTGTCCAGAACTTCATGAAGCGGCCTTGCCGGCGCCGAGGCCAAGAATATCCGCGCCACACCCAATGAAGCCTGGGTTATGGTTTCGTGATATCCGCCCGTATCGGTATTGGGCGTGCCGGTGGCCTCGTTGAAGGCCCGAATGAGCCCGGGCATTTTTTCTTCCAGATCAATATCGGGGCGGTGGCGCATCAGCCAAAGGGTCACCGCGAAATGAGCCGTGTGGGTCCATTCCGGCTTCGGCAGCGACAGATCGAGAAATTTACGGCCTACGCGCGCAATGTCATTGTCGTTGGAAAACTGCCGCCCCTGCATGAAAGCAAGATAGCGAAAATTTGCGCGCGGGGAACCGGGCATTTGAACGCCGCCAGCATAGGTGGAATGCCGTGAAAAGTGTTGTCAGGCAAACACATCCATTTCAGCCGTCGATTGCTGCACTGCGTAAACGGCATGATGATGGTCGCGCGAACATGTTTGCGACTCACCTGTTAACAAGTCTCCGCCCTGCCACACCGTTGCAACAAACACCCTATTTGCCCCCAAAAAACATCCCATTTCCGCCACACTGTATGCTCAGGCTGACACTCCATGCCGCACGGCGAATATCCATGCCGCAGGGCCGACAAGAGGGACTACCAATGCAAATAATGAAACCCGCCATTTTCACCGCCATCGCCGTCAGCGCTTTCAGTCTTGGCGGCTGCGCGACCAAAGATTACGTGAACGAGCATGTGGCTGCCGTGGACGCCAAGGTGCAGGCCACGCAAGGCCAGGTCGATCGGCACGAAGCCCATCTGACCCAGCTGGATCAGGCAACCAAGGAAGCACTCGATCGCGCCACCGCCGCCGGCAAGCTGGCCGAAGGCAAATTCCTCTATTCCATGGTTCTGTCCGACGATTCGGTGAAGTTTCCGGTCGATAGCGCCAAGCTGTCGCCGGAAGCCACGCAACGTCTGACTGACTTTGCGGAGAAGCTGAAGAACGACAACCGCAACGTCTATTTGGAAATCCAGGGTCACACGGATTCGCGTGGATCCGACGCGACCAACCAGAAGCTGGGCGAGCAGCGGGCCGAAGCCGTGCGTCTGTTCATGAACCAGCATGGCGTGCCGCTGAATCGCATGTCGACCATCTCCTACGGCAAGAAGGATCCGGTGACGGATAACAAGACCCGCGCCAACCGGGCCCAGAATCGCCGCGTCGTTCTGATCGTGATGTCCTGATACCGACGGGGCCGCGCCTGAATAGCCAGGCCGGCCCCCTCGTTTCTCTCAGCGGCCCGCGCGGGCTGCTTCCAATCCCAACAGATCCGACCAACGCCATTCGCTCGTGCCAATGGCGAAGCGCGTGGTTCCGTCCGCCAGTGACAGCAGGATCAGTCCATGCTCGCGCTTATGGCGGCAGGCTTCCGGCGCGAACGCCAGGTCCCAGATAATCGCTTCGCGCACGGCCGAGAGGCCCTTGCCCTCTTCCTCGCCCGAACGCACCCAGTCTCCGTTCCACAACATTACCGACTTGCCCAGCCGGTTGGCGCCGATCACCGCATTGCGCACCAAGGGATCGCGCCGGAGCGCCCGCTGCACCAGCTTCGCCGTGTCGCATTCCCCGCCGCCGCCCCCGCCGCCAGCACCATCATCCTCGACCCCGGTCGCGCCCGCGATCTGAGACGCGCTCAAAAGGTCCGATGTGTCCGGCACGGTCGTTACGGTGATGGATTTGACCGGCGCGGGCGCGGTCGGCTGCAGCAGCACCGGTTGCGTGGACGGCTCCGGATCGCCGGCTTTGAGCTTGGCGTCGTCCGGCGGGCCTGGCGGCTCCGGCTTGGAGAGATTCACGAAGGTGATCGACAGGGACGAAGGCACCTCTCGCGCGGCGGGACGCTCCGTACGGGGCCACAGCAGCGCCGTGAACACCAGCACATGCGCCGCCACGCTGACGGCCCAGGCGAGCGGCCGGCCCCGCCGCTGGCCCGGCTGGAGACCACCACTGAATAGTTTGCGGCCATCCTGAAGCATTGGCGTGTCGCCATGATTCTCCAAGATCGGACTGTCTTCCCTATTCATTACCATTCCAGAAAAGCATGAACCTGCGGCAGGACCATGGCGCGCGTCATTGGGCTGAGGGGCAATGGCGCAATTAAGGCAGCATCAATTGTAACAAAGGGCCACAAATTGGACGCAATCGTTACCGGCCCTGCCGCGCCGCAACAGCGGTCAGAAAAGCCGCATAACTCCAGGCCAGATGTCTTGCCGATGTCTGCGCGCCGGTGGTCTGGTCGAATTGCTCCGACAGATCGCCCGTTGGCGGCGTAAAGGCCCTGACGGTTTCCAGATAAGCGTCGCCGCGGTCGCGGTCACCGCTGCGGTAGCAGAATTCCGCCGCACCCAGGGTCGAAAAATAATAGGCGCCGCCGGAATAATATTTGTCACCCGCGTAACGCCCCAGCGCCGGCGCCCAGCCGGATGGACGGTTCCGGTTGATGGCATAGCTGGCGTCGAACAACGCCTCCAGCCGTGCCAAGGTCGCGGCATGGCGCGCGTCCGTCATGCCGGCATGATTGGCGGCCAGGATGACGGCGCAATCCAATAGCTTTTCTGGCGCACCACCTTCGACCTTGCGCGAGCGGATATAGGCCGCGCCCTCCATCCAAAATTCGTCCAGCATGGCTTCGATCACGGCCGCCTCGGCGCCACATCGCTCGGCATCCACATGCGCGCCGCGCGCCGCAAGCCATATCGCGCCGTCTTTCAGCGCCGCCGCCGAAACGCGCAGCGTATAGACGTGCAGGCCGAACTCTTCTTCCCAGATGTCGAAACAAGGCCGGCGCGCATGGACCAGCACGAAGGCAAGATCGTGGCGGACCAGGGTCGCGGCATCGCCTTCCGCGCCCCAGCGCATCAAAGTGAGGGCGCGCAGCGCCGGACCGTCATGCTGGGGCCGCGGCCAATCGGTGATATCCAATGTGCCGTCCGGATTGACCCTGGTTTCGGCCGCAATCGCCGTACCGTGCGCGGCATCCAGATCCTTGCGCAGGAAGCGAGCGAAATCCGGTGCCGCGGCGTCACGCCAATCGGGTTTCGCGCGGCGTCCGTCCAATGTCTCCAGATCGAGGCTGAAGCGCACGAAATCCTGGAACAGGCTATCGGCCTCGGGCAGATCGGCCCTGAGCAGGCGCAAGGCATCGATCACCGCCGCGCTGTCGCGATACCAATGGAAAAAATAATCGGGATCGGGGTCATAGGCCGCCAGGACCGGTGAAGCCACCACCGAGCCCGGCCGCGGCCTAATCGTCTGCCCGAAATGGGGCCGCGTCTTGACGATATTGACGGGCGAAATGCTCTTCAGCATCATCTCCGCCGCATGATCCCGTTCGCGGGCGATCCATTGTTCGAGGCTGCTCACACGCCCGGCCTCGCAAAGCCCAGTTTCTTCAACCCCGCCCGCACTTCCGGCGCCGCCATGAAAAGCTTCCACAACAGGCCGGTGCGGTAATTCTCCATCATCACCACAATCGGACCCTGGTCGATGGCCAGGAAGGTCTTGGCCCACCAGTCCCGCGTTTCATTGAAGGCGTCGGTGAAACCGAAGCGGCCCCAGATCTTGTCGCCATGCGCGGACAGGAAATGACGCAACACCGCCATCGACGCCTGCGGCGCATAAGGAAAACTTGCCAGCGCCGCGGTGGGCGAGATGGTGCCATTGTCGTTGCCCGGCGCATGCGCGTCATAGCCCGACGGATCGTCGCTGGCGGTCAGGCCCCAGCAATCCGGGCCATAACCCTTGAAGCCGCCCGGATTGGCGATGCAATACGCCCGGTTGGCTGTCACCTGAGCCACATTTTGCTGCCAGTAATCGGCATGGGAGTCCGCAAGCCCATGCGGATCGAGGCCGCAAAAGGAATAATGCGCGAAGAAAAGCGGTCCTCCGCCTTCCGGACCCAGCGGCAAGATGACGCCGCCATACCGCTTGCCGTTCCAGTAATCGGCGCTTTCGCAGAACCCCTGCTCGTAAACCGCGGCATCGATGCCATGCCGCCGGGCGCCCGCCGCCAGGACATAGACGATCAACGTCTCGTTCCAGCCGCGTATGGAATGGTTCATCGCCCAGCCATGGTTGGGGCTCCAATGCCAGTAAAGGACATTCTCGCCCCGCCGGTAGAAATCCCATTCCACGGCATCGAAAAGCGCGGTGATGCGTGCGGCGGTAGCGGCCTCTTCCAGAAAATACTGGCGCGCCGCCAGCAATCCCATCATCAGAAGCGCCGTTTCCACCAGATCGCCGCCATCATCCTTGGGGCCGAAGGGAATGGTCTTTCCGGTGCGGCCATGGAGGAAATGAGGATAGGCACCGTGATGGCGTTCGCCCTGTTCCAAAACCCCAAGCATGTGATCGAGCCGGAATAGTGCATCGGCGCGCGTTACCCAGCCGCGTTCCACCGCGACCACCAAGGTCATCGCGCCGAACCCGGTGCCGCCGACCGCGACCAGATCGTCGGGCGGGTCCTTGTCAGTCATGGTCCGGTCGCGCGCCATCAGGCTGGCGGGTTCGGCGCCTTCCCAGAAAAAGCGGAAAGTCTGGCGCGCCACTGCTTCCAGCAAGGCTTCGTCATCCAGCTTCAGAAGCTCGGCGGGAGAAGCCATCATGCCTCGGCCCGCGGCTTGGGCACGGCGGCCGGCGGAATCGCATCGCATTCGATCAGCGCACGGCGGAAATCGGCCACCCTGAGCAGGGTCGCCCGCCAGTCCGCGATGGTGGAAAAATTATCCACGAACCAGCGCAATGATGATTGCATCTGGTTGAAGGCGCCCGCCGCCATCATCAGGCCTCCGAAGGTGAGCGTTCCCGAAAAATAAGCCGGCGCCGCCACCAGGATCGGCGCGACCAAGGTGAGCCATCCATATCCCGCGGTCACCCAGGTCAGTTCCGTCAGGCCCGTCACCAGGCTGCGCATCGTGCCGAGTACATTCTTGAGATCCAGATTGATGCGGGCCAGCGCTTCTCTTTCGTTCCCTTGCCGCTCGACCCGGTCGATATGCTCATTGACCCGGTTGAGCGAAGTCCGCAATTCGGATTCGCGCTGATAGCGATTGGCGTTGCGGCGGATCAGTCCGCGTCCCACCCAATAGCTCAGCATGGAACCGGATCCGGCATAGATGATCGCCGCCCACACCATATAGCCGGGAATGGCATAATTCCGGCCGTCGACATGAAAAGCGAAACTGCCCGATATATTCCAGAGGATGTTGGTGAAGGTGGCGAGCAGGATCGAAGATTGCAGCAACTGCACGCCAAGATCGGAAGACAGCTCCGTCAAATGGCGGGCATCCTCATGCATCCGTTGATCCGGATTGACGCCCACCAGCCCCACCTTGGCCAGGCGGAAGGCGCGATGCGGCTTCAGCCATTCGCCCACCAGATCCTGGACCAGGCCTTCGCGCAATTTGAGCTTGAGCATCTCGGCCAGCCAGCGCTGGACCACATTCAGCACCAGCAGCCCGCCAGCGATGATGCAGAACACGCCCAGCTGCATCATGAAACCGCGAAAATCATGCCGGGCCAGGGCATCATAGAAAGGCTGGTTCCAGCGATTGAGCCGGATCTGGCCATAGGCGGTGGCGACGATGACCATGAAGATCAGGCCGCCCAGCAGGAAAAGCGTGTTGCGCACTGAAGAGGCGAACAGGGCACGGATCATCATGCCCAGCTGCGCCAGCAGCCCGGCCCCCTTGTCGTCCGAATCGTCCCGCGGATGGTCCAGATACATGACGCGACCTTGCCATTATGGCAGGCGAAACGGGATAGAAAAAACGCCCCGTCCCGCTATGGTGCCTGAAAAGGAGACATGCCTTGAGCCGCATTGATTCCCTCATCGCCGCCATGACCCTGACGGAAAAGCTGGGCCAGATGACGATGGCAACCGGCGATTCCGCCGTGACCGGGGCGGTGATGCGAACCGGCCTGGATGCGGGCATCGCGTCCGGCGCCATCGGTAATGTTCTTAATCTTGTCGGAACCGACAAAACGCGCGCCGCCCAGCGCCTGGCGCTGGGGAGCAGACTCAAAATTCCCCTGCTGCTGGGGCTGGACATTATTCATGGCCACCGCACGATCTTTCCCATTCCGCTGGGCGAAACTGCCGCCTTCGATCCGGTTCTGTGGGAAGCCACCGCGCGCGAAGCCGCCAAGGAAGGCGCGGCCGACGGCCTGCATTTGACCTTTGCGCCGATGCTGGATGTGGCGCGCGATCCCCGCTGGGGCCGGATCGCCGAGGGTCCCGGCGAAGATCCTTATGTCGGCCAGGCGATGGCGCGGGCCAAAGTGAAAGGCTTTCAAGGCGGCCGGCTCGACGGCGCCGACACGTTGGCGGCTTGCGCCAAGCACTATTGCGCTTATGGCGCGCCGACGGCGGGGCGCGACTATGCGTCGACCGACGTGACGCAGCGCGCCTTGCGTGAGATCTATCTGCCGCCTTTCGAGGCGGCCCTGGGCGCGGGCGTCGCCACCATCATGCCCGCCTTCAGTTCCATCGACGGCGTTCCGCTCAGCGCCCATCGGGGGCTGCTCAAGGATCATCTGCGCGGCAAGCTGGGTTTCGATGGCGTACTCGTCAGCGATTACAACGCCATTGCCGAACTGATTCACCATGGCGTGGCGGCCGATCTGGTGGAGGCGGCGGCGCTGGCACTTAAGGCGGGCATTGATATCGACATGATGGCGAACGCCTATCATGACGGCTTGCCGGCGGCGCTGGAGCGCGGCCTGGTGGCGATGGCGGATATCGATGCATCCGTGCGTCGCGTTCTTATCCTCAAGGAACAGCTCGGCCTGTTCGACGATCCGTATCGCCGGGGCGGCACGGAAAGCGCCACGGTTCTGGCCGCCCGACGCCAGCTGGCGCGCGAAGCCGCCACCCGCTCCATCGTGCTCTTGAAGAATGATGGCGCCGCATTGCCTCTGGGCGAAGGGCGCCTGGCCGTGATCGGTCCGCTTGCCGACGCGGCCGGCGAGATGCGCGGCTGCTGGTCCGCGGCAGGCATGGCGAACGATTGCGTCAGCGCACTTGCGGGGCTGCGCTTTGCCTTGCCGCATCGGTCGATCCTTTATGCGCCCGGTGTCGATATCGAAAGCGACGACGAAAGCGGCATCGCGGCGGCGGCGGCGCTCTGCGATGAGGCGGACGCGATATTGCTGTGCCTGGGCGAATCCGCGGCCATGAGCGGAGAAGCCTGCAGCCGCGCCCATCCGGGGCTGCCGGGCAAGCAGGCCGCGCTGGTCGATGCCGTCCTGGCCAGGGCCGGAGCCAAGAAAGTGATCGCCATCCTGTTTTCCGGCCGTCCGCTGGTGGTGCCGGATCTCGTCGCCCGTGCCGATGCCGTGCTGGCGGCCTGGGCGCCGGGATGCGAAGCCGGCAATGCGCTGGCGGATCTCCTGACCGGCCGCGCCTCGCCGTCGGGACGCACGCCGGTCAGCTGGCCGCGCGCCGTGGGCCAGATCCCCCTCTTTTTCGGCGAGCGTCCCACCGGACGTCCCGCCAATCCCGGGGATCATTACACCAGCAAATATCTGGATGTGCCCAATGAGCCCCTGTTTCCGTTCGGTCACGGCCTGACCTATGGGGATTTCGTCTATACTGGGTTGCAGGCGACGCCGGACAAGGCGGGAGAAGCCGATAGCTTCACGGTTTCCATCACCCTGGCCAATCGGGGCCAGCATGGAGCCGGCGAAACCGTGTTCCTGTTCGCGCGCGACAAGGTCGCCAGCATCAGCCGCCCGATGGAATTGAAAGGCTTCAGCCGCGTCATGCTCGAGCCCGGCGAAAGCGGCACCGTGACCTTCAGCCTGGCGGCGCGGGAGCTTCGTTTTCCAGGCCCCGATCTGGAGCCGCTATTCGAGCCGGGAGAGATCGAAATCCTGGCCGGCCCGTCCGCGGATCGCGCACGCCTTCTCTCGGCGACCGTCAGGCTGGTTTAAAGCGGGCCGGCAAGGCTGGCGGGGACCAAGGCCAGCATCAAGATGAGGCCGGGCACCGAATAAGCATATTTGCCACGGTTGAGCAGGGCCACGGTGGCGAAGAAAATGACGAAGCCCGCCAGAATCACGCCCCAGATCCGGGTGACCGGATTGGACAGAAACAGCGCGGCCAGGATCTGCAGGACTCCCACGACGCGATGGGCATTGCCGGGAAAGCCCCAGCTGCGATAGGCGCGGCGCACGAAGCCAGGACCGGTCATGTGCAACAGGCCGGAGGCGCCGAAAAGACCGCTAAGGACCAGTGCGTCAAGTGTCGGTACGGAAAGCATGGCCCCTCCTGTTATCGTCGAACGACAGATAGGCACGCCTCCATCGTCCGCCTAGAGGCCATTCCGGAATGGCTGGCCTGCCCATGGCGCATGATTTCGGAATAATGCTGGCTCAATCTTCGCGCGAACGCATCACTCTTTTGAGCGGCCTCCGATGCGGTCCAAAGGCATGGGACCCAGCCGACATATCTGGCCGGCAAATGGACTAGGTTTGCGCCCGCCTGAGCGGACGGAAGCAAAGCTGGGCCAGGGATTTCTCCAAGGCGCGGCTGCCATGGGCGGGCTTCATCAGGAGGCGGGGGCGTTCCAGGCCCTTCACCGCGCCGCCCATGGCCACGGCATTGCGGTTCACAAAACCATCGGCATCCAGAAGCCGCACCTGCCGCCAGGCTTTGCGCATGGTTCGGGCGATCCTGTCGGGGGCCGGATCGTCATCGTCCCGGACCACGATATTGACCAGGAAGACCCCGCCCCGATTCAGCCGCGATTTCACCAACCGGAAAAAACCGCTCGTGAGCAGATGTGGCGGAATGATGGTATCCGCGAAGGCATCCAGAATGACGGCATCGTAGCGCGTCTTGGTCCGGCGCAGAAAATCCGCCCCGTCCCGCACATGGCAATTCACGTCCTCGGGCATATGGAAATAGCGCCGCGCGATCTCAAACGACAAAGGATCGATGTCCACCAGGCTCACAAGGATCCCCGCTCGGGACAACATCGTGGCCAAGGTGCCCCCGGCACAGCCGATCATCAGGACATGGCGGGGCCGCCTCTGCAGCATTAGGCCGAACAGAGCGTGAATATATTCCGCCAGGCTGACGCCGAAGCGGTCGGCGACGCTTTGGTGATCCCGGGCCTGCCAATAGGAAATACCGCCTGTGCGATTGTCCTGGGCCAGAACGATTTCGGCGGGACGGCCCCGCTTACCGGTCAGGCCTGGCTCGCTTCCGCCGCGACATAGCGGCCCCGGCGGAACAGGAAATAGAATGCGAACAGAAAGACCATGAACATTGTCGTAGCGGTCAGTTGACTGCGCAGATCCGGTATCATGCCCACCGCGATCAGAACCGCCATGATGCCGGCGACGGTGAAATAGCTGAGCGCAGGGAAAAGCCACATTTTGAGCGACAGCCGCGCCGCCTCATCCGCGGGCAAACCGCTTCGATAGCGAATCTGGGCGACACCGATCATCCCGTAAAGAAACAGCATCGCCGTGCCCGATGCATTGACCAGGAAGGTGAACACGACGGTGGGCGACACCACGGATGCGATCATCGCGGCATAACCGAACGCCGTGCCGACCAGAATGGCGCGTGCGGGCACGTTCCGGCTGTTCAGAACGGTGAGGCTCTTGGGCGCATCGCCATGCGCCGCCAGCGCGAACAGCGCGCGCGAGGTGACATAGAGCCCGGAATTGAGACAGGACAGCACCGCCGTCAGCACGATGATGTTCATCACCATCGCCGAACCGGGAATGCCGATCAGGGTCAAGGCCGCGATGAAGGGCGACTGTCCCGGCTTGATGGTGGTCCAGTTCACGGCCGCGACGATGAAGAAGATCGACAGCACATAGAACAGCACCACACGCACCGTCAGGGTGGTGGACATGGAGGCAATCGCCTTTGCCGGCTCCTTGGATTCCGCGGCCGCGACGGTGGTGATCTCGGCCCCCGTCAACGAAAAGATCACCGTCACCACGCCCGCCAGCACCGATACGATGCCGTGCGGCGCGAAGCCGCCGAACGCGGTCAAAGGGGAAATATCGGCGCTATGCCCCGGCGTCAGGCCCAGGACATAGGACCCGGTGATCAGGATGAAGGCGATGATCGCCGCCACTTTGATGGACGAAAACCAGAATTCGAATTCGCCATAGGAGCGCGCCGACATCAGATTGACGCCGGTCAGGCAGACCAGAAGCACCAGCCCGATCAGCCACACCGGAGCCGCGATCCATTGGGCGATGATGATGGCCCCGGCGATGGCCTCGACCGCGACCACGATCATCCAGAAATACCAATAGAGCCACCCGCCCACGAAACCGAAGGGATGACCCAGGACTTTGCGGGCATAGTCGGTGAAAAAGCCGATGCCCGGATTGGCCACCGCCAATTCGCCCAGCATGCGCATGGTGAACAGGATCAGGATGCCCGCCAGGACATAACAGAAGATCACGGCCGGACCGATGGACGCGATCGCTGCGCTGGAGCCCACGAAAAGTCCCGCGCCGATGATCCCGCCCAGCGAGATCATGGCGACATGCCGGGACTGCAGCGTATGACTTAGAGTGCGTGTTTCACTCATACGCTGCGGCGCCCGGCGAGAATGTCACGGTCCACCGGCAATTGGCGGATGCGGATATTGGTGGCGGCGGCAATGGCGTTGATCAGGGAGGGCGGCCCGGCGGTACAGCCCGGTTCGCCGATCCCGCCCGGCGCTTCGCTGCTCTGGATGATGTGCACATCGATGGCGGGCGTCTCGTTGATCCGCATCATGCGATAGTCGTTGAAATTATTCTGCTGCACCCGGCCGTTTTCCACCGTGATATTGCCATGAAGCGCCGCCGTAAGGCCGAAGATCAGCCCGCCCTGCACCTGAGATTTCAAGGTGTCGGGATTGACCACCCGCCCGGCGTCCACCACCGAGGTCATGCGGCGGACACGGACAGTGCCGTCGCTCATGACTTCGACTTCCGCGACGGTCGCCATGTAGGTGCCGAACGCGAACTGGGCGCAGACGCCCCGGCCATGACGCGCCGGCAAAGCCTGATCCCAGTTGGACTCGCGCGCCACCCGTTCCAGCGCGGCCCGCAAGCGGGGATTTTTCTGCTTCAGATGGGCCAGGCGGAACGCGATCGGGTCCTTGCCGGCTTTTTTCGCCAACTCGTCCATCATGCTTTCGATGGCGAAGACGGTGTTGTTGGGACCCACGCCCCGCCACCAGCCCACGCGCAAGGCCCGCGGCTCGGCCGGTGAATATTCGATGCGCTGGTCCGCCACGTCGTAAGGCATTTCGGTGGCGCCATCCAAGGCGTCCATGTCGATGCCGTTCTTCAAGGGACCGAACATGCGCAAAAGGACCGAGCCGCCCGAGACGCGGTGCATCCAGCCGGTGATCTTGCCATCGGCATTCACGGATGCGGACATCACATTGCGGTAGGCCGGACGATACATGTCCTGATGCATGTCCTCTTCGCGGCTCCAGATCACTTTGACCGGGCCTTCGACTTTCTGCGCGACCCGCACGGCTTTTTCCACCATGTCGGTGTCCAGCCGGCGGCCGAAACCGCCGCCCAGGATGTAATTGTGAAACACCACCTTGTCCTGCGCGATGCCCAGGACCTTGGCCGCCGCGGCCTGCGCCGTGGCCTGAACCTGGCTGCCGCCCCACATCTCACAGGCGCCCGGTTTGACGTGAACGGTAAAATTCAAAGGCTCCATCGGCGCATGCGCCAGGAACGGCACCTGATAAGCGGCATCGACCCGCGCGTCTTTCGCAAGCCCCTTGTCAGCATCGCCTTCCTTTTTGGCGACCACGCCCTTGCGGCTGGCCACTTCAAGCTCTTCCATGATCTGACGGGAATTGCGCGTGCCGTTGGGGCCGTCGTTCCAGCGCGGCGCCGCCGCCGCCAAGCCCTGCTTCGCCGCCCAATAATGGTCGCCCACCACCGCCACGATATCGTCCAGCACCACCACCTGGCGCGCGCCAGGCACTTTCAAGGCCGCCGCCTGATCGACACCGGCGACCTTGCCGCCCACCACGGGCGAAGCCATCAACGTCGCGACCTTCAGGTCCGGCATGCGGACATCGATGCCATATTGAGCCTTGCCGTTGACCTTGTCCGGTGTATCCAGCCGCTTGACCGACTTGCCGATCAGCTTGAAGTCCTTGTCGGCCTTGAGCGTGGGATTTTGCGGCGCGGGCAGCTTGGCCGCCGCGGGCGCCAAGACGCCATAAGCGAGCCTGCGATTGCCCGCGTCGTCGATCACTTCGCCATTTTCCGTGCGCAGCGAAGCGGGCGCGACCTTCCATTGCGCGGCGGCGGCCTGCACCAGCATGGCGCGGGCGCTGGCGCCCACCTGGCGCAAGGCGGTGTAGAAGGCGCGGATCGAGGTCGAGCCGCCCGTGCCCTGCCCGCCGCCCATGGGCGAACCGTAAATCGTGTCACTGGGCCCCGCCGCTTCCGCGGTGACCCGGTCGAAGCCGACATCCAGCTCATCGGCCAGAAGCTGCGCCAGGGAGGTGTAGACGCCCTGCCCCATTTCCTCCTGCGGGATGATCAAGGTCACATGCCCGTTCGGGTCGATGCGGACGAAGGCTTCGGGACGCAGCACGTATTTGGCGGGTGCTTGCGCCATCGCGCGGCCCACGGGGAAGGCGAACAACAATCCGCCGCCGGCCGCCAGGCTGACCTTCAGGAATTCGCGCCGTGACGTTCCCGTCATGGCTTCGGCTTTTCCGATGGCGGACATTCCCAACCCCTTCGATTTTCGGACCCGCCGATTCTTACGCTTTTCGTCGCGACTGCGCAAAACCGGGGAAAATCCGTGCCTTACCGGGCGGGCGGGACCGGAACCGGGGTTCACGCGTTGCCTTAAGGATTTGGAACGCCCCGAAAGGACCGGTCATGCATGTCGATATCATCACCTTGCAACCGCTGGTGGCGCTGATCTTCGGAATTCTGATCCTGATTCTGCCCCGGCTGCTGAACTACCTGATCGCGATCTACCTGATCCTGGTCGGGTTGACCGGGCTCTTCCCGCACCTATTCACAACGTCCGTATAAGGAGCATCCCATGACCGCGACCCATCCCACGCCCGGTCCGAAAATTCCGGAGCATCTGTCCACCGCCAAACCCGCCGCCAGCAAAGAAGAAAAGATCGACCGGCAGATGGAAGATTCCTTCCCCGCCAGCGATCCGCCGTCCTTCTCCGGCGGCAATCATATCGTGGGCGCTCCCGTGTCACGCGAAAGCGACCCTCCTTCCAGCAGTTCGCCTGAAGTGAAAGACGCCGAAAAGAAAGTGAAAGAAGGCGGCGCGAAGACGCCGGATAAATATTGACCCCCACCGTCTCTTTCGCGCAAGCGCTCAGAGACATCTCCCCCTGCCAGCGCTACACGCGCAGGGGAGAAATTCCGTGTGAGATGAAAATTCCTTAGCCCTTCATCGCGTCCAGGACGCCGGCTTCGGTGAGGATCTGGGGCAGGATCACCGGCTTGTCGGCGCCGGGCGCGTAATAGAGATAAAGCGGAACCCCGGAGCGGCCATTGTCGCTCAGCATCTTGGTGATGGTGTCGTTGCGGTTGGTCCAGTCTGCGATCAGATATTCGACCTTGCGGTCGGCAAAGGCGGTCTTGATGCCCGGCTGCGACAGCACCGCTTTCTCGTTGACCAGGCAGGTGATGCACCAGGCGGCGGTGGCGTCCACGAACACCGGCTTGCCGCTGGCACGCAGGGATGCCAGCCGTTCCGGGGTGAAGGGCTTGGCATTGGCGGTGGCGCTGGTGGCCGGTGGCGGCGCACCTTCTCCGCGCAACATCGAGATGCCGTAAAGACTGGTCAGCAGCACCAGCAGCGCGGCCACTGTGCCGGCCCAACGTCCGCTCACGGAAAGATCACGCGTCACCGTCCACAGCCAGGCCGCCAATGCAAAGATCACAAAGGCCGCCAGCACGATGGCGACGCCATTGGCGCCGGTTTCCTGCGCCAGCACCCAGACCAGCCAGGCGGCCGCGCCATACATCGGAAAAGCCAGGAACTGTTTCAACTTCAGCATCCAGGGCCCCGGTTTGGGGATGAAGGCCAGCGCCTTCGGCCACACGCCCAGGATCAGGAAAGGGAGCGCAAAGCCCACACCCAGGCCGAAGAAGATCAGCATCGCCGAGGTTACGCTCTGCGTCAGGGCAAAACCCAGCGCCGCCGCCATGAAGGGCGCCGTGCAAGGCGCCGCCACGGCCACCGCCAGCACGCCCGTGAAGAAAGCGCCGAAGGGGCCGGACCGCTGCGCCAGGCTGTCGCCCATCGTGATCGAGCCCACTTCAAACACGCCCGACAAATTCAGGCCCACGGCAAAGATCAACAGGGCGAAGCCCGCCACCGCGATGGGCTCCTGCAATTGGAAGCCCCAACCCACGCTGGCACCGCCCTGGCGGAGCAGGACGATTACCAGGCCAAAGATCAGGAAGCTGAGAATGGCGCCCGCGCTATAGGCAAAGCCTTCGCGCGCCGCTTCGTGGTGCCGGCCGCCGCCATGTCCGGCCAAGGCCAGGGCCTTCATCGCCAGGATCGGCAGCACGCAGGGCATGGCGTTGAGAATGATCCCGCCCAGGAAGGCGAAAAGGATCGCGGCCCAAAGCGTGATGCCGCCCGCCGCTTCGCCGCTCACGCCACCCGCGCCGAATGCATCGGGCACCGGACCTGAGGGCGCATCCACCGTCAGCGCCTGGATCGAACCGTCGGAGGATTTTAGCACCAGCACGCCGGTCAGTGCGCCCGTCATGCCTAAGGCCTTGTCTCCCGGCGAAAGCCTCAAGACCAGTCCGTCCTTGGTGAAGCCCATCTTCTGCGGCTCTGCGCCTTTGACGATGCCCGGCTTGTCGGGAAAGAAATCCGCTTCGACCGGATGGGCCGCCGCCAGCGCCGGCGCGTCGGCATAGAGGTCCAGATTTTTCGACAGCGCGTAATTCAGCTTCCAGGGCGAGGCGACCGGCAGAAGATTGCGTGCGGCGGCGAAATCTTTCGCCACGGCCGGATCGGGCGCCGCCGGGCCGATCTTGATGGGAAGCGTCAGCGCGGCCTCTTCGGGAACGCAGATATCCTTGCACACCAGCCAGTAGGTCGCCGCTTTCAGCGTAACCGTGTCGCCGGCTTTGGCATCGGCCGGCACGGTGAGCTTCTGCATCAGCCAGAGCTTGCCCTCATAGCCGTAATCCATCAGCGGACCGACCGGCAGGCGCTTGGGCGTGGGCCATTGAATGGCGCCCGCGCTCCAACCTTGCGGCAAGGTCCATTTGATTTCGCTGGGAGCGCCGGCATCGCCGGGATTGATCCAGTAAGTGTGCCAGCCTTCGCGGATGTCCTCTTCCAGCGCCACGGTGATGCTGCCGCCGGGCGGGACCGCCAGGTCTTCAGCCACCAGCCGGGCATGGACCTTGGGCAATTCGTCGATGCCTTGCGCCCAAACCGGAGTCGCGGCCAGAAGACCAAGTAGGATCAGCAGTTTTTTCATGGCGGACCTATATCCGTTTGACCGGTTTTTCGCTAGGTGAAGGCAAATGGTTACAAGGCGATAGGCATGCCGGCATGAGGGTTACTGGCGGAAAACTGGGCGGACGGCGGCTTGTCGCACCGGACGATGCCCGTGTGCGGCCTACATCAGATCGGACGCGCCAGGCGATTTTCAATATCCTGGAGCACCGCGATTTCAACATCGGTTTTAGCGTGGAAAACGCGGCGGTGGCTGACCTGTTCGCCGGCACCGGCGCGCTGGGGATCGAAGCTCTGTCGCGCGGCGCCCGCTTCTGCCTTCTGGTGGACGATTCCGCCGAGAGCCGGGCGCTGCAGCGGGAGAATATCGAAGCTCTGGGGCTGACCGGCGCGACCAAGATCTGGCGGCGCGACGCCACCGATCTGGGCCCGCTGGGCGCGGGCGCGGGCGGACCATTCGATCTGGTATTTCTCGATCCGCCCTATCGCAAAAATCTGATCGCGCCCGCCCTGAAGAGTCTGCGTGAAGGCGGCTGGCTTGCAGCGCGAAGCTTGCTGGTTGTGGAAACGTCCAAAGGCGAAAGCTTCGATGCGGAAGGATTCGAGCGGCTCGATATCCGCGATTACGGCGACACTGAAATCGCGTTTTTAACGCCGGCCAAATAATCTTTCGATATCCGCCAACTTCAGCTCCACATAAGTGGGGCGGCCGTGATTGCATTGTCCGGAATGGGGCGTGGCTTCCATCTCGCGCAGAAGCGCGTTCATCTCGTCGGCGTTGAGGCGCCGCCCTGCCCGCACGCTCATGTGACAGGCCAAAGTGCCGGACACCTCCTCCAGCCGCTCCTTCAGCGACAGGGCATTGCCGGTTTCCGCGATTTCGTCGGCCAGGTCACGGATCAGACCTTTGAGGTCCAGCTTGCCCAGCATGGCAGGGACTTCGCGCACCATCACCGCGTCGGGACCGAAGGCTTCCACTACTAGACCCAGTTCGGCCAGTTCTGCGGCGCGGGCGGTGACTCGCGTCACTTCGGCGGGATCCAGCTCCACCACTTCGGGGATCAGCAAGGGCTGGCGCGCGATGCCGCCATCGGCCAATGCCTTCTTCATCCGCTCATAGACCAGTCTTTCATGGGCGGCATGCTGATCGACGATCACGATGCCGTCGGCGGTCTGCGCCACCACATAGGTTTCGTGCAGCTGCGCACGAGCCAGGCCCAGCGGTGTCTCCGGCACGGGCGTGTCGATGAGCGGCGCTTCTTCCACGCGCGCCGAAAGCGCGGTGCCCCCCGCGAACAACGAAGACGGTTCGCGCAGGCCGGGCGAATGAGATCCGGAGCGATAAGCCGGCGGCTGGAAGGACGGTACGAAATCCGGCGATTGCCGTTGGAAGGCCGACAGGGCGGCGCCCGCCACCGTGGTCGAGGCGCGGTGACCGGCCTGGGCCAGCGTATGTTTCAAGGCCCCCACGATCAGGCCCCGCACCAGACCCGCGTCGCGGAAGCGCACTTCCGTCTTGGCGGGATGGACATTCACGTCCACGAAAGCCGGATCGCATTCCAGGAACAAGGCCAGCGCCGGGTGGCGGTCGCGCGCCAGGAAATCGGCATAGGCGCCCCTGACCGCCCCGATCAAAAGCTTGTCGCGGACCGGACGGCCATTGACGAACAGGAACTGCATCTGAGCATTGGCGCGATTATAGGTGGGCAATCCCGCATAGCCGCTGAGTGTCACGCTTTCGCGCGACGTCTCCACCTTGGCGGCATTGTCGTGGAAATCGCGCCCCATGATGCGGGCCAGCCGCGTGAGCCGGCTTTCCAAAAGATCGCGCCCGCCTTCCAGATCCAGCACGCGGCGGCCATCCATGGTGAGCGTGAAGGCGACATCGGGACGCGACATTGCCAGCCGCTTGACGATGTCCTGGGTGGCCAGATCTTCGGAGCGCGCGCTTTTGAGGAATTTCAGCCGCGCCGGGGTGGCATAAAAAAGTTCCCGCACTTCCACCCGCGTGCCATGCTGGCCGGGCGCGCGAAAGGCGGTGGGATGCGGGCCGCTGACGGAGCCGCCATCCACATCGATCTGATGGGCATCGCCCGTGCCGATCCGGCTGGCGATGGAAAGCCGCGCCACCGCACCAATGGACGGCAGGGCTTCGCCGCGAAAGCCCAGGGTTTCGATATGCGAAAGATCGTCCTCGCCATTGCGCTCCGGCAATTTGGAAGTCGCATGGCGCTCGATGGCGAGACGCAGTTCGTCCGCCTCCATCCCGCTGCCATTGTCTTCGACCAAAAGAAGGTCGGCGCCGCCATTGGAGGTGGCGATGTCGATGCGGCTGGCGCCTGCGTCCAGCGCGTTCTCCACCAGTTCCTTCACCGCCGCGGCAGGCCGCTCTACCACTTCACCAGCGGCGATGCGGTTGACCGTTCCCTCTGATAGGCGACGGATTCCCACCTATCCCTCTTTCAGGAATTGGCGCGCAAGGACCTTGCCCTCTTCGACGCCAGGCTGGTCGAACGGATCCACGCCCATCAACCGGCCCATCAAGATGGTCTCCAGCATGAAATGCATCATCAGCGCACCCATCTCGAACTCATCGACTTTGGCCAAATGTATCTGGCGCACCGGCCGGCCATTCTTGGATAGCGTCTGCGCGGTGGCGCGGGCTTCCGCATCCACCAGATCGCCCAATCTTTTGCCCGCCAGATAATCCAGGCCCAATTGCTTGGCACGGGCGCGCGGCGCGGCAGGGCCTTTGCCCTTGGTGTCAACGCTGACCAAGGTGAACAACGCATTGCCCGGGCCGTCGCGGAACAATTGCAGCTGGCTGTGCTGATCCACCGGACCCAGCACGGACACCGGCGTGGAGCCCATGCCGTCCTTGCCCAGGCTTTCCGCCCAGAGCTGGCGCCACCAGCCGCCGAACACCTGCAGCTTGTCGACATAAGGCCACAGAATGGTTGTGGCGAGCTTGCCTTCCGCCGCCAGCGCCTGATGCAGCGCCGCGCCCACCGCGGCCGGCGCATCGATAGGTTTTTTCGCGGCCAAGGTGGTTTCAAGAACGGCACTGGCGCCCGCACGCAGTTTTTTCACATCCAGACCCATCAAGATGGCGGGCAGCAAGCCCACCACCGTCAGCACCGAATAACGTCCGCCCACGCCGGTGGGATGATCCAGCCGCGCGGCGCCGATGCTGTCGGCGAAATCGGCCAGTGGACTTTTGTGCGGTTCGGTGACGATGGTGAAATGCTTCTTCAGCGACTTCACGCCGGCCTTCTCCAACGCGTCGGCGGCCGTCAGCACCTGCATCAACGTCTCGGCGGTGCCGCCCGATTTGGAGATGGCGATAAAGTGGGTCTTCTTCAGATCGAAGCGCTTCAGCGCCGCGGTCCAGGAAAAAGGATCGGGATTGTCGTGAAATTCCACGGAAGGGCTCGAGGCACGGCGCAGCGCCGTCAGCGCCTGGCCGCCCAGCGAGGAACCGCCGATGCCCAGCACCGCCACGGTCTTCATCCCCTTGATGCCGGCGGCCAGCTTCACCGCCGCCTTCACATCGTCAGTGCGCGATGGAATGCTCAGCAGTTCCAGCGAACCCTTTTGCCCGCGCAGCCAGTCCAGCGCGGGGTCTGCCGCCGCCAGGGCGCGCTCAAAATCGGCACGGGGCACGGCGCCCTTGCCGGACAGAGCGAGATCGAGAGAGACGCGGAACGGTGAATTTTTTGATTCGGGCATGGACCAACTCTAACAGAAGGGTTGATGGAAACGGCCCTGCCCTTAAACCAAGCCGGATGTGCTCAGGGCCGCGGTTGCTGCGATGCTTTTGCCGCCGGATCGACAATGGATTTGCCACTTTGCGTTTCCACCGGCTTGGGTTGATTTTGTGTCGCGGGTGCCGGCGCGGCGCCTTGCGGCGGCACCTGGAGGGCGGGCGCCGGACGAACCGGCGGCTTGGCGTTTTGGGGCGCGGTCCTGCCTTCCACAGGCGTGCCCGCCACCACCACGGTCAGCCGCGCGGGATCGAACAGGCGCTTGGCGACACGGTTCACCTCGTCCAACGTCACGGCCTGGATCAGCGCGTTACGCCGGGCGACATAGCCGATGTCCAAACCCTGGCGCTGGAAAGTTCCCAGCTGGGAGGCGATGCCGGCATTGGAGGCAAAGGCCAAGGGAAACGAGCCGGTGAGGAAAGTCTTGGCGTCATCCAGTTCAGCCTCGGTGGCGCCGTTGGCCGCGAAACTGCCCAGCGTATCCTTCACCACTTGAATGGTTTGGCGCACCGCATCGGCGCGGGTGGCGACAGAGCCCGCCATCACGCTCGCCTTGTGATAGGCGGTGAGCGACGTGCTGATGCCATAGGTCAGGCCGCGCTTGACCCGCACTTCGTCGGTCAGCCGCGAGGAAAATCCACCGCCGCCCAGAATGTAATTGGCGACATAGCCCGGAATGAAATCCGGATCGGCGCGCATGATGCCGGGCAAGCCAAACATGATGGTGGGCTGAGGTACCGGCATCGGCAGCACATGGACGCCGGGACTGCCCAACCGCCCCACATTGGGCAGCGGGGGTGGCGTGGCGCCGGACACGGGCCGGAACGTGTCGCCCAAAAGTTTCTGGGCGGCACCGGCGCTGATATCCCCGGCCACCGCGATCTGAAGGCCGCCCTTGACCCAATGGCTTTTGGCGAAGCTGCGCAAATCCTCGATGGTGATGGCCGCGATGGTGCCGACATCGCCGTCGCTGGGAAGGCCATAGGGATGGCCATTGAAGAAGGTCTTGGCGAAAGTACGCCGCGCCACGGTCGGCGGCTGGCTTCTGCCTTCCTGGATGCTTTGGATTATCTGCGCCCGCACCCGCGCCACCGCTTCGGCGTCGAAGCGCGGCCGGGTCAGCGCGGTCTGCAGCAGCCGCATCGCCAGCGGCGCATTCTCGGTCAAGGTGACGATCGAGATCACCATGTCGTCGCGTTCGACGCTGGCGCGCAGCTGGATGGCGTGACTGGCCAGGGCTTCCTGGAAAGCGCGCGAATCCATGCCGCCCGCGCCTTCGTCCAGCAGAGCGGCGGCGAAGGTTGCCAGGCCCGCCTTGCCGGCCGGATCGTAGCCCGAACCCGCCGGCAGGCTGATGGAGAAGGCGACGATGGGGACGGTATGATCTTCGCTGAACCAGACTTCAGCCGCCTTGCCCAGATCGAGCGCCTTGATCTCGGCAGCCGCGGCAGGCGCGATCGTCAGGAGCGACCATAGCGCCGAAAGCAAAAGCGCGCCGACAATCCGGGCTCTCATTTGGCGGCTCCCGGCAACAGATAGGCGCTGACCGCATTGCGCCGCAGAAGCCGCCCGGCCGCCCCGCGCACTTCGGCCGCGTCGACGGCGCGAATGCGGCTGGGCCACTCATTCACGTCATCCACCGTCAGCCCGATCATCAGCGCCTGGCCATAGGCCGACGCCATCGCGAATTGGCTGTCGCGGCGATAGGTCACCGAGGCGATCAACTGGGTCTTGGCGCGGGCCAGGTCGGCCGCCTTGGCCGGACCTTGCGCAAAGCCCTGCATCACCTGGTCGACCGCCTTTTCCAGCGTCTCCAGCGAGACACCGGGCTTGGGCACGGCGTAGACGGAAAACTCGCCGGCATCGCGGGCATAGCCGTCATAGGAAGCCCCCGCATCGGTGGCGAGCTTCTTTTCCTCCACCAGCACCCGATATAGCGCGGCGGTCTGATCACCGCCCATGATCTGGGCGAGGGTCTCGAAGCTTTCCGCCTGCCCCTGCGAGGCCTGGGCATAGGACGGCACACGGTAGATGCGCTGAAACAACGGCACCTGGATATCGGGGCGCGTCAGGCTCATGCGCGTTTCTGTGAGCCGCGGCGGCTCGGAGAATTCCGAGCGCGGCTGAAGCGGACGCGCCGCCACCTTGCCGAATTCCGCCTGCGCCATCACGCGGATCTGTTCGGGCGTGACATCGCCCGCAACGATCAAGGTGGCGTTGTTGGGCGCGTAATGATGGCGGTAGAAATCCTGGGCCGACATCTTGTCGATGCGGCGAACCTCTTCGGCCCAGCCTAGAACCGGCCGGCCATAGGGATGGGACATGTGCAGCGCCGCTTCCATCTGCTCGCCCATCAAAGCCTGCGGATTATTCTCCACCCGCATGCGGCGTTCTTCCAAGACCACATCGCGCTCGGTGGCGACGTTGCTTTCCGAAAGGTCGAGATTGGCCATGCGGTCCGCTTCCAGGCTCATCGCCAGCTTCAGCCGGTCCACCGCGATCTGTTCGTAAAAGGCGGTATAGTCGTGGGTGGTGAAGGCATTATCTTCGCCGCCATTCTTGGCGATGGTCTGGGAAAACAGATCGCCGGGCGTCTGCTTGGTGCCCCGGAACATCATATGTTCGAAGAAATGCGCCAGGCCGGAGATTCCGGGCGGATCGTCGACCGCGCCCACTTTGAACCACAGCATCTGGGTGACCACCGGCGCGCGGTGATCGGGGATCACCAGCACCTGCATGCCGTTGGGCAGCGAAAATTGAAAGGTGGCGGCAGACGATGACGCCGGTGCCGATGCCGCAGGCGCGGTAAAACCCGTCGCCAGCAGCAGCGCGAAGAATGTCGCTCTAGAACCAGTCAAACCAGCCGCCGCCGCTCTTTTCGTTAGCGCCCTTGGCGTTCGGCGCCGCTTTGGCGGGACTGCCCAGGATACGATCCGTAAAGCTGGGATCGGCGCCCTGCATGTTCCCTTCGTCGGATTGAAGCTGTGCGCGGACGGTGGGGTCGGCATTCTGCGCCTTGGCATTGGCCAGGAGCATCTTCTCGCTGGCCGAATAATTGCCGGGCATCTGGGCCGCGACCGTGGCCGGATCGGCGGAGTTGAACATCGCCAGTTCCGCCGAGGAGGTGGGATCGGTCTGGTTGAGCGGGGCCGCGCCCGGCGACGGCGGACGCAGGTTGAAATCGGGGGGAATGATCAGGGGCGCCTTGGTGGTGACGGCGAATTCGTCCGGGGACTGTTTGGACAGTCCCGCTTCCTCGCGAAGCGAATCGCAGCCCGCCAACGCGACCACCCCCAGGCCCAGAGCGGCAATACAAAGAACACGCATGGACCGCATCACTCCGTTCCCAATCACTCAGGCCTCCGGCTGAGGCTTGAGCACTTCATAAATGATCGCGATGGCGCCAAAGAAGATGGCGATATCGGCGACATTGAAGACATACCAGTCATAGCCGAAGCCGTAAAAGTGGAAAAAATCGGCCACCCGGCCGTAAACCAGCCGGTCGATCAGGTTCCCCAGCGCGCCGCCGATCACCAAGCCCACGCCGATTCCCAGGGAAAGACTGGTCATTCCCCATAGCCAATAGCCAAGCCCGGCCACTGCCGCCAGGGCGACCAGCACCAGAAGGCCCGTTCCCCAGACGCTGGAGGCGGGAAACAGGCCGTAGGACACGCCAGGGTTCCACACCATGATCAGATTAAAAAACGGCAAGACCGGAATCGATTGCCCCGGCGCCATGTGCAGGAATCCGGCCCCATACAGCAGGCCGAATTTGGACACCTGATCGGCAAACAATGCGGCAGCGGCCGCCACCAGACCCCATTCCCGCGGGCGGGTCCGGCTCATGCCGGGCTCTTTTCCGCGCGGCCACTCTCTGCGACCGCCGCGTCACAGCGGTTGCAAAGATCGGGATGGTCGGCATGGCTTCCCACCTCGGTCAAGACCCGCCAGCAGCGTTCGCATTTCTTGCCGGCCGAGAGATTGGCGATCACCGCCACGCCTTTCAGATCGGGCAGCGCAAAGGCGCCGGGCGGAGCCTCGCCGGAAACGATATGGATGCCGGACGTAATCGCGACTTCCTCGAAGGGAACGGATTTGAGCAGTTCCGCGTCGGCCTTGTCGGCGACATAAAGCGTGGGCGCCGCTTCCAGGCTGGAACCGATATTCTTGGCGGCCCGTTCCAGTTCCAGAGCTCCGGTCACCACGCGGCGCATGTCGCGGACGCGCTTCCATTTTTCGACCAATTTCGGATTGGCCCAGCCGGCGGGCACGGCGAAGAAATTTTCCAGATGCACGCTTTCGGCGTTCGGGAAACGCGACAGCCAGGCTTCCTCCATGGTGAAGCACAAAATCGGCGCGAACCAGGTGACGACGCGGCGGAAAATTTCGTCCATCACCGTGCGCGTGGCCCTGCGGCGCTTGGCCGTGGCGGCATCGCAGTAAAGCGCGTCCTTGCGGATGTCGAAATAGAACGCTGAAACGTCGTTGGTGAGGAAGTTGAACAGGGTCGCGGTGACGCGATTGAAATCGAATGCGGCATAACCGTCGCGGACCTGGGCATCGAGCTCCGCCAGCCTGGCCAGCATGAAACGCTCCAGCTCCGGCATCTCGGCGGCACCGATGCGCTCCTTCTCATCGAAGCCCGCCAGATTGGCGAGGAGGAAGCGGACGGTGTTGCGCAGGCGCCGATAGGCTTCGACATTGGCCTTGAGGATGTCCTGGCCGATGCGCAAATCCTCGGTGAAATCCGAAGACGCAGCCCACAGGCGCAGAATCTCCGCGCCGTTCTTTTCCGCGATCACCTGCGGCGCCAGGGTGTTGCCCAGCGACTTGGACATTTTGCGGCCCTGGTCGTCCAGCACGAAGCCGTGGGTGAGAACGCCCTTGTAAGGCGCGCGTCCGCGCGTGCCCACGGATTCCAGCAGCGAGGACTGGAACCAGCCGCGATGCTGATCCGAACCTTCGAGATAAAGATCGGCCTGATCGGATTTGGGCCAGTGCGGATCGATGGGATTTTCGACCGTGAACACATGGGTCGAGCCGGAATCGAACCAGACATCCAGAATGTCCTTGACCTGTTCGTAATCCTCTGACTTGCGCCCCTCGCCCAGGAACCGTTCCGGCGGCGAGGTGAACCAGGCATCGGCGCCTTCGGCCGCGAACACTTCTTCAATCCGCTGGAAGACGGCGGGATCGTTCAGCACTTCGCCGGATTTCTTTTCCACGAAGATCGCTAGGGGAACGCCCCAGGCGCGCTGGCGCGACAGGACCCAATCGGGCCGGGTTTCGACCATGGCGCCGATGCGGTTCTGGCCCCGCGGCGGATACCATTTGGTGTTGGCGATGGCGGCCATCGCCATTTCGCGCAAAGTCTTGTTGCCGAAGCCCGGCATCTTCTTGTCGATGGCGACGAACCATTGCGGCGTGGCGCGGAAGATCACCGGCGCCTTGGACCGCCAGCTGTGCGGATAGGAATGGCGCAGATTGCCCTTGGCGAGAAGCTTGCCCTTCTCGATCAGGGCCTTGATCACCGCGCCATTGGCGTCGCCATCCTTGCCATCGGGCGTAAGAATCGTCTTGCCCGCGAAATGAGGGACCTTCGGCCCGTAAGACCCATCGGGTTCGACCATACTGAAAGCGTCGGGATTGTTCGCCGCATAGCCGGGGAAGGCCGTGGTGATCAATTCGAAATCATCTTCGCCGTGCCCTGGCGCGGTATGGACGAAGCCGGTGCCGGTGTCGGCGGTGACATGCGCTCCCGCCAGGAGCGGCACTTCGAAC
>CALMGU010000083.1 GCA_937865685.1 uncultured Alphaproteobacteria bacterium | reverse complement strand
TCCAAGCCATGGCGAAGGCCTTGTCGCTGGGGCTGGCGCGCGAAGTGCGGATTCACACGCCCCTGATGTATATCGACAAAGCGGCCACCTGGGCGCTGGCGCGGGTCTTGGGCGGCACCGCGCTGGTGGATCTCATCGTGGAGGAAAGCGTCACCTGTTACGAAGGCGACCGGACATCCCGGCATGATTGGGGTTATGGCTGCGGCGTCTGCCCGGCCTGCGATCTGCGCGCCAAGGGATTTGCCGCATACCGGATCGCGGCACAGCCATGACGTATAGCATCAAGGAGATTTATTACACCTTGCAAGGCGAGGGCGCGCAGACAGGGCGCGCCGCCGTGTTCCTGCGCTTCGCCGGCTGCAACCTTTGGAGCGGGCTCGAAAAGGATCGCGATCAGGCGGTTTGCCAATTCTGCGATACCGATTTCGTCGGCACCGACGGACCCAATGGCGGCAAATTCCCCGACGCCGCGTCCCTGGCGCGAGCGGTACGGGCGCAATGGCCGGCCCATGTCCGGGGTAAGCCTTACGTGGTCTGCACCGGCGGCGAGCCGCTTCTGCAGCTCGACAGCGCCGCGATCGCCGCATTCAAGGATCAAGGTTTTGAGATCGGCATCGAAACCAACGGCACTTTGCTGCCGCCGCCCGGCATCGACTGGATATGCGTCAGTCCCAAGGCGGATGCCGAACAGAAGCTGAAACGCGGCGATGAATTGAAGCTGGTCTACCCGCAGGAAAAGGCCTCGCCCGAACGGTTCGCGGGTCAGGATTTCACGCATTTCTTTTTGCAGCCGATGGACAATGCGGCGCGCGCCGCCAACACCGAGGCCGCGACGGCCTATTGCCTTGGCCATCCGCAATGGCGGCTTTCCCTGCAGACGCACAAATTGCTGGGGATTCCCTGATCGGCCTTGAGCCATGCGTCGAGGGCATGACACCCCTGGCTTCCGCCCCCCTGCCGAAATCCGGCGTGATCCCTATTTCACAGCCCTGTTTCAGAGGGTTGCGTCATGGATTCCTGGTATGTCTCGCTGGTGCCCGCATCCGTGGCACTGGCCATTATCGGCTACAGTCTTTTCATCGCCTATGCGTGACGGCTCCGGCAAATATGTCCGTCAGAAATATTGGACGATCTTGTCCATCTCGGGCCGCGGCCGTTCTTCCAGATCGACGGTCGATGTGCCGATATAAATGAAGCCCGCCATGCGTTCGCCCGGCTTCAATCCGATCTTCTCCTTCACCTTGGGATGATAGGCGTACCATTCGGTCAGCCAGTTGCCGACAAAACCCATGGCATGTGCCGCGATCAAGATGTTCTGGCAGACCGCGCCCGCCGACAATTCCTGTTCCCATACGGGCACTTTGATCAGTTCGCGCGCGGACGACACCACGCCCACCACCACGGGCGCGCGCAAGAAACGTGCACGTTCTTCCTCGATCTGCTTGGGCCTTTCGCCCTCCGCCTCCAGAATCTCCGCCAGGACGTCACCGAACCGCTCGCGACCCTTGCCTTCGAAAATAATGAACCGCCAGGGAAAGAGTTTGCCATGATCGGGCGCGCGTGCCCCCGATTGCAGGATTTCGGCAAGCTGGGTTTTGGAAGGACCGGGCTTTCCCATCGCCTTGGCCGAACCGGAACGGCGGCTCCGGAGCAAATCCAACGTATCGGGGGCCGGCAGATTGAAGGACGATTTGTGGGTCATGATCCGCTCTGAAAGCTCGCGCAACCATATAGGCAAGGTTTGCCGCGAAAACCATGCTCCCATCGTGTTTTGAAAATGCCCGTCCTCCTGTGCTAAAAGCCCCCATGGCCATCACCCGCGAAAAACTCGTCAGTGTCGATCCTCTCTGGGCGCAATTGCGCGCCGAGGCCGAGACCATGGCGGTCGAAGAGCCGGCCCTGGCCGGATTCATCCACGGCACCATCCTCAAGCATGACCGGCTGGAAAGCGCGCTTTCCTATCTGCTCGCCCGCAAGCTGGGCGGCGGTGATATCGATCCTCTGCTCGCTCGCGAGACGTTCGAGGAAGCGCTTGCCGGAGATCCGGGGATCGGAGAATCCATTCGCGCCGATTTGTCGGCGGTTTTCGAGCGCGACCCGGCCTGCCATTCCTATGTCGAAGCCTTCCTCTACTATAAAGGGTTTCATGCGTTGGAATGCTATCGCATCGGCCATTGGCTCTGGGGCAAAGGCCGTCATGCGCTGGCGCTGTTTTTCCAGAGCCGCATTTCTGAACTGTTCGCGGTGGACATTCACCCGGCCGCCAGGCTGGGGCGCGGCATTATGATCGATCACGCCACCGGCGTGGTGATCGGCGAAACCGCGGTGGTGGAAGACGATGTTTCGATGCTGCACGGCGTGACTTTGGGCGGCACAGGAAAAGGTTCCGGCGACCGGCATCCCAAAATCCGCCGGGGCGTTCTTCTGTCCATGGGGGCCAAGATTCTGGGCAATATCGAGATCGGCGAATATAGCCGCGTCGGCGCGGGCTCGGTGGTGTTGAAGTCCGTTCCGGCCGGATGCACCGCCGTGGGCATTCCGGCCAAGCTGGTCAATTGCACGGGCCCGGAACGGCCCTCGCAGGAAATGAATCACTTTTTCGACGACGATACCGGTTGACGCACGCGTCTTGACCCACCGGGGCGGCTATGCGACGTCAAACCCCGGATTTGCATGAGGACTGGCATGACCCGCGGCGAGCTCTGGCGTCTGGAAAAATACCTGCGCAACCTGTTCCGCCTCGACACCATCACCGTGGTCGAGCGGCCCAAGCAACAGGATTCCGTCGAAGTTCACATCAACGGCGAATTCGTGGGCGTGCTGTTCAAGGACGAGGAAGACGGCGAGATTTCCTACGCCTTCAACATGGC
>CALMGU010000082.1 GCA_937865685.1 uncultured Alphaproteobacteria bacterium | reverse complement strand
ACAGGCCTTCTTCCGGCAGGTTGAAATAGGGCAGGGTTGCCGCCACCACCACCAACGACGCGCGCGGCACGCCCGCGATGCCTTTGGACGTGACCATCAGCATCAGCAGCATCAGCACCTGCTGGCTGAGCGGCACATGGATGGAATAGGCCTGGGCGATGAACATGGCCGCGAAGGTGCAGTACATGGTCGATCCCACCAGGTTGAAGCTGTAACCCAGGGGCAGGACGAAACTGACGATCTTGGATGAGAAGCCCATCGCTTCCAGCGATTCCAGCAGCAGCGGAAACGCCGCTTCGGAGGTGGAGGTGGAAAAAGCGATCAGCGCAGGCGAGCGGATGGCGCGCAGCAGTGCGGGCATCTGGCGCCCCACCACCAGCCACGCCACGAACACCATCAATCCCACCAGGATCGAGACCGAGATGTAGAAGCTGCCCACCAGCTTGGCATAGGTGACCAGGATGCCCAGCCCTTGGGTGGAGATGGTGCCCGCGATGGCGGCGAAGATGGCGAAGGGGGCGAACATCATCACGTAAGTGGTGATCTTGAGGATCACGGTGGCGGCCTGTTCGATGATGTGCAGCAGGGCCTTGGCCTTTTCGCCCACCGCCGAAATCGCGATGCCCGCGAACAGCGAGAACACCACCACCTGCAGGATTTCGTTCTTCGCCATGGCGTCGAAGATCGAAGCGGGGATCAGATGCTCCAGGAATCCAGTAAGGCCCTGGGCTTCGGCCAGCGCGGGTTTGTTGGCGGCGGTGACCTGGGCGACATTGGCGCCCACGCCCGGCTCCAGCACATTCACCATCACCAGCCCGATCAGCAGCGCCACGAAGGACGCGGTGAGGAACCAGATCATCGCCTTGGCCCCGATGCGGCCCACCGTGGCGGCGCTTTCGATATGGCCGATGCCGGCGGTCAAGGTGGTGAGAACCAGGGGCGCGATGATCATCTTGATCAGGCGCAGGAAGATGCCGGTGACCTGGTCGAAATAGCCCGCCGCGGTCTTGGCCCCTTCGGGCGTCAAGGTGCCGTGCACGACGGTGCCGGCAATGAGCCCGCCGATCATGGCCAGGATCACGAACATCACAAAGGAACGCTTCATGGAATCACCCCTGGCCCCGTTGGTTCGGGGCTTGTGCCCCTGTTTTTCGGCCATGTTGGGGGTTTATGGGGCGGGCGTCAAACCGTGGGTGATGCCAGCCAAATCATTCCTGTCATCCCCGGCGAGTGCCGCTTGCGACGCAAGCGGCAAGAGGGAAGGGGATCCAGGTCCCAGTACCGCGCATGTCTCAACACCTGGGTCCCCTTCCCTCACATCGCCTGCGATGCAGCCGATGCTCGCCGGGGATGACAAGGGGGACGGAACGGCACGGGAGGCGTGCGTGCCGCGCAGCCCTCATGGTTCGACAGGCTCACCATGAGGACGTAAAAGCAACCGGCAGCCTGGCGCGGCTGCTCGTGAAGTGTGGGACATGTCACAACAGCATAAAACAAGTCTCTGGCTGGCGGTGGCGTCGCTCTTGGTGGCGATGTTCTGCTTTCAGATCGGCGCGTCCATCGCCAAGCAGCTTTTTCCCATCGTGGGCGCGCAAGGGGCAGTGGCGCTGCGCGTGGGCCTGTCGGCGCTGATCATGCTGCCCTTCACCAGGCCCTGGCGCGCGAAGGTGACAAAAGACAATTGGCAGGTTTTGGCGGTCTATGGCGTGGCCATGGGGCTGATGAATTTCATGTTCTACATGGCGCTGAAGACGGTGCCCCTGGGCATCGCGGTGGCGCTGGAATTTTCCGGACCCTTGTCGGTGGCGCTGATCCATTCGCGGCGCTGGCTGGATTTCTGCTGGGTGGCGCTGGCGGTGGTGGGGCTGTTGCTGCTGCTGCCGATCCGCCAGGGCGCGGCGCATCTGGATTGGGGCGGCGTGGCGCTGGCGTTGGGCGCGGGCGTGTGCTGGGCGCTTTATATCGTGTTCGGCCAGAAATCGGGCGCGGCGCACGGGCAATATGCCACCACATTGGGCGTGATGGTGGCGGGCGCGGTGATCTTTCCCATCGGTCTTGTGCATGCGGGCACGGCGCTGTTTCGGCCCGATGTGCTGCCCTTCGGCATCGGCGTGGCGATCTTGTCCAGCGCGGTGCCTTATAGTCTGGAGATGATCGGGCTTCGGCGCCTGCCCGCCCAGGCTTTCGGCACCTTGATGAGCCTGGAGCCCGCGGCGGGCGCGCTGATGGGATTGCTGCTTCTGGGCGAACATCTCACCGGCACCGAATGGCTGGCCATCGCGCTGGTGGTGGGCGCTTCGATGGGCAGCGCGCTCACCGTCAAAAGCGGCGAGGCGCATCCCAGACTTCCTGATTGAGGAAGACTACCCGATTGAAGAAGGCATGCCGCGATGAAGATCCCGACCCTGCCGTTCACTATCACTGACTGGGCAAAGGTGCCGCCCGTCATCCATCCCGGCGAGACGGGACAGGCGATCTGGCGCAGTTTTGCCGTGGGCGATCTGCGCGTCAGGCTGGTGGAATATTCGCCCGGCTATCTGGCCGATCACTGGTGCGACCGGGGGCATGTGCTGTTGGTGCTGGAAGGCGAACTCGATACCGAACTGCGCGACGGCCGCATTGTGCGGCTGACCCCAGGCATGAGCTATCAGGTCTCGGACCATGGCGACGCGGCCCACCGCTCCTCCACCGCCACCGGGGCAAAGCTGTTCATTGTGGATTGAGGCGCGCGGGTGAAGAGTCGCCACGGCTTTTGCCCAATTGCTGCAATGCTTGGGCGCTAGACCGGTCAAAAAGATCGAAATGTTTGAGCGTTTGCGGATAGACCGGTTCGTATGTCCAATCCGTATGATCGCGATTTTTGTATTTTGCGACAGCAACGCGCATGCCCGGCGGAATTTTCCGTGATTGTTGAAGATCAATGAGCCGTCTCACGGTAATCGTGACATCTCCAGTATAGAGATAGAGGTTATAGGTTCCGCTGCCGATGTCGTTGCCGTCCAGGTAGCAGAGGTCCCCGCACATCCGGTCGATCCGCGATTCCAATTGCAGTTGATAGATCGTGTGTCTGATTCCGTAGCCAATAGCGGCTAGGCGGTGTGCGGAAAGGTCAGGCAGCTTTTCAGGCCACTGCACAACCACTTGGGTATCTCCGGGACGGATTCCACGCGGCTGAGAACATGCGGTCATGAAAAGAAAAGACGCAGCGCCTGCGCTTAGTGCTTTTGCAAAGTCCGCGGCACGCATCGCTTTTTCTACTGCGCTCGCACCGTCCCCGCCATCGACTGATGCCTCTCCAGCCAGCGCACGATGCTCGATTCCAGCGCGATGCGTTTGTCGGAATAGGAATGATCGGTGGCCATATGGTCTTCGGTCACGTCGGTATCGCCCGCCGCTTTCAACGCGGCGGCCAGGCGCTGATTGTCCGGCGTCAGGCCGTCATCGGCGGTGAGGATCAGGGCGGGCCGCGATTTCAGGGCCGGCGCGAAATCCACGAAATCCCATTTGGCGGCGTTGGCCGCGATCTCGTCCATCAAGGCTTCGGGCGTGGTGGCCAGCGGAATGACATTGGCGGCGAAGTCGCCTTCCAGTTGCTTCTTGCGGAATTCCGGGTCGGCGAAATTCTTTCCGCCCGCGCCGATGTCCCAGGCCGAGATCATCACGAAGCCGGCCACGCGCGGATCATGCGCGGTGGCGCTGGCGGTCATCATGCCGCCCATGCTGTGGCCGATCACGAAGATGCGGCGCGGGTCGAGATTGTATTTCGCCACCGTGCCGGGATCGCGCATGAAGGAAAGCGCGGCATCGGAATCTTCCATCGCATTGGTGAAGGAGAATTTGCCGGGGCTGCCCCAGGAGCCGCGATAATGAAGCGTCAAGACGGTGAAGCCGGCGCGGCGGATCGCCTGGGCCAGGTCCAGATTCTGTTCGTTGCCGGGAAAGCCGTGGAACAGCACCACCACGGGGTGAGGCGCCGCGCCGCCCGCCGTATAGAGCACCGCATTCATGCGCTCGCCATGGCTTTCGATGCGCACATCCGCCATGCCGGGCGGATGCGCCTTGTCGGGGCGCGGATCGGCGATCACCGCGCCGGGCGTCTGGGCGGGCCGCGCGACCAAAGGGCCGCCCGGCAATTCGCTGGCGTTGGCGGCAAGCACGGTCACAAGCAACGGGGCGGCCAGCATGGCCAAAGCGAAGCGCATGGAGGATCCCTTTCGGCAGGCGCGGTAGCTTACCCGGCCCAGCCAAGGCGCGCCAAGCGGGGGATGGGCGGTAATCGGGCGTGCCGGCCCGGCGCGCGCCTAGATGGTTGCGCCGGCCGGCGCGGTAAAGACGTCATCCACCACGTTGCCGGTGTTGCGCACGCCCGCCGGCTCGAAGCACAGGATCTCGGCCTCCTCATCGGCGGCGGTGCGATGTTCGATGCCATGGGGAACGGTGACGCATTCGCCGGTGGCAAGCTCCACGACGCGATCGCGGAATTCGACCCGGAAGCGGCCCCGCCAGACCAGGAAGAATTCGTCTTCCCGCTCGTGGACATGCCAGGGGAACTCGCCCTTCACTTTGATGAGCTTGATCTCCTGACCATTGAGCGCCGCAACAGTCTTGGGCCGCCAATGCTCCGTGAAGAGCGCGAATTTATCGGCGAGATTGATTTTGGAGGGGTGGGGCATCGCAAAGGATCCGGTACCATTATTGTGCAGGTGTCGTGCCAGATTGCAATCGGTAGAAATAGCATGAACAATTCTGCCATGAATAGGTCCAAGTCAATTCAGGACATACCGCGATCCTCGGATGGCATCGCGCCTCAGCACCGGCAAAACAATTTCGATTTTGTTCGTCTGATGGCCGCCTCTTTTGTTCTTTTCAGCCATATGTACGCTCTGATGGGGAAAGCCGAACCTGAAATTGCGACTGACCACTCGTTGGGTAATATCGGCTTGCTCATATTCTTTTCCATCAGTGGATATTTGGTCACCATAAGTTGGCTAAACGATCCCAACCTCTCGCGATTTCTTACGCGACGGGTGCTGCGCATCTGGCCTGCGCTGGCTGTCATCGTCATCATCAGTGCTTTTTTCATCGCACCTTTGTTTGGGGTCAGGCCCCTGCGAGAATTGATAGCAAGTCATGAATTCCTGGCCTTCCTTTCAAATCTGACTTTCGTTCCGCCGTATAAAGGTCTCGATGGCTTTGCCGGTTCGCCATTGCAGGAAGTGAATGGCTCATTGTGGACGATCCCAATCGAATTTCTCTGCTACATCGTCACTGTTGCCATAGTGGGATTTCGCGTTTCGGTCGGCCGTTGGCTGCTGGTGCTGACGATGGGGATAGCAAGTCTTTATTATTTTGCGGCAAGCGCAGGGCACGCTCCGTTGGCATCTCACCCCTTCATTATGCGATTCATATCGCTGTGGTTCTTTTTTGCCGCCGGAGCCTTGATCGCTGTGTGGCACCGGGCTCGTACCTCGATTGCGTTTTTGATTGCGGGAATCTCTATCGGATTCGCTCTTCTAGCGTCAGGACAGATAGTGGCGGGCCTCGTGTTCGCGCTTCCGGTCGCGATCATTGCATTTGGGCGGGCGTCGTGGCCGATCACCAGAAGCGCTGGACGGCTGGGTGACTTTTCCTATGGTCTCTATCTTTACGCTTGGCCTTGCCAGCAAATCGTTGTTCGTTATCTGGGAACGGCGCGGCCTGTAATTGTGGAGGCATTGATTTCGCTCTGCC
>CALMGU010000081.1 GCA_937865685.1 uncultured Alphaproteobacteria bacterium | reverse complement strand
TCGATGTATCTGAACGACGTTTTCACCGTGACGGTCAATCTGGCCGGACTGCCGGGCCTTTCGGTTCCCGCCGGGCTTACGGACAATGGCCTGCCGCTGGGGCTTCAGCTGATCGGCAAGGCGTTCGACGAAGGCACGGTGCTGCGCGCCGGGCTTGCCATCGAACAGGCGGCTGATTTCCGCCACAAACCCGCCAACTGGTGGAGGTCCGCATGAGCGCGCCAGAGATCAAGTCGCTGCCATCCAAACTTATCAAGGGGCAGACCGGCGATTGGGAAATCGTGATCGGGATGGAAGTCCATGCCCAGGTCCTGTCCAAGTCCAAGCTGTTTTCCGGCGCCTCGACCGAATTCGGCGCCGAGCCGAACTCCCAGGTCTCTTTCATCGATGCCGGGATGCCCGGCATGTTGCCGGTGATCAACGAAAAATGCGTGGAACAGGCTGTCCGTACCGGGCTGGGCCTGAAGGCGAAGATCAACCTCTCCAGCATCTTTGACCGGAAGAATTACTTCTATCCCGACCTGCCCCAGGGTTATCAGATCAGCCAGTACAAGAACCCCATCGTGGGCGAGGGCGAAGTCACCATCGACCTCAAGGACGGCGAAAGCCGCCTGGTGGGGATCGAACGGCTGCATCTGGAGCAGGATGCGGGCAAGAGCCTGCACGACCAGCACCCCGACAGTTCCTATGTCGATCTCAACCGGTCGGGCATCGCCCTGATGGAGATCGTCACCAAGCCGCACATGCGCACCAGCGAAGAAGCGGCCGCGTTTTTGCGGAAATTGCGCGCCATTGTGCGTTATCTGGGCACCTGCGACGGCAATATGGACGAGGGCTCGATGCGGGCGGACGTCAATGTCTCGGTCTGCCGGGCGGGAGGCTATGAGAAATTCCGCGAGAGTGGTGATTTCAAGCATCTGGGCACGCGCTGCGAGATCAAGAACGTCAATTCCATGCGCTTCATCGCCCAGGCGGTGGAGTTCGAAGCCCGCCGCCAGATCGAAATCATCGAAAGCGGCGGCTCCATCCGGCAGGAAACCCGCCTTTATGACAGCCGCCAGGGTGAAACCCGGTCCATGCGCTCCAAGGAAGAGGCGCATGACTATCGCTATTTTCCCGATCCGGACCTGTTGCCGCTGGAATTGGACGCCGATTGGGTGGGCGATATCCAGAAATCCTTGCCGGAATTGCCGGACGAGAAGAAGTCGCGCTTCATGGGCTTAGGACTTTCCGCCTATGACGCCTCGGTGCTGGTCGCCGAGCGCGAGCTCGCGGATTATTACGAAGAACTCGCCAAGGGCGTGGACGCCAAGGCGGCCGCCAACTGGCTGAACAACGAGATATTGGGCCGCCTCAATCGCGATGGCCTGTCCATTGTGCAGTCGCCGGTCAGCGCGGCGGCCAACAATGCCATCGTGGCGATGATTTCGGACAAGACCATCTCCGGAAAGATCGCCAAGGATCTTCTCGATATCGTCTGGAGCGAGGGCGGCGATCCACGCGCCATCGTCGAAGCGCGCGGCTTGCGCCAGGTGACGGACACCGGCGCGATCGATGCCGCCATCGAAGCGGTGATCGCCGCCAATCCGGAAAAAGTGGAAGAGGTGAAAGCCAAACCCAAACTTGCCGCCTGGTTTGTCGGTCAGGTGATGAAGCAGACGGGTGGAAAAGCGAATCCGGCGGCGGTCAACGCCGCGCTCAAGCTGCGACTCAATTTGCCCGACGAGGGGTGATTCGCGCAAAAATGCGCAAACCCGCCAAATCAGCTGAACAAACGCCGAAAAATCGTCTGTATACAGAGTGTTGCATATAACCCAATGAAAATGCGGGTTTTATGCACTTCGACGAAAATCGGCTTTTTCAAAAGTCAAGGCGGAGTTGCTTTTTCAAATGCAAGTCTTTCATATTGTTCGTGTTTTGGGGGGCGGCCGAGCGTCGCTGGACCCGAACAATGAAAGAGGAGTCGAACATGCCTGTTACTGCGAAGAAGAAGGCCGTGAAGAAGAAGGCCAAGAAGGCGACGAAGAAGAAGGCCGCCAAGAAGAAGAAGAAGAAATAAGTCAGATTGACCTAAGGTCAATTTGAAGTCCACGTTTCGCCCCCTTTGAGGGGTGTTCCGATGGCAAAGGTTATGGCCGCGATATCCAGGCGCTCAGCGCCACCGGGTATCGCGGCCAAGCCCGTTCTGGGGCCAACTTTGCAATAAGCCCGCTCGCGCGAATGTTTACAATCGAAGGACCGGCGCACATCCGCGCGGGACCTGCCAAGCGCTAGAGCTACCCAAGAAAAAATGACAGCATGCCGGCGAACCGCAATCGGAGTTTGTCATGGCCGCACGTCGCGTGAAGAAAAGACCTGTCAGAAAAGCAGCAAAAACCAAGCCAAAACCGGCCAAGCCGATCGAGCTTTATTATTGGCCTACCCCCAATGGCTGGAAGATCTCCATCGCCCTGGAAGAGATGAAGATCCCTTATGTGTTGAAGCCGGTGAACATCGGCAAGGGCGAGCAATTCGAGCCGGCCTTTCTCAAGATCTCGCCCAACAACCGCATGCCGGCGATCGTCGATCCCAACGGGCCGGGGGGAAAGCCCATCTCGGTCTTCGAATCCGGCGCCATCCTTCAATATCTAGGCCGCAAGAGCGGCAAGCTCTACCCGGCCGACGAGCGCGGCAGGATTCAGGTGGAGGAATGGCTGTTCTGGCAGGTAGGGGGCCTCGGTCCCATGGCGGGCCAAGCCTTCCACTTCCTCAGCTACGCCCAGGAAGACGTGTCCTATGCCAAGAAGCGCTATGCCGATGAAGTTCACCGGTTGTTCGGAGTGATGGACAAGCGCCTGGCGACCCGCAAATTCCTGGCGGGCGCCTATTCCATCGCGGACATCGCCTGCTGGGGCTGGGTAATCGCGGCGGTCAATTTCCAGCCTCTGGACGAATTTCCCCATCTCAAAGCGTGGAACGAACGTATGGGCGCGCGCCCGGCCGTCAAGCGCGGGCACGCATTGGGGGCAGAACTGCGCAAGCCCATGACGGATGAACAGAAGAAAATCCTGTTCGGGCAAAGGGCACGTTAGTTGTCCCCAACTGTCTTCCTCAGGCAAGCCTTCGGAAGACATCTTCCTTCGCCATGCGGGGGAAGAAAGTCGGAGTGCGCGGAAATATGCGGCAATAGTCAGACTTTCCTAACCATCCCTAATGCCCCGTAAACGATAGGGCTAACAGGAATTTACCGCGTATTAGTTTCTCCCGCTTCACCATATCCCCGCGCCAAACGGAATTCGGTTTCGTGTGGGGCTTTGGGAAGGGGGACTGTCGTGACGTGTATCGATGTCGATTCATTGGCGCAGTATGAGCGCGAAGCCCGGACGGGCCGCGCCGAGGCGCTCTACAATCTCGGACTGGCTTATTCGACCGGGCAGGGCGTGGTGCAGGATTATGTCGCCGCGCACAAATGGTTCAATCTGGCGGCGATGCGCGGCAGCGACGTGGCCAAGAATTGGCGCAACCAGATCGCCGGGGAAATGAATGCCGGCCAGATCGCGCAGGCCCAGAAGCTGGCGCGCGAGTGGCTCAAGATTTTCCAGTAAAGCCCGCCAAGCCTGATACAGGTCAGTTCGCCCGGCGCAGCGAAACCGGTGCGCTGAGAGGAACCGTCTCGGGCGGCGCTGCCGGCCCATAGACGTCCGCCAGGATCGTCAAAGGCGTGTCCCGCCCCGCCAGGCGGTTCTTGTAGACCGCCAGATTTTCCAGCACCCGCTGCACATAATTCCGGGTCTCGCCGAACGGAATCCGTTCGATCCAATCGATCGCATCCACGCTGCCATTGCTGGGATCGCCATTGGCGGTGACCCATTTGCGCACATTGCCGGGCCCGGCATTGTAGGCCGCGATCGCCAGAACCAGCGAATTGCCCCAGCTGGCATAATGGCGCGCGAACTCGATCATTCCCAACTGGATATTGTAATTCGTGTCGGTGATGAGATCGTTCGGCCGATAAGGCAGGTCGCCCGCCCGCGCGTTGGTCTTGGCCGCCGCCAGCATCACCTGCATCAGGCCGCGCGCCCCGGCGCTGGAAATCGCCCGGGAATCGAACTCGGTCTCTTGGCGGATCAGGGCATGGACCAGGGCTGGCTGCGGCGGGGCGCTTTGACCGGGGTAAGGCGGCAAGGGGAGAACCGGAAAGGCGAAGCTCAGCATCGGAATTCCGCCATAGGCGGACGTCTTGGCCAGGCGGACGGCGATTTCCGGATAGCCCCAGCCCGTCAAGGTCTGGAGGAATTGCTTCAGATGGCTGGGCGCCGGATACATTTCCGCCGCCCGCGCGGCGAAGAGGCGAAGGTCATTGGCCTGACCCAGCTCCGCCAGTACCCGGATCTGCGGCATCAGCGTGTCGTTTTCGATTGCGGCCTTGGCAACCGGCTCGACCGGCGTGTCGTTCAAGTGCAGAAGCGGCGCGGCCTCGGTGCGCGCGATCGCGAGCTGGCCATAGAAGGTGTCGGGATAGGCGGCGGCGAGACGATAATGACCGGCGGCGCTTGCCGGATCGCCCAGCGCTTCGTGGGCGCGGGCCTGCCAATATTCGGCCCGCGATTTGCTGATCGGCCGGGTGACGCTCGCGCCCAGCCGCTGGAAGTAAGTCAGCGCCTGTGCCGGCTCCTTGAGAAAGCGCAGCGAGATGAATCCGGCCAGGAATTGCTCGTCGGGATACTGGTCGCCGACGGGAATTTTGGCATGTTCCACGAGCCGGAGTGCCAGGCGGGGATCGCCGGCCATCAAGGCGTCCCGAGCCTGGATCGCGACTTCATTCCACCAGCGCTGGGTGTGATCCTTGGCGAGGGTGTCAGGCTCGATCTGCAGCAGCTTGGCATGGGCCTGTGCGTCCTTGTTCGCGGCCCGCAAAGCCCGTGACCAGTCATACAGAAGGCTGGGATCGCGCGAACCCGAAACCCTCGCCAACGCGGCTCGGGCCTTGGGAAGGCCAGAGGCCAGCGCCATGCGCGCCTGGGCCAGTGCCGCACTTTTGGAATCCACCCGCGCGATCTGGCGGCGGGCCGCGGTGAATTCGCCTCGCCACAAAAGTCCGTCGAGGCGGGCGCGATGGGATTCCGGCGTCAGAACATTACCGTCCTGGGCAAGAATGCCGGCTTCGGTGGCGTCGTCGAAACTGCCTTCGCTCCAGCCTTGGCGGATCAGCGTGCCGCCGCGGCTTTTGTCGCCGGTCGCGACCAGCGCCTCGCCCAGGCGGACGCGCCCGATGGGAGACGAGGGAGCGCGGCTCCCGAACCATTGCAGAATCTGCGCCGGCGCCATGTCCGGCGTGATATCGGCTTCGGCGCGGACATACAGCGTGCCGCGAAGCGGCCAGCCGCTGGCCATCTTCAGCGCGTCATCGACATCGGCGAATTTGGCACCGCTGTCGCGATCCAGTGCATAGCGCCACTGCAGGAGCTGACGCGCGGTGGTGTCCTGGCCCTGATTTCCCAGCGCCATGGCACCGGCCCAATCGGATTTGGCGGCCAGGGCAAAGGCGCGGATGAAAAGATCGTGATCGGCGGGCGAAAGGACGTGCAGATTGCCGGCCCGCAGGGGGGCGTCCGGACTGGGCGCCTGGGCGCGGCTGATCGCCAGCCAGCTTCCGGCCATCAGGACGGCAAAGGCGATGCCGATATGCTTCAATGCCATGGCGTATGCGCTTGTTGAATCCGTAAGTTCAGCTTAGACGGTTGCTGCCGTCCAAGGCCATAATGGAAAGCGGGCCGAAATGAGACGGAGAAACAGACGGAACCTGAACGCATGACCAGCATTCGCGAGCGCATCAAAGGATCCATCCCCGCCCTGATCACGCCGATGAAGAACGGCAAGGTCGACGAGGCCGCGTTCCGAAAGTTTGTCTCCTGGCAGATCGAGCAGGGCAGCCAAGGTCTGGTGCCGTGCGGCACCACAGGCGAATCGCCCACCCTCAGCCATGAGGAACATATCCGGGTGATTGAAATCTGCGTCGAGGAAGCGGCGGGCCGGGTGCCGGTGATTGCGGGCGCCGGCTCGAACTCCACGGACGAGGCGATCTCGCTGCATCGCCATGCCAGGGATGTGGGCGCGGATGCCGTCCTGTCCGTGACCGGGTATTACAACAAGCCGTCGCAGGAAGGTCAGTATCGCCACTTCAAGGCGCTGGCCGAAGCGGTGGATATCCCGATCCTGCTCTATAACATTCCCGGCCGCGCCATTGTGGAGATCAGCGTCGAGACCATGGCTCGCCTGTCGGAAATTCCGGCGATCATGGGCGTCAAGGATGCCACCGCCAATCTGATGCGCCCCACGCGGGAGCGGAACACATGCCGCAAGGGCTGGCGCCAGCTTTCGGGCGAGGACGGCACGGCACTGGGCTATATGGCGCATGGCGGCCATGGTTGCATTTCGGTGACCGCGAATGTGGCGCCCAAGCTTTGCGCCGAATTCCAGGATGCCTGCCTGAGAGGCAATTTCGACCGCGCCCGCGAACTGCACGACAAATTAATGCCGCTGCACGATGCGATGTTCTGCGAGCCATCACCGGCGGGCGCCAAATTCGGCGCCTCGCTCCTGGGGCATTGCACGCCTGAGGTACGGTTGCCGCTGATCGAGCTGACGGAAACCGGCCGTGACCAGGTCAGGGCAGCCATGAAGGGCTGTGGCCTGCCCATCTGATGATCAAAAAAGCCTGATGGCCAAGAAGAAAGACGACGGCACCAAGATGATCGCCGAAAATCGCAAAGCGCGGTTTTCCTATGCGATCGACAGCGTTGTGGAGGCCGGGATTGTGTTGACAGGTTCAGAGGTCAAAAGCCTGCGCAATGGCAAGACCACCATCGGCGAAAGCTATGCTCACGCCAAGGATGGCGAGCTTTTTTGGGTGAATGCTTATATTCCGGAATACACCCAGGCCAGCCGCTTCAATCACGAACCCAAGCGCACCCGCAAATTGCTGATGCGCAAGCATGAGATCGCCAAGTTGGCCATCGCAGCCCAGCGCGAAGGCATGACCCTGATTCCGCTGAAATTGTATTTCAATCCCAAAGGCACGGCCAAGCTGGAGCTTGGCGTGGCCAAGGGCAAGAAAACGCACGACAAGCGGGAAACCGAAAAGCAGCGCGACTGGCAGCGCGACAAAGCTCGCCTTCTACGCAATCGCGGCTAGTTTTTTCGCCTTTGCCACCACCGTCTCAAACATCTCCGTCGTCAGTACGCCGGTATTGGTGTTGTAGCGCGAGCAGTGATAGCTCGAAATCAATCGGAATTTGCCGATTTCATAGACGCCGCCATGCTTGAAGGGGTGCGCCGAGATGCGGGCATCCAGGGTTTTGAGCACGCTGTCATGTGCGATCTTCCCCAAAGCCAGGATGGTGGTGAGATTGGGCATATTGTCCAATTCGCTGATCAGGAACTGGCGGCAGGTTTTGATTTCCGACGGTTCGGGCTTGTTCTGCGGCGGCACGCAGCGCACCGAATTGACGATGCGGCAATCGATCAGTTCCAGCGTATCGTCGGCACGCTCTTCATAGGTGCCTTTCGCCAGTTTCAGCTTCAGCAAAGAGTCATAGAGCAGATCGCCGGCCCAATCGCCGGTGAAAGGACGGCCCGTGCGGTTGGCGCCTTGCAGCCCTGGCGCGAGCCCAGCGATCGCCAGCCTGGCCGAGCGCGGACCGAAGCAGGGGACGGGGGCGTTGAACCAGTCCGGATGTTTTTTGCGATTGTCGTGCCGGAACGCCGCCAGCCTGGGGCAGAGCGGGCAATCGGAGGTAGGTTCCAGAGGCGCTTTCATGCGCCCGGCTTAAACGGATTCAGACGGCGGAAGCAAATTGCGGCGCTTTGCCGGTCTCGCGGGCGATCTGCTGCTTCAAATCGTCCAGCTCGATGAAATTATCGGCCTGCCGGCGCAGCTCGTCCGAAACCATGGGCGGCTGGGTGCGGATGGTGGACACCACCGAGACGCGGCGGCCCCGCCGCTGCACTGCCTCCACCAGGCGGCGGAAATCGCCGTCGCCGGAAAAGATCACCACATGATCCACGCAGGCGGACATTTCCATCACATCGATCGCCAGTTCGATGTCCATATTGCCTTTGACGCGGCGCCGGCCCTGGGCATCGGCGAATTCCTTCAGCGGCTTGGTCACCACCGAGAAGCCGTTGTAATCCAGCCAGTCCACCAGGGGGCGCAGCGGGGAGAATTCCTGGTCTTCGGCGACCGCCGTATAATAGAAGGCGCGCACCAGGGTGCCCTTGCGGGCGAACAGTTCCAAAAGGCGCTTATAGTCGATGTCGAATTGAAGGCCTTTGGCCGCGCCATAGAGATTGGCGCCGTCGATGAACAGAGCGAGTTTTTCGGACGGATAGAAAAGCATTATGGCCTCCAATAAGGCGGACCTTGCGGTCCCTAGGGGCGAAACGCCCCAAATCTTCATCGCGCTAGGCGCCAATATTCCGTCCGCAGCCGGGCCACCGGATGTCACCCTGGAAGCCGCGCTGGCGGCGCTGGGGGAACGCGGCGTGCAAATCCGGAAAGTTTCCAGTTTCCGCCGGACCGATGCTTGGCCCGATCCGTCCGATCCGCCCTTCATCAACGCCGTGGCCGGGATCGAAACCGATCTCCAACCCGTTGCCCTGCTGGGACTTTTGCACGAAGTGGAAACTTCTTTCGGGCGTAAGCGTTCCGTGCCGAATGCGCCGCGCAGCCTGGACCTGGACCTGATCGATTACCGGGGCCGAGTGATGCAGGGAGCGGTGGATCTTCCGCACCCGCGCATGACGGTCCGCCGCTTTGTCTTGGAGCCCTTGGCGGAGGTGGCACCGGGCTGGCGGCACCCTGTCACGGGCCTCTCCGTGGAGGCGCTTTTGGCGGCACTTTCCTAGGGATTTGCCACCTCACGTCTATCTTCTTGCCGTATTAGGGGTTTTTCTGTATGTGGCTCGGCTGAGATCCCCGTTGCCGGCTTGATATTCTGTCTTCAGAGTTCCCGGTAACTTGCTGAATAAAAAGGACTTCCATGGCGCGCGTCACTGTCGAAGATTGCGTTGACAAGATTCCCAACCGGTTCGATCTGGTGCTGGCGGCGGGCTTTCGGGCCCGGCAATTGTCCGGCGGCGCCGAGCCGCTTCTGGAACGCGATCGCGACAAAAACCCTGTCGTGGCCCTGCGCGAGATCGCGGCCAAGTCGCTGAAGCCGGAAGACGTCAAGGAAGACTATATCCGCTCCTTGCAGAAGCATGCCGAAGTGGACGAGCCGGAAGAGGTGCGTCCGGAAGCCGACGACCGCGAGGATCCTTCGCATCGCCAGGTCACGGAAGAAGAGCTGCTGCGTGCCCTCACCACCGAGGCCCAGCGTAGGGCGGAGCCCCAGCCCGAGCCCGAAGCGGATTACGAAGAGTGAGTCACGACCGCCTTTAGGCGGGCGAAACGGTCCAGTGGACCGTTTCGAGTGGCGAACGCCGCGAGCACAAGCGAGCGGCAGGCGCGGCAAGAAGCACCGCATTTGCAGTCTGTCGATTTCGTGGGTGCGATATCCCGCATTTGCCCCGGCTTTTTGGGGAAAATGACAGGAATTCCTATATACTAGGGCACATGAGTGCCCCGTCCGTTCCCAGCGCGGTTCCCGCAAAGGCCGCGAACGCTCCTTCCGTCCCCGCCGCGGGTGCGCCGCGCGGGCGCCGGCGGCTGATGCGTCAGACCGATTTGGTGGAACGGGTCACCGCCTATGATCCGGGCGCAGACGAGGCGATCCTCAACAAGGCCTATGTTTATGCCATGACCGCTCATGGCAAACAGTTCCGCGCTTCGGGCGATCCCTACTTCGCTCATCCGTTGGAAGTGGCCGCGATATTGACCGAGCTCAAGCTCGATGTCCCCACCATCGTCACCGCGCTCCTGCACGACACGATCGAGGACACGCTGGTCACCTATGACGATATCAAAAAGAATTTCGGCGAGGAGATCGCCAATCTGGTCGACGGCGTCACCAAACTGTCTCAGCTGGAGCTTTTCTCCGAACGCACCAAGCAGGCGGAAAACTTCCGCAAACTGATGCTGGCGATCACCAGCGATATCCGCGTGCTTTTGGTGAAGCTGGCGGACCGCCTGCACAACATGCGGACCCTGGGCTATATCGACAAACCGGAAAAACGCCGCCGCATCGCACAGGAGACGGTGGATATCTATGCGCCGCTGGCGGGGCGCATCGGCATGCAGAATATGCGCGAGGAGCTGGAAGATCTGGCTTTCGCGGAACTCGATCCGCACGCCCGCAATTCCATCGTCACGCATTTCGCGCGTCTGGACATGGTGGGCGGCGACCGGGTGGGCCGCATCGCCGACCAGTTGAAACGCAAATTGGCCGAGCATGATCTGGATGCCTGGGTCTATGGCCGGGGCAAGCGGCCTTTTTCGATCTGGCGCAAGCTGCAGACCAAGAAGCTCAATTTCGAACAACTGTCGGACATTTTCGGATTCCGCGTCATCGTGCGGGACATCGATGCCTGCTACCGGGCGCTGGGCATCATCCACACCAGCTGGCAGATGGTGCCGGAACGGTTCAAGGATTTCATCTCCACGCCCAAGACCAATGGCTATCGCTCGATCCACACCACGGTGATGGGGCCGGAAAAGCAGCGGGTGGAAATCCAGATCCGCACTCAGGATATGCATGACGTTGCCGAGCGCGGCGTTGCGGCCCATTGGCGCTACCGCGAACATGTTCCCGCGCAGGGCGATGAAGGCGTGGCTTATGGCTGGCTGCGCGACATGGTCGATCTTCTGGAGCGGGGCGACAGCGCAGAAGAGGTGCTGGAGAATTCGCGCCTCAATATGTATGCCGACCAGGTCTTCTGCTTCACGCCCAAGGGCAGCCTGATTTCTTTGCCGCGGGGCGCCACACCGATCGATTTCGCTTATGCGGTCCACACCGATCTGGGCCACATGGCGGTGGGCGCCAAAGTGAATGGCGGCCATGTGCCGCTCCACACGCCGCTGCGCAATGGCGATCAGGTGGAGATCATTTCCACCAAGGAGCAGGCGCCGTCGCCCTTGTGGGAGCAGTTCGTCGTCACCGGCCGGGCCCGGGCAGAGATCCGACGCTATCTGCGTCACGCCCAGCGGGACGAGCATGTGAAGATGGGCCAGAAGATCCTGGAAAAGACTTTCGCGGAGCAAGGCGCGGAGCTCAGCGAAAAGGCCATAGGCGAAGTGGCCAAGAAATTGCGCTTGGCCAAGGCTGAAGATGTCTATGCCGATGTCGGGCGCGGGGTGCTGCGCGGCCATGAAGTGTTGGCGGCGGTCTTCCCCGAACTCAAGCGTTCCGACAAGGAGCGGATCAAGCAAGGCGGTCCTGCAGATCTTGCCGCCAAGCCCATCTCCATCCGCGGCCTTACGGCGGGCATCGCCTACAATCTGGCGCCATGCTGCCATCCCTTGCCGGGGGACCGCATCGTGGGACTGATGACGCCGGGTGAAGGCGTCAATGTCCACACCATCGATTGCGCCGAACTGGACAAAGCGCAGAACATGGACGACTGGCTGGACGTCAGCTGGGGCCAGAACGCTGCGGAGAGCGGGCCCTCGGTCGGCCGCGTCGCCGTGCGGGTGAAGAACGAACCGGGCAGCCTGGCGGCGGTGATGACGGTGATTGCGGCCAATGGCGGCAATATTTTCAACATGAAGGTAACCGCCCGTAATCCTTTATTCTTCGAATTCCAGATGGATATCGAAGTCCGAGACGTCGGCCATTTGCAGAATATCCTGGGTGCGCTACGGGTGAATAATGCGGTCGAATCGGTTGATCGCGTGCGCGAAGCGGACGCTTCGGCAAGTCATGAAGGGCCGCTGCCGTGAACGTGGATCAAGTGTTAAATGAATTCAAGAAATCGGGCGCCTTGCTCGAAGGCCATTTCATCCTGTCCAGCGGACTTCACTCGGACAAATTTCTGCAAAAGGCTCTGGTGTTCCAGGACGCCAAGCGGACCGCCAAGCTCTGCAAGGCGCTTGCCGCCAAAGTGAAGAAAGACGTCAAAGACGAAATCACCGTCATCGTTTCACCGGCCGTGGGCGGCATCGTTCCCGGTTATGAGATGGGCCGTCAGCTGGGTCTTCCCGCCATGTATGTCGAGCGGGTGGATGGCACCTTTCAGCTGCGCCGCAACTTCACTCTCAAAAAAGGCCAGAAGGTCCTGATGGTGGAAGACATCATTTCGACCGGCGTCTCCTCGCGCGAATGCATCGCCGCGATCAAGTCGACCGGTGCCAAGGTGGTTGCGGCCTGCTGCCTGATCGACCGCTCCGCGGGCAAAGCCAAGGTAGGCGTGCCTTTGATCGCGCTGGCGGAATGGAAGGTCCAGGCCTGGCCTGCCGACAAGCTGCCGCCGCACTTGCGTAATATTCCGGCGGTAAAACCCGGTAGCCGGGGTCTTTCTTGATAGGAATATGGGCTTGATAGGGAGTTGGGCGTGAAAACCCTTCGTCTGGGCGTCAATATCGATCACGTCGCCACCGTGCGGAACGCGCGGGGCGGAGCGACGCCGGATCCGATCCGGGCGGCGCTGATCGCCCAGGCGGCGGGCGCCGACGGCATCACCGCCCATCTGCGCGAGGACCGGCGCCACATTTCCGACGAGGACATTGCGCGGCTGTCGCGCGATCTGGAAATCCCCCTCAATCTGGAAATGGCTGCCACGGACGAAATGCTGGCAATCGCGCTGAAAGCGCGCCCGCATGCGACCTGCATCGTGCCGGAGAAACGCGAGGAGCGCACCACCGAAGGCGGCATCGATGTGGTCGGTCATTTTGCTCGTCTCAAGCCGATTGTGAGCGCACTTGGCGCGGCGGGCATCCGGGTCTCGATGTTCATCGAACCGGATCGCAAGCAGCTCGACGCATCGCGCGAGTTGGGCGCGCCGGTGGTCGAATTGCACACCGGCGC
>CALMGU010000080.1 GCA_937865685.1 uncultured Alphaproteobacteria bacterium | reverse complement strand
GCCGGAATCGCCTTCCACGAACATGCTCATCACCAGGAGCGCGAAGCTGAAGGGGAGCAGCCAGAAGGAGATGTTGTTCATGCGCGGGAACGCCATGTCCGGCGCGCCGATCATCAGAGGAACCAGCCAATTGCCGAACCCGCCGATCATCGCCGGCATGATCATGAAGAACACCATGATCAAGCCATGGCCGGTGACAAACACGTTGAACGCGTGCGGCTCCTTGAACACCTGCAGGCCGGGATACATCAGCTCGGCGCGCATCATCATGGAGAAGAAGCCGCCGATGATGCCCGCGCAGACCGCAAAGATAAGGTACATCGTGCCGATGTCCTTATGATTGGTCGAATAGACGAAGCGCCGCCAGCCGGTGGGATGGTGGCTATGGTCTTCGAAATGGCGGTCGCCGTGCTGGTCGAAAGCGAGATCGGTCATGACTTAGTTCTTCCTAATTCGCTGCGACGTGAATGTTGGTGTCGAGAGCGGCAAACTTCTTCTTCGCGGAGGCGAGCCATTCGGCATATTCGGCGTCGCTCACCACATGCACTTCGATCGGCATATAGGCATGGCGGGCGCCGCACAGTTCCGAGCATTGGCCGTAATAGACGCCGGTGCGTTCGGCCTTGAACCAGGTGTGGTTGATGCGGCCCGGCACGGCGTCCATCTTCACGCCCATTTCGGGCAACGCCCAGGAATGGATCACGTCGGCGCCGGTGGTTTCGACCTCGATCACCTTGCCGACCGGGACCACCACTTCATTGTCGGTGCCCAGCAGGCGCGGCTTGCCGGCCTTGGCTGCATCGGCGTCCGACAGGCCCAGCGAGTCATAGGTGAAGCCGGCATTGGCGCCCGGATATTCATAGGTCCAGAACCACTGTTTGCCGATCGCCTTGATGGTGACGTCCGCCTTCGGCACCGCGCTCTCGAAATAGAGGAGACGGAAGCTGGGCACCGCGATCACCACCAGGATGATCACCGGGATGATGGTCCAGGCCACTTCCAAGAGGGTGTTGTGATGAACCTTGGAGGGGGTGGGATTCGCGCCGGCGCGGAAATTGACGACGATATACACCAGGAGCGCCAGGACGAAGAGGCACACGAAGGTGATGATGTAGAGCAGCTCGGTATGGAAATTCTCGATCTGCTCCATCACCGGCGAATTCGCCGCCTGGAAACCCAGCTGGTAATTCTTGGGCATGGCGGAGGCGGCAGAAGCCCACAGGGCAACCGCGGCGGCGGTGATTCCAATATTCCGCCAGGACCGGGGTTTCAAAGACATGGATAGCGACCTCGCAAATGCCGGCAGGGTATTCGAAAACCCCCGCACGTTTCAGATTCTTGGCGGGGATTTAGAGGGGTTAAGCCCTTAAAGTCATTGCGACCTTATGGCACGGCCCATTCCCGGCCAACCGCCCGGAAAATCCGACCGCCTTCAGGGCCTTGCCGACACGGCCCAAGTCCCCGATATCTGGGGTCTAAGCATTGGCGTTCGCTGGTTTTTTGCCCGCCCGCCCCATCCGGAGACCGCCATGGCCGACACCGATCTGTTCTTTTCCCGCACCGGTATGGACCGTACCCGCGTCCAGAACCAGCTGGATTCGGCCTTGTCCGGGGCGGACGACGGGGAACTTTTCCTGGAATACAGCCAGTCCGAATCATTCGCCTTTGATGACAACCGGCTGAAGGCGGCCAGTTTCGACACCTCCCAGGGCTTCGGTCTTCGGGCCGTGGCGGGGGAAGCCACCGGCTATGCCCATGCCACCGAACTGTCCGAGGACGCGATCGCCCGGGCTGCCGCCACCGTGAAGGCCGTGTCCGCGGGGCATTCGGGACAGGTGGCCGCCGCCCCTGCCCGCAGCAATGTGAAGCTCTATACCGACCTCGATCCGCTCCAGACCGCCCAGTTCGGAGCCAAGGTCAGCCTGCTGGAAGAAATGAATGCCTATGCCCGCGCCAAGGACAGCCGGGTGCGCCAGGTCTCGGCTTCGCTGTCCGGCGAATGGCAGCGGATCGAAATCATGCGGGCCGGCGGCGAGCATTATTCCGACATCCGCCCCCTCGTCCGCATCGGTGTTTCGGTGGTGGTGGAAAAGGATGGCCGCCAGGAAACCGGCAGCTTCGGCGGTGGTGGCCGCGGCGGCTATGAGACGTATATGGACCCCAGTTATTGGAAAGCGGCGGTCGACGAAGCCTTGCGTCAGGCGCTGGTCAATCTGGAGTCGGTGCCCGCGCCCGCGGGCGAGATGACCGTGGTCCTGGGTCCGGGCTGGCCCGGCATCCTCTTGCACGAAGCCATCGGCCATGGGCTGGAAGGCGATTTCAATCGCAAGAAGACATCGGCGTTTGCGGGACTTTTGGGGGAGCGTGTGGCGGCTCCGGGCGTGACCGTGGTGGATGATGGCACCATCGATGGCCGCCGCGGCTCACTCTCCATCGACGATGAAGGCACCCCCACCTCGCGCACGGTGCTGATCGAGGACGGCATACTCAAAGGTTATATGCAGGACCGGCAGAACGCCCGGCTGATGGGCATGAAGCCGACCGGCAATGGCCGGCGCCAGAGTTTCGGCGCCACGGTGATGCCGCGCATGACCAACACGTACATGCTGGCTGGCGACAAGGATCCCCGCGAAATTCTCGCCAGCGTGAAGAAAGGCATCTACGCCACAAATTTCGGTGGTGGACAGGTGGACATCACCAACGGCAAGTTCGTTTTCAGCTGCACCGAGGCCTATGCCGTCGAGGACGGCGAGCTGGGCGCGCCGATCAAAGGCGCGACCCTGATCGGCTCCGGCCCGGAATGCCTGACGCGGGTTTCCATGATCGGCAACGACATGAAGCTCGATACCGGCATCGGCACCTGCGGCAAGAACGGCCAGAGCGTACCGGTGGGTGTCGGCCAGCCGACGTTACGCCTCGACGGTCTCACCGTGGGTGGGACCGCAGCCTGATGCCACGCTACTGGTTCCGGCAGAAACGTTTCGGTTACGGCGCCACGCCCAACACCTGGCAAGGCTGGCTGTTCACGGCTCTCAGCGCGGCACTGACGGTGGGTGTGGTGATCGCGGGAAATTTCATGCGCAATGACGCGATGCGCTTCTTCGTCATTGCGGTGGGATTGCCGTTGGTACTGGTACCGACCGTTTTGATCAGCCATGCCAAGACTGAGGGCGGCTGGCGTTGGCGCTCGGGCAACGAGTGACCTCCTCACCCGCCCATACGCTGCCGCTATGGCCTGTCGAAGGATAAGTATTGGAATGCACGAACAGTAACACGTCCTCATCCTTCGACGAGCTCAGGATGAGGATTTACGGGAATGACGCTTTGCAATGAGATTTGCATGACACCGGTCTTCAAAATCGTCCCGCGTGCCGAATGGGCCGAAACCACCGACGCTTATGAAGGCTCGGCGCATGACCGGGCCGATGGTTTTCTGCATTTCTCCTCCTGGACGCAATTGCCGGAAACCTTGCGCCGTTATTATGCGGGCAAGGATGATCTTCTGCTGGTCGCGGCGGATCCCGCGCGCATGGGCAGCCTGCTGCGCTGGGAGCATTCTCCGTCCCGCGGCGAGGATTTTCCGCATCTTTATGGCGTGCTTCTCACCAGCGCGGTGTTGTGGGTGAAGCCGCTCACAAAGGACAGCGAGGGCAATTTCATCCTGCCGGGATGACAGGTCTCACGAACGGGCGCTAAGCTTCCCGCCATGATCTCCATCAAAGGCAAGACCCACGATCTGGGCGACGGTTTCATGGTGACGCGCCTGCTGCCCCAGGCCGCGCGGCGCAGCATCGGACCCTTTCTCTTTTTCGACTATTTCGGGCCAGTGGATTTTCCGCCCGGCAAAGGCGTCGATGTGCGCCCGCATCCCCATGTCGGGCTCGCCACCGTGACCTATCTGTTCGAGGGCGCGCAGATGCACCGCGATACCTTGGGTTCGGTGCAGGAGATCAAGCCCGGCGACGTCAATTGGATGACGGCGGGACGCGGCATCGCTCATTCCGAACGCACCGGCGCGGAGTTGCGCGTCCGCGGCCACCGCCTGCACGGCATTCAGACTTGGGTGGGGCTGCCGCAAAAGGACGAAGAGAGCGAGCCGCATTTCCAGCATTTCGCCGCCGCCGATCTTCCCGAACGCGATGAAAACGGCGTGCGGCTGCGCATGATCACGGGCGAAGCCTTCGGCCTTGCCTCGCCGGTCAAGGTCTTCTCGCCCATCTTCTATGCCGATGCCCGTTTCGAGGCCGGCGGCAGTTTCACGGTCACCGCCGAACATGAAGAACGCGCTCTGTTCATCGTGGAAGGCGAGCTTCAGATCGGCGGCGATCAGGGCGTGGAGACGCATGGCGCGGGCGCCATGCTGTTTCTGGAAAAAGGCGAGATTGTCACCTTGTTCGCGGACGGCGCGGCGCGGGTGATGCTCTTGGGCGGCGCGCCCCTGGATGGCCCGCGCCATATCTGGTGGAATTTCGTGTCTTCGTCGAAAAACCGCATCGAAGTCGCGAAATCCGACTGGCGCTCAGGCCTGTTCGGAAAAATTCCCGGCGACGACCAGGAATTCATCCCCCTGCCCGAAGACCGGCGCTGAACCTTCAGAGAAAATTATACGCGCTGAAGAGTTTGCTCATGTCGCCTTTCCACTCATTCTGGAAGGAGTGGAGCAACTCTTCCGCGCGGGTCTGGCCGCGCGCCACCAATTCACGCAAGGGATTGATGAAGCCGTCCTCGCTCACACCCGCCCCGTCCAGGCTGGCGCGGCGGCGCAGTCCCTCGCCGGAAATCTCCAGCATGTGGCGCGCCAGCTCCAGCACATTGGTGTTGCGGAACGGCGCGCGGAAGCCCTGCTTGGGCACCATGTCGCGCAAAGCCTGGCGTTCTTCCGCCGTCCAGTCCTTGACCATGTCCCAAGCCGCATCCAGCGCCACATTGTCATAGACCAGGCCGACCCACAGCGCGGGCATGCCGCAGATGCGCCGCCACTGGCCGCCATCGGCGCCGCGCATTTCCAGGAACTGCTTCAACCGCACTTCCGGGAAGATGGTGGTGAGATGATCCGCCCAGTCCGACATGCTGGGCTCGAATTGCGCGACTTCCGGAATCTTGCGAGCGAGGAAATCGCGGAAGCTCCTGCCGGCGACATCGTAATATTTGCCGTCGCGATAGACGAAATACATCGGCACATCGAGGGCGTAATCGACATAGCGCTCGAAGCTCATCCCGTCTTCGAACACGAAAGGCAGCATGCCGGAGCGGGCCAGATCGACATCGGTCCACACCTGCGCGCGGTATGAAAGAAATCCGCTGGAGCGGCCTTCGCGGAACGGCGAATTGGCCAGAAGCGCGGTGGTGATGGGCTGCAGCGCCAGGCCGACGCGAAACTTCTTCACCATGTCGGCTTCGTCGGCGAAGTCCAGATTCACCTGCACCGTGCAGGTGCGGAACATCATGTCCAGGCCATAGCCGCCCACCTTGGGCATGTATTTGCGCATGATGCCGTAGCGGCCCTTGGGCATCACCGGCACTTCGTCCAGCGTCCAGCTGGGCGCGAAGCCCAGGCCCAGCACGCCGGCGCCGATCTCGTTCGCCACTTCGCGGGTCTGCGCCAGATGGGTGTTCACCTCGGCACAGGTCTCGTGAATGCTTTTGAGCGGCGCGCCGGACAGCTCGAACTGGCCGCCCGGCTCCAAGGACAAGGAGGCGCCGTTGAGGCTGCCGCCGATGATATTCTCGCCTTCCTTGACCGGCTGCCAGCCGAAGCGGCCCATGCCTTCCAGCAGCTGACGGATGCCGGGCTTACCTTCATAGGCCAGCGGCTTCAGGGTTTGGGGGCAGTAGACGAATTTCTCGTGCTCGGTGCCGATGCGCCAGGCGCTTTTCGGCTTCATGCCCTTGGAAAGATGGCGCACCAGATCGTCACGGCTTTCGATCATGCCGCCGGCGGATTGCGGAATGGACATGCGCTTCCTCTGGCGGACCTAAGACCCTGTCCGAATTGTGTGAATTGATCCCAGCAAGTTTCCAACACTTAGGCATGAGAAGCTGTCAACACAAGGCGAGCCTCGTATTTCTGCATTGACTTAATTAAGTATATATGGAAGTATATAGCATGACCGCAGCGCACTTCTCCGCTCTTGCAGATCCCACCCGCCAGCGCATTGTCGAGATACTGGCCGGCGGCGCGCTGTGCGCGGGCGATATCGCCGGGCAGTTCGCCTTGTCCCCGCCCGCCATTTCCCAACACCTGAAGGCCCTGCGCGAGGCCAAGCTGGTGAAGGTCCGGGCCGAAGCCCAGAAGCGGATCTATGAACTCGATCCGGAAGGCGTGGCGGAATTGTCGGATTGGGTGGCGCGGATCCGCGCCTTCTGGACGCCCCGTCTGGATGCGCTGGAACAAGCCTTGAGAAAGGACACGCGATGAACAAAGGCCATGTCGTCGAGGAAGGTGCAGTCGTGTTCGAGCGCATTCTTCCTGCCACCCCGGAAAAATGCTGGGCCTTTCTCACCGAAACCTCGCGCCTCACCGAATGGTACGGCGAAGGCGTGATCGAACCACGCGAAGGCGGCGCGGTGAATTTCATGAACGGCCATATCCGGGGCGTGGTGACCGGATGGCGGCCGGAAAAGTTTTTCGCTCATACCTGGAACGTATTCTCGCCCGGCGAAACCGTGTCGGCCTGGCCGGTCTCCTATCTGGAATTCACGCTGGCGGCAGAGGGACAGAACACCAAGCTGACCCTGACACACCGCCCCATCTTCAAGGAAGTGCAGCCCCAGACCATGATGGGATGGCACACTTTCCTGGACATGCTGGACGCGGGCATCAGCGGCGCGGCCGTCGCGCCGCGCGATACCTATATGCAAAAGAACGCCGTCACGTACGGCGTGGACCTCAGCAATCTGAAAAGGTGACGATGATGGACAATTTCGGCCAGCGCGTGGATGCGCATACCGTCCGTTTCGAGCGGGTCCTGCCAGGCCCCCTGGAGAAAATCTGGGCCTATCTGGTGGACGGCAAGAAACGCGGCGAATGGTTCGCCTCCGGCGACCTGCCGGCAAAGGTGGGCGAGAATTTCGAGATGTACATCAAGCACAGCGACCTTTCGCCGAACAAATCGCCGCCGCCCGAACAATTCAAGGAAATGGACGCCACCGGCCATCGCGCCACCGAAAAACTACTGGCGCTGGAGCCCATGCGCCGCGTCGCCTACACATTCGGCAGCCAGCATCCGCCAGAATCCGAAGTGGAATTCGTGCTGACGCCGGAAGGCGACAAGATTCGCCTCACCCTCACCCATCGCAAGGTCCCCGACCGCGCCTATGCGGTGAATGTGTCGGGCGGCTGGCACGCCCATCTGGCGATCCTGCAATACAAGGCCGAAGGAAAAGTGCCGCCGCCTTTCTGGGAGGTGTGGAAAGAAACCGAACACACCTATGAAAAGCGGTACGATTGACCATGGCCAGGGAGATCAATCCGTTCCTGATGTTCGCCAGCGGCGCGGAAAAGGCGATGGATTTCTACATGTCGCTGTTTCCCGGATCGCGGATCGAAGGCATTGATCGTTATGAGGCGGCGGGACCGGGTATCGAAGGTTCGGTCAAACTCGCCACACTGAGCCTGCTCGGCCGGAAATTGGAATTCTTCGACAGCCCGGTGCGCCACGCCTTTACCTTCACGCCCGCCATCTCCTTCGCGGTGGTGTGCGACAGCGCCGAGGAAGTGGACCGGCTCTTCGCCGCCTTGTCGGACGGCGGCCAGGTGTTGATGGGACTGGACGCATATCCCTTCGCCAGGCGCTATGGCTGGGTCAATGACAAGTTCGGCGTGAGCTGGCAGCTAAGATTTACCTGATCGACGTCAACGCCAATCGCCTTTGATGGATTGCCAGATCGTCACTGCTGCCAGCGCGGCGGTGTCGGCGCGCAGGATGCGCGGGCCAAGACCGACTGGCACCACGAACGGCTGCGCGCGCAGCATAGCCCGCTCCGCCGGATCGAAACCGCCTTCCGGACCGGTGAGAATGGCCGCCTTGCCCGCGCTGGTCTCGCGCGCCGCGTCGGCCAAGGGCGAGACATCACCGCCTTCATCGCAGAAATAGAGCGGACGATCTTGGGGCCATCGGGCGATCAGCTTGTCCAGCGCCACGCCCGCGCCGGTCTCAGGCACCGTCATCCGGCCCGATTGTTCCGCGGCTTCCACCGCATTGGCTTTAAGGCGCTCGTCATTGATGCGGGTCACGATGGTGCGCCGGGTGAAGACGGGCTGTAATTTTGAGACACCCAGTTCCGTGGCCTTCTGGGCCAGATAGTCCGCGGGCGTTTTCTTCACCGGCGCGAAGACCAGCCACAGGTCAGGAACATCCGCATAGGGCGCAGTCCGCCCCGCGACCGTCAGCACGATGCCGCGCTTACCCGCCATTGCAATCTGTGCCTGCCATTCCCCGTCGCGGCCATTGAACAGCAGCACGCGGTCCTCTGCCTTGGCGCGCAGGACATGCAGCAGATAATGCGTCTGCCCCGCGTCCAGCATCACCGTGGCGCCGGGTTCCAGCGCCGCGTTCACGAAAAGCCGGGTCAATCCGCCCGCTTCTTTCAAATCCGAAGCCATGCCACACTTGAGCCCGCATGAGCCTTTCCTCGCAAGCCCCCGCCGACGCGGTCCCTCGCAATTGGGTGGAAGCGGCGCCCCGCGCCTTTCGGCCTTATCTCCAGTTGATGCGCATGGACCGGCCGATCGGGTCCTGGCTGCTGTTCTGGCCTTGCGTCTGCGGCCTGGCCCTGGGTGCGATGGCCGAGGAGCGATCCTTCACCGACTGGCGCGACCTTTATTATGTGGTGCTGTTCGGCATCGGCACCGTGGTGATGCGGGGCGCCGGCTGCACCTTCAACGATATCATCGATCGCAAGATCGATGCCCAGGTGGCGCGCACCCGGGGCCGGCCCATTCCATCGGGCGCCGTCAGCGTGACCACAGCCACGATTTTCATGGCGCTGCTGGCATTGGTGGGACTTGTAATCCTGCTCCAGTTCAACCGCTTCGCCGTGATATTGGGCGCCGCGTCGCTGCTGCTGGTGGCGGCCTATCCCTTCATGAAGCGGATCACCTGGTGGCCCCAAGCCTGGCTGGGCCTCACCTTCAACTGGGGTGCGCTTCTGGGTTTCGCGGCTGGGACCGGTCATGTCGATCTGCCGGACCTTTTTCTCTATGCGGGGTTGTTTTTCTGGACCCTGGGCTATGACACCATCTATGCCCATCAGGACAAGGAAGACGACGCGCTGATCGGGGTCAAATCCACGGCCCGGTTATTGATGCAGGACAGCGGCAAATGGATCCTGCGCTTCTATGCCGTCTGCTTCACCTTGGTGCTGGCGGCCGGTTTCGCGGAACATGCCGGCTGGCCGTTTGCCTTTATCATGGCCATGGCGGGCGCCCACATGATCTGGCAAGTGCGCAAGCTCAAGATCGATGACGCCGCCAATTGCCTGACGCTGTTTCGCGCCAACAGCGCCACCGGTGGATTGATGGCGCTCAGCTTCGCCGCCGCGACATGGCTTGTGCCCTTGTTCGGATGAAGGTCGGATGAACCCCGACCTCTTCGTCCGCGACAATAGCCAGCTTCTGGCGCCGCCTCTGGTGCCGGAGATCCGACTGCATCTGGCCAGCGAAGTGATACCGCTTTGGCGCAAGACGGAAGAAGAGCTTGCCGAGATCGGCGTGCCGCCGCCTTACTGGGCTTTCGCTTGGGCGGGCGGACAGGCGCTGGCACGCTATCTGCTGGACAATCCAGCCACGGCCGCGAACAAGCGCGTGCTGGATTTCGGATCGGGGTCGGGCCTGGTGGCGATCGCGGCGGCAAAGGCCGGTGCCACCCACGTCATCGCCGCGGACATCGATCCTTTCGCGATCGCCGCAATCGCGCGCAATGCGGATGCGAACAATGTCATGGTCCATCCCGTTGCGGAGAATGTCATCGGCACAAGCGATCGATTCGATCTGATCGTGGTGGGTGACATGTGTTACGAACGGCCCTTGGCCGAAAAATTGATGGCCTGGCTGGAAAGCGCGAAGGCCGATATTCTGTTAGGCGATCCCGGCCGCACGTATTTTCCCAAGACGGGCCTGGTGCAGCTCGCCACGTATTCCGTCCCCACCACGCGCGAATTGGAGGACCGGGAGATTCGACAAACAGGGGTATGGCGCCTGGAGCGGGACCGGGGCTAGGCGAAGCGACGCGGCTCTGTCACAGTCCCCCCGTCAACAGGGGGAACTGCATGGCGGATATTCCGGAAAATCCCAACGATGAAGGCGATCTGAAGCGCTCGCTCGGACCGATACACCTGATCTCGCTGGGCATCGGATGCATCATCGGCGCAGGCATCTTCGTCCTCACCGGCCAGGCCGCCGCCACTTTCGCGGGGCCGGGCGTGGTCTTCTCCTTTGCCATCGCGGGCCTGGGCTGTCTGTTCGCCGGGCTTTGTTATTCGGAATTCGCCAGCATGATCCCGGTCGCGGGCAGCGCCTATACCTACACCTACGCCACCTTGGGCAAGTTCCTGGGCTGGTTCATCGGCTGGAATTTGGTGCTGGAATATCTGGCCGCCTCTTCCACCGTCGCGGTGGGCTGGTCGGGCTATTTCAACGATTTCATGTTGCATCTGGGCATGCCGATTCCGGCCATGTTCAATGGCGCGCCCATCGCCATGCAGGGCTTCAACCATTTCGTCACCACCGGCTCGCTGATCAACCTGCCCGCGGTGCTTCTGGTGGCCTTCATCACCACCGTACTGGTGATCGGCGTGACCACCTCGGCGAACTTCAACAACGCCATGGTGGCGATCAAGCTCACCATCGTGCTGGTGGTGATCTTCGCCTGTTATTCCTACATCGTTCCGGAAAACCATGTGCCGTTCGTGCCGCCCAGCACGGGCGAAGTCGGTCACTTCGGCTGGACCGGCGTATTCCGAGCCACCGGCGTCTTGTTCTTCTCCTATATCGGCTTCGACGCCGTCAGCGTGGCGGCACAGGAAGCCAAGAATCCTCAGCGCGACATTCCGCTGGGCATGCTGGGCTCGCTGGTGATCTGCACCGGCCTCTATATGGTCATGTCCTATGTGCTGACCGGCATTGCCAACTATACCACCTTGAACGTGGCCCATCCGGTGAGCCAGGCGGTGGAAGCCCTGCCCGGCACGCGCTGGCTGACGCAATATGTGAATATCGGCGCGGTGGTGGGCCTCGCTTCGGTGGTGCTGGTGCTGCTGCTGGCCCAGTCGCGCATTTTCTATGCCATGGGACGCGACGGGATGATCCCCGCCATCTTCCATGAAGTGCATCCCAAATTCCGCACCCCGGCGAAGAGCTCCGTCATTGTGGGCGTCTTCTCGGCTCTTCTGGCCGGTTTCCTGCCGCTGGATATTCTGGGTCAGCTGGTTTCCATCGGCACTTTGCTGGCCTTCGCCATCGTCTGTGTCGGGGTGATGGTGCTGCGGGTGCGCGCGCCCAATGCCAAGCGTCCCTTCAAAACACCCTTTGTCTGGGTCACGGCGCCGCTGGGCATCATCATGTGCCTGTTCATGATCTCCTTCCTGCCCTTCGATACGTTCTTGCGGCTCGTGGCCTGGACGGTGATCGGCGTGGTGATCTATTTCCTTTATTCGTCCAAGCACGCCAAGCCCAGCCCCTATGCGATAAAGCCGGAAACGCGAGGCTGATCACATGAGCGAGACCCCGGCCAATCTGGTTACTGATCCGGTCCTGGCCGAGGAAGTCCAGCTCCACCGCGCGCTGGGGCCGGTACACCTCACCTTGATCGGGATCGGCGCCACCATCGGCGCCGGCATCTTCGTGATCGCGGGCAATGTCGCGGCAGAGCATGCGGGACCGGCGGTGCTTCTGTCCTTCGTGATTGCCGCGACCGGCTGCTTCTTCGCCGCGCTCTGCTACGCGGAACTGGCGGCGATGATCCCGCAGGCGGGCAGCGCCTATACCTACACCTATGCCACCATGGGCCGCTTCATGGCCTGGTTCATCGGCTGGAACATGGTGCTGGAGTTCGGCGTCTCGGCATCCACCGTGGCGGCGGGCTGGTCGGGCTATTTCCTCAATCTGCTGGGACAACTCGGCATCGCCTATCCGCCCGGCTGGGCCAACGCGCCCATCGCGGGCAGCGGCATCACCGATCTGCATTGGACGGGTGCGGTGATGAATCTTCCCGCCGCGATCATGATGCTTCTGATCACCTGGATCCTGGTGGTGGGCATCACCGAATCTGCCCGCTTCAACGCCATTATGGTGGCAGTGAAGGTGGGCATCATCGCGCTGGTGATACTATTCGGGCTGCCGCACATTCACGAAGCCAATTTCCATCCCTTCATTCCGGAGAATACGGGGGTGCGAGGTCATTTCGGCACCTCGGGAATTCTGGCGGCCTCGGCCACCATATTTTTCGCCTATGTGGGCTTCGAGACCGTTTCCGTCGGCGCGCAGGAAACCCGCAATCCGGAGCGTGACGTTTCCATCTCCATCCTGGCGGCGCTGGCGGTCTGCACCTTGCTTTATGTATTGATGTCGGCAGTGCTGCTCGGCATCACGGACTATCGCCTGCTGGATGTGCCCGATCCCGTTTCCTTCGCCCTGGCACGCGAGCCCGCGCTCAAATGGCTGGTCTTCCCCGTGAATATCGCCGCCATTGCCGGATTGATCTCGGTCGCGTTCGGATCGATGTATGGGCAGAGCCGCGTCTTCTACGGCATGGCGCGAGACGGCTTTCTGCCGCCCGCTTTCGCACAGGTCCACTCCAAATACCGCACGCCGCACCTCTGCACCATCATCGTGGGCGTGGTGGGCTCGGCCATCGCCGCGATATTCCCGCTCGATATCCTGGCCGATCTGGTGTCCATCGGCACCTTGATGGCGTTCATTTCCGTCTGCGTCGGGATCATGATCCTGCGCATCACCTGCCCTAAGCGGGAGCGCAAGTTCCGCACGCCCTATATCTGGTTCGTGGCGCCTGCCGGCATCATTGTTTGTGGCATCATGATGTTCAGCCTTTCGCTGGGGACCTGGGTCCGGCTGGTTGTTTGGACCGGCTTGGGCTTTCTCATTTACTTCGGCTACAGCATCCGGCATGCAGCGCCCTGGAAATGGACTGTCTCTGACGAAGGCTGAGCCTGATGGCTTACCGTTCCTTGCGGGATTTCATCGCCCGGCTTGAACAAGCCGGCGAGCTGGTGCGGGTGAAAGAGCCCGTCTCCACCGTGCTGGAAATGACCGAGATCCAGACCCGGTTGCTGGCCGAAGGCGGTCCGGCGGTGATTTTCGAAAATCCCATCAAGGCGGATGGCACGCCGTCCGGCATGCCCGTGCTGGTCAATCTGTTCGGCACCGTAAAACGCGTGGCGATGGGCGTGACCATGGGGGGCAAGGAACGCACTGGCGCCTTGGACCTGCGCGAAGTGGGCGAGCTTCTGGCGCAGCTGCGCCAGCCCGAACCGCCTCGTTCGCTGGGCGAAGCCGCCGCGCTGTTGCCGCTGGTCAAGACCGTGCTGTCGATGAAGCCCAAGACGGTGTCACGCCCGGCCTGTCAGGAGGTCGTCTGGCGGGGCGATGACATCGATCTTGCGAAGTTGCCGGTGCAGACCTGCTGGCCGGGCGAGCCCGCGCCCCTGATCACCTGGCCTCTGGTTGTGACCAAGGGCCCGGGCGACGTACGCGAGGACAATTACAATCTCGGCATCTATCGCATGCAGGTGCTGAACAAGACCCAGACCATCATGCGCTGGCTGAAACATCGCGGCGGGGCGCAGCATCATCAACGCTGGGCGAAAGAGAAAACCGCGCCCCTGCCCGCCGCCGTGGTGCTGGGCGCCGACCCCGGCATCATCCTTGCGGCGGTGACGCCAGTGCCGGAGACATTGTCGGAATATCAATTCGCGGGCCTGCTCCGGGGGCAGGCCATGGTGCTGGCCGATTGCGTTTCCCAGCCGCTGAAAGTGCCCGCAGAAGCCGAGATCGTGATCGAAGGCGAAGTCTCGCTGGCCGATTATCGCGACGAAGGCCCCTATGGCGATCACACCGGCTATTACAATTCGGTGGAGCAGTTTCCCGTTTTCACGGTCACCGCGATTACCATGCGGAAGAACCCGATCTACCTCTCCACCTACACATCGCGCCCGCCGGACGAGCCGTCGATTCTGGGCGAAGCCTTGAACGAAGTCTTCGTCCCGCTGATCCGCCAGCAATTTCCGGAGATCGTGGATTTCTGGCTGCCGCCCGAAGGCTGTTCCTACCGTATCGCCGTGGTGAGCATGAAGAAGGCATTTCCCGGCCATGCCAAGCGGGTGATGATGGCGGTGTGGTCATACCTACGCCAGTTCATGTACACCAAATGGGTGATCGTGGTCGACGATGACATCAATGCGCGCGACTGGAAGGATGTGATGTGGGCGATCTCCACCCGCATGGACCCGGCCCGCGACATCACCGTGATCGAGCATACCCCGATCGACTATCTGGATTTTGCATCGCCCGAATCCGGCCTGGGCTCCAAGATCGGCCTGGACGCGACCAACAAGCTGCCGCCGGAAACCAAGCGCGAATGGGGCAAGAAGATCGCGATGGACGAAGACGTCATCCGCACGGTGACGGAGAAATGGTCCAAACTCGGCCTTCCCGGCAGCGGCAAGCCGATCTGGAAGTAGGCACTCTTGCCCGCCCGCTCAGGTTGTGGCCTGATCCGCCGGTTACCGGGGCGGGGTCAGCCATGCGATCAATCCAGCACATTATTCTTGCATCTTGCGGCTTGATGGCCGCCTGTTTGAGCAGTTCGGCGCAAGCGGCGGACTGCAAGCCGCTGCAAATTGTCAATACCGTCAAATTGGAAAGAGCCAATGACGGCGCGAGATTCTTGGTGCCGGTTGAAATCAATGGCACGCCGCAAAAGCTTATTCTCGACACCGGAGGTGTCACGACATCGCTTTCGCCCAAACTTGTGAAAGCACTGGGCCTCAAAGAAGAGACAAGCCGATTCAAGCTTTACGACCTTTACGGAAACGCGTCCGACAGCCAGGTCACTATTAAGACCTTTGACATGGGACGCGCCCGAGGCGAAGGGCTTAGGTTCCAAGTATCTCCCATACCGGACCTCGAAACCGAAACGGGTGCCAACGGGCTTCTTTCAACCGATTTGTTCGTGCAATACGACGTCGACATGGACTTCGGAGCGGACCGGCTCAACTATTTCTCGCAAGATCATTGTGAGGGCCAGGTTTCCTATTGGCCGGAGCGACCAGTCGTGATCGTTCCCATCACATTGGAAAACCACCATATCAATGTTCCCGTGACTATCGATGGTCAGGAGCTGCGCGCGATCATCGATACCGGCGCCGATTATTCGGCCATGAACACCGAAGTGGCGATCAGCAGTTTCGGCCTCAAGCCGGGAAGCGAGAACACGCCGCTTGTCGATACCTCAAAAACAGACCCGAATATGAAGGAATACAGCCACAAATTCGAAAAGCTATCCTTCGGAGGGATTGCGGTGACCAATCCCAAAATCGGTATCATCACAGATCGTATGGCGGCAAATGACCTCAAACCCACCATTCGCGGCGTGATCGCAGACCCCTATAGCAGCCACATCCGGCAAGTCATTGTCGGGATGGACGTGCTCAAGCATCTGCACGTCTACATCGCCTACAAGGAAAAGAAGCTCTACATCTCGCCCGCTGGCAGCGGCGAATCCGTGCTCTTTAAAACACCTACCGCACCCGCGAACTGACGCTTTCGTCGCTGCACGACTTTCGGTCTTATGCTACATTCCCGCGCTGGGAGGGGGTGTCATGCGCAAAGGGGCTATTGCGGCGTGTCTGCTGGTTTCCAGCGGGATGCTGTGCACCAGTGCCGAAGCGCAGACCTGCGCCGCACCGGAATTTCTCAACACCATGATGATGGAGCCGGTGGCAGGCAGCGATCTGATGACCGTGCCGGTCACCGTCAACGGCAAGCCGAAGAAATTCCTTCTCAGCACCGGCGAACCGGTCACCATGGTGTCCCAGGCGCTGGTGCGGGAGCTGGGCTTGCCGGAAACCACCTACATGGCGGGCGCCAGGGAGTTGAACGTAAGGGGCAGCCACAGCGCGGACGATGCGCGAACGCGCGTGCGGATCGCCGAGCTGGGTCTGGGCACGCAGAAAGGTTCCGGCCTCCAGTTCCTGGTATCGGAGGATCGCGAACTGGGCAATGCCAAGCCCTATGACGGAATTCTTTCCGCCGACTTGTTCAACAATGTCGACCTCGACATGGATTTCGGCGCCAAACGGCTCAATTATTTCGGGCCCGACCATTGCCCCGGCAACGTGGTCTATTGGTCGCAAAGGCCCGTTGCGGTCATTCCCGCCACCGTAACGGGCGGCAAGATCAATGTGCCGGTGACGATCGAGGGGCAAAAGGTCAATGCCGTGATCGATACCGGTGCCGCCCGTACCAGCATGCGCCGGGATATCGCCGAACTGACATTCGGGCTCAAGGCCGACACGCCGCAGATGATGCCGGCGGGCGATCTGCGGGACGGGCACGGGGCCACTGTCTACAGCCACAAATTCCAGATCCTGTCGCTTGAAGGCGTGGATGTGAAAAATCCGGCCATTCTGATCCAAACCAATGCGATGGTCCGAAATCGCGACAGCGGACTTACCCTGGGCAGCAGGGCGCAAAGCACCGAGCCCCGCCCATCCGATCTGACCATCGGCATGGATCTGCTGCACCAACTCCATGTCTATCTCGCCACCGGCGAAAAGAAACTCTATGTCACCGCCGCCGGTACCGGCGAAACGGAAGTATTCAAGGCCGTGGTGGCGCCTGCCGGCCGATAGCCCGCCGCGCCATTCGCCCTTGCGAGGCACGCCGTCCGTCCTATGATGCGTTTATGGGGAATATCGCCGCCGCGCTGAGGCGTTCGCCGGTTTTGCTGGCCATGATGCTGATCGCCGCGCGCGCCTGGGCCGCCGAATGCGTGCCTAGCCTGCGCATCCTCAATTCGGTGCAGATGCAGAGTACCACCGACCGCACCGTGATGCTGGTACCGGTCAAGATCGACGGTTCGGACAAGAAGCTGCTGCTGGATACCGGCGGGCTGGTCAGCCAGATTTCCCGCGCCACCGCCGATGCGCTGAACCTTCCCCAGCACTATAGCCGGCGGCGGCTTTTCGACCTCGCCGGTAACGCGTCCAATGCCCAGGCCACTTTGGATCGGCTCACCTTGGGCGAACGCAGCGAAAAAGACATTTCGATGCTGGTCGCGCCCAATCCCGAACTGGGAACGTCCCTGCCCTATGACGGGCTTCTGGCGACCGACCTGTTCCGGGACACCGATATCGATATGGATTTCGGTGCAAGGCGCCTCACGGCCTTCTCGACGGATCACTGCGACGGGCAAGTGATCTATTGGCCGGCCGATCATGTTGCGGCCGTGCCCATCACCGTGAAGCGCAACCTGATTTTCCTACCCGTGACCATCGACGGGCACGAATTTAACGCCGTGCTCGACACCGGCTCGCAATACACGGCGATGAACATGGCCGTGGCGAACCACCTGTTCGGGCTCACGCCGGATTCACCGGACATGCAGCCTTTGACCCTGGCCAATGGCGAGAAGTCGCTGGATGCTTACGGCCATCGCTTCGACAAGCTTACTTTTGACGGCGTCGATGTCTTGAACCTGCGAATCTATCTGATGCAGGACAAGATCGCGACCCGCGAAAAGATTCGCCGCATGGAAGGCCTGGACGACACCGACGATGTGGTCTTTCCCGACCTGCTGATCGGGATGGATGTGCTCAGGCACCTGCATGTCTACTACGCAGCCAAGGAAAAGCGCCTTTATATTTCCGAAGCCGCGCGGGGTGAATCCGCCCTGTTCCGCTTCCAGAACCGGTAACGACAGCCGTCCGGCCCGGCCCGTTCGCTTGACTGGCTGGCGCCTTTGCGGCATCGGAACGGGATGCCCAAGTCCCGCGATCCTCAACGCATCCTGGAAACCCTGCTCAGCGCCGCCCGCGCCGAAGGCGCCGACGCCGCCGATGCCCTTCTGGTCGAGAATATCTCCGCCAGCGTGTCCTACCGGCTGGGAAAGCTGGAAGACATCGAGCGCAGCGAAAGCGCCGATCTGGGCCTGCGTGTCTTTGTCGGCAACCGGGTCGCTTTCGTTTCGTCCGGCGATTTTTCCGATGACGCCATAAGCGCGCTTCCCGCCCGCGCCCTGGCGATGGCTCGGCTGGCGCCGGAAGACAAATTCGCCGGATTGGCGCCATCCGACTTGCTGGCGCGTACCATCCCCGCGCTTGATCTTGAGGACCCTAACGAACCCGCGGCCGAAACCTTGGTCGCTCGCGCCCGCGATGCCGAGCAGGCCGGGTTGGATGTCAAAGGCGTCACAAATTCCGAAGGCGGCGGCGCCAGCTTTTCGCGCGCCGCCGTCGCGCTCGCCACCAGTAGCGGCTTTTACGGCCGCTATGCCGGCACCAGCCACAGCATCGGGGTCGCGGTGCTGGCCGGCGAAGGCACCGGCATGGAACGCGACTATGATCATGCCAGTGCCCGTCACGCGGGCGATCTTCAAAGCGCCGCCGCGATCGGGCGCAGTGCCGGGGAACGCGCGGTGCGGCGGCTCCATCCTCGCAAAGTCAAATCCCAGAATGTCCCGGTGGTGTTCGATCCGCGCGAAGCGGGCGGCCTGGTCGGGCATCTGGCCGGCGCGATTTCCGGCTCCAGCGTGGCGCGCGGCACCAGCTTCCTCAAAGACCGCATGGGAACAGCGATCTTCGCTCCGCATGTCACCATCATCGACGATCCGCACCGGCTTCGCGGCTTGCGCTCCAAGCCTTTCGACGGCGAAGGCGTCGCCAACCGGCGCCGCGCCCTGATCGACAAGGGCATGCTCACGACCTGGCTGTTGGATTGCGCCAGCGCCAGGCAACTGGGCCTCGCCACCACCGGCCATGCCGCGCGCGGCACCGGCGGGCCGCCCATGCCATCGGCCACGAATCTCTACATGGAAGCCGGAACGCTTTCGCGCAAAGATCTGATCGCCGACATCAAACAGGGCTTTTACGTCACGGAGTTGATGGGCATGGGCGTCAACGGCGTCACTGGCGATTACAGCCGGGGGGCCGCAGGTTTCTGGATCGAGAATGGCGAAATCGCGTTTCCGGTTTCGGAAGTCACCATCGCGGGCAATCTCAAGGACATGTTCCTCAATCTGACGCCGGCCAGCGATCTGGAATTCCGCTATGGGACGAATGCTCCCACCTGCCGGATAGAAGGAATGACGATTGCCGGGTCCTGAAAGCGACCTCGATCTTCTGAATGCCGCCGTGCGCGAGGCGGGTAAAATCGCGCTCCGTTTCTTCGGCGGCCAATATAGGCGCTGGACAAAGGATGGCGGCAGCCCCGTCACCGAAGCCGATCTGGCTGTCGATACGTTTCTGAAAGACACGCTGCGGTCCGCCAGACCGGGTTACGGCTGGTTGTCCGAAGAAAGTCTGGACGATCCCGCCCGGCTGCAAGCGCGCCGGGTTTTCGTGGTCGACCCTATCGACGGCACGGTGGCTTTCATGAAAGGCCGGCCGCATTTCACCATCTGCGCCGCGGTGGTCGAAGATGGGCGCCCGACTGCAGGCGTGGTGTTCAATCCTGCGGCGGACGAGAATTTCACCGCCGAAACAGGACGCGGCGCCTTTCTCAACGGCGTCCCGATAAAGGCCGGCAAGCGCGCCGAAATCGCAGGATGCCGGTTGCTGGGCAACAAGCAGGCCTTCGACGGCTGGCCGCCCATGCATATCGAAAATTTCAGCTCCATCGCCTATCGCGTGGCGCTGGTGGCGGCGGGGCGGTTCGACGCCATGGTCAGCCTGACCACCAAGCGGGACTGGGACATGGCGGCCGCCGATATCGTGCTCAGCGAAGCGGGCGGGCAACTGGTGGGTCCGGACGGTGCTTTGCTGACCTATAACGGCCCCCTCGCCCTTCAGGGGGCAACCATCGCGTCCGGACCCGGCCTCACCGGACCGCTGCTGGCGGAACTAGCCGCAAAGAATTCGCTTAAAACCCGCCCCGATTCCCCCTAAAGGATCGTGGACAATCCAGCGGAATCGCCAATGACCACTTCCACCCCCAAACAGCTGCTGCATCTGGTTTTTGGCGGCGAATTGACCTCCACCGACAGCATCGAATTCAAGGACCTGTCCAAGCTCGACATCGTGGGCATGTACCCCAACTTCGCGGAGGCCCGCCGGGCCTGGGCCGCCAAGGCGCAATCCACCGTGGACAACGCCCAGATGCGCTATTTTGTGGTCCATATGCACCGGCTGATGGAGCCCGACGGCGAAGATCAGCACTAAACCTTTGGCGAATCAGCGTGTTTGAACCTCGCGGGGACCAGGGAACCCGTGCTAAAGGGGCGCGGATGACAGAAACTGCCCCTCGCCAAGCCGGTACCGGCGCCATCGTCCGCCGCCTGCTTGCCGATTATGTGGGGGGCCAATGGGGGCTTCTGGCGCTGGCCGTGGTCTGCATGCTGTTCGCCTCGGCGATGGGCGGCGGCATCCCCTGGCTGGTGCGCAGCGTTACCGACCAGATCTTCGTGCGCCACAAGGCCGAATTGCTGGTGCCGCTGTCCCTGATGGCATTCGGCATCATGGCGCTTCGGGCCGGAGGATTGTTCTTCGGCCGCATGCTGATCGACTCCCTGGGTGAAAAGGCCGTGGCCCAGGCCCAGCGCGACATGTTCGGACGATTGATCCGCCGCGACCTCGCCGATCTCAACGCCGTGCATTCCGGCCAGTTCGTCTCCAATTTCCTTTACGACGCCACCTTGATGCGCGACGCGCTCACCCAGGGCGTTGCCGCCATCTTCCTCGAGCTGGTGCAGCTCATCGTCTATATCGGCATTGTGCTCGCCAGCGACTGGGAGCTTGGCCTCTTGTCGATGCTGGCGCTGCCGGCAGTGGCCTGGGCGATGGAGCGGCTGGGCGGCTCGATGCGCCGCGCCGCCACCCGCGGCATGACTGAGACAGGCGATCTGTCCATTGCTTTGTCCGAAGCGATGGACGGGCGGCGCATCATCAAAGCCTATGGCCTGGAAGCGCACAGCACCGAGCGCGTCAATGCCAGGCTGGCGGCGCGATTGAAGACACTGCTGAAAGCTGTGCGCCTGCGCGCCGCCGCAGCCCCGATGACCGACATCTTTGCCGGGCTGGTGATCGCGCTGGTCCTGCTCTTTGCCGGCTACCAGACACTCCACGGACACCTGACACTGCCCACCTTTGTCGGCTTCATCACCGCTTTGCTGCTGGCGCAGCAGCCGGTGCGCAATCTCAGCCAGTTATGGCCGACCGCCTCGGCCGGTATCGCTGCGGCCAACCGCATGTTCTCCGCCATCGACACCAAGCCTCGCATCGTCGATGCGCCGGGCGCCACAAGTCTCAATGTGCCCCTTCATGGCGGTGCCGTCTCTTTCCAGGATGTGCGCTTCGGCTATGACGGCGACACCGCGATCCTGGATGGCGTCACCCTGGATATCGCGGCCGGCAGCAAGGTCGCGCTGGTGGGACCGTCCGGCGCCGGCAAGACCACCATCTTCAATCTGCTGCTGCGCTTTTATGAGCGCGACGGCGGACGCATCGCCATCGACGGGCAGGATATTCATGGCGTGACCTTGGAATCGCTGCGCGCCGCCATCGGCGTGGTTACCCAGGAAGCGGTCCTGTTCGACGAAAGCATCGCCGACAATATCGCGCTGGGAAGGCCCGGCGCGACCGAGCAAGACATTGAGAGGGCGGCGCGGGATGCCGCGGCCCATGATTTTGTGCGCGACATGCCGCAAGGCTATCGCACACGGGTGGGCGAAGGCGGCCTCAAATTGTCGGGCGGCCAGCGCCAGCGCATCGCCATCGCCCGCGCCATGCTGCGCAACGCGCCCATTCTTCTGTTGGACGAAGCGACTTCCGCCCTCGACGCGGAAAGCGAGCGCCAGGTTCAGGACGCCCTCACCCGGCTGTCGGCGGGGCGCACCACCATCGTGATCGCGCACCGGCTTTCCACCGTGCGCGATGCCGATCAGATTTTCGTGCTGGAGAAGGGCCGGGTGGTTGAATCCGGCAAGCATGACGCGCTGCTGGCCAGGGGCGGGCTCTATGCCCAGCTTTACCGCCACAATCTCGACGATGTGGAAGGCGGGAGCTGATGACACGGCTGCCCTTGGGCCTTCACGCCTGGCGCTGGCTGGGCATCGCGCTGACACCCTTGGCGCCGCTTCTGTTGCGCGAGCGGGCCGCGCGGGGCAAGGAAGATAGCGCCCGGATGGGCGAAAGGCTGGGCATTGCCAGCGCCGCGCGGCCGGAAGGCTGCCTGGTCTGGATCCATGGCGCCAGCGTGGGCGAAAGCCTGGCGGCCCTGCCCCTGATCGAAAAGCTGCTGTCGGAAGATATCAGGGTTCTGGTCACCAGCGGGACCGTCACCAGCGCCAACATGATGCAGGCGCGACTGCCCGCCGGCGCCATTCATCAATATGTGCCGCTGGACACGCCGCGCGCCGCCGCCCGTTTCCTGGATCACTGGCGGCCCGCGGCAGGCCTGTTCGTGGAATCCGATCTCTGGCCCAATCTGCTTCTGGAAGCGCAACGGCGTGGCGTGAAACTGGCGCTGATCAATGCGCGGATTTCCGAGCGCTCGGCGGCAGGCTGGCGGCGGGTGCCGCAGATGGCACGCACGCTTCTGGGCGTGTTCGATACGATCCTGGCGCAAGATGAGGATTTCGCGGCACGGTTTCGCGCATTGGGTGCGCATGACGTGGTCGTGGCGGGCAGTCTGAAAGCGGATGCGCCACCGCTCTCTTGCGACAGGCAGGCTCTGGCGGCGATGCAGGCCATGATCGGGGACCGGCCGATATTGCTGGCCGCCCAGACCCATCCCGGCGAGGACGAAACCGTGCTTCCCGCGCATGACCAGCTGCGCGCCCGGTTCCCCAATCTCCTCACCATTATCGTGCCGCGCCATATAGAACGGGGTCCGGACATCGCCATGCTGTGCGGCGTCCGTTCCAATGTCCGCCGCGCGGCGGGCGAAGCCGTCACGTCAAACACCGCCGTCTATATCGCCGACACGATGAACGAGCTGGGATTGTTCTATCGCCTGCAGTCTTTTTGCTTTCTGGGCGGCACCTTGGTTCCGATGCAAGGCCATAATCCGCTTGAGCCGGCCATATTGAACTGCGCCGTCCTGGCCGGCCCATCGCGCGCCAATTCCGCCCGCGCCTTCGAGGAGGTGCTGGGTGCGCAAGGCTTCGGAGATGTTCAGACCTCCGCCGATATCGCCCGTGAAGCCGAACGACTCCTGTCGGACCCGCAAACCGCGCGGGCTGCAGGCATTGCCGCCGCGCGCGGCGCGGCAAAGCTTTCCGGCGCGGTGGAGAAGACCATCAGGGCCGTGAAAAATCTCCTGGGTGCCGATGCGCGCCCCTGAATTTTGGCAACGGCGCGGCCCCGCCGCCCTGTTGCTGGCGCCGCTGGGCGCGCTTTATGGCGCCAGCGTGGCGTGGAAGGCGCGTCATGCAAAACCCTATCGCGCCGCTGCCCGCGTCATTTGCGTGGGCAATCTCACGGCAGGCGGCAGCGGCAAGACGCCGGTGGCGCTTGCGCTGGGGGCCCGGCTGAAGGCGCGAGGCGAATCCGTATTCTTCCTCACGCGCGGTTATGGCGGCACCGAACCAGGCCCGGCACGGGTGCAGCCTGACAGCGATGCGGCCCGGATGGGCGATGAAGCCCTGTTATTGGCGCGCGCGGCCCCCACCATCGTGGCCCGCAACCGGGCGGAAGGCGCGGCCCATGCCGCCGCGCAAGGCGCCAATACTATCGTGATGGATGACGGCCATCAGAATTTCACCCTGGCCAAGAATCTGTCGATCGTGGTGGTGGATGGCGAAAGCGGCTTCGGCAATGGCCGGATGATACCGGCCGGGCCATTGCGGGAACCGGTTGCGCAAGGCCTCGCGCGCGCCGATGCCGTCGTCATCATGGGGAATGGCGATCCGGACCTGGGCGATTATAAAGGGCCGGTTCTCAAGGCGAGGCTTGTCACGGAGGGCGACGCCTTCCGGGGAGCCCGCGTTTTTGCCTTCGCCGGCATCGGGCGGCCGGCCAAATTTCTGGCGTCGCTGAAAGAAGCGGGCGCCATCGTGACCGGGACACAATTCTTCGCCGATCACCATGCCTATCGTGACGGCGAGATCGCAGCACTGAAAGCGCGAGCGGGCGATGCGGAACTGGTCACCACGGAAAAGGATCTGGTGCGCCTGAATGCCACGGATCGTGCGGGGATTGCCGCTCTGCCGGTGCGGGTGCGCTTCGATGACGAGGCGGCGCTGGGCCGGTTGCTTGACAGTGGGGAACCCGCGCATTAGCGCGGATGCACCCATGGCCGCGCCCGCCCTCTCCTTCTCCCAGAAATTGCGCTACGGCACAGAGGCCGCGCTTTTCCTGGCCTTCATGGGCCTCTTCCGCCTGATCGGCGTGGACGCGGCGTCCGCTGTCGGGGGCTTCATCGGGCGGGAGATTTTCGCCCGGACCCGCGTGACCAAGCGCGCGCGCGACAATCTGATCGCCGCTTTTCCCGAAAAATCCGAAGGTGAGCGCGACGCCATCATCCGCACCATGTGGGACAATCTGGGCCGCACCGTGGCCGAATATGCCCATCTCGACAAATTCGATCTCAGCGGACCAAACCCGCGCATCCAGGTGAACAATCTGGAAGAGATCGACAAGATCCGCGGCAAAGGCGCCCTCATCGTTTCTGGCCATTTCGCCAATTGGGAAATCATGCCCATCTCGGCGTCACGCTATGGAATTGACGGCGCCATCGTCTATCGCCCGCCCAACAATCCCTATGTCGATCGCTATATTTCGCGCGCCCGGGCCCGCAAGGGCTATGCCGAGCAGATCAGCAAGCATCAGGGCACCAGGCGCATCTTCACCCTGCTGAGGGGGAACAAGGCCATTCTGCTTCTGGCGGACCAGAAGACCAATGAAGGAATTCCCGTGCCGTTTTTCGGGCGCGACGCCATGACCACGCCGGCGCCCGCGGCCCTGGCGCTGAAACTGAAAGTGCCGATGATTTTCGCCTCCAACAAAAGGCTAGGCGGCGCGCGCTTTGCCGTCACCGTCTATCCACCGCTGGACTTTACGCCCAGCGGAGACGATGACGCCGACATGCGGACGATGACCGCCGCGATCAATCTCAGGCTGGAAGAGATGGTGCGGGCCGATCCCGGTCAATGGCTCTGGATTCACCGCCGCTGGCCGACCGAACGCGACGTCACCACGAGCAAAAGACTTTAGAGCGGATCTGGTTTCGCTTTACGTGCGGAGCGCGAGGGGTCCAGCTTCACCTCGAACCAATTCATCGCCCAATGCAGATGCGGCCCTGTGGCGCGGCCGGTCTGTCCGATCTCACCGATTTTTTGCCCGCGCTTCACCACATCGCCGTCCTTCACCAGCCGCTTGGACTGATGCAGATAGGATGTCGAGACGCCCTGGCCATGATCGATCAGGGTGAAGCCGCCATTGAGATAATGGTCTGCCGACAGCGAGACCGTGCCATCGGCGGGCGCGCGGATCGGCGTGCCCGCCGGCGCCGCCATATCGACTCCGAAATGCGGCGCCATCGGCACGCCATTGTCGATGCGCTGGCTGCCGAACACGCCGCTTTCGATTCCGGGCGCGGGCCAGTCGAAACCGGAGAGAAAGTCACTGCCGGGCATGTCACGCTGGCGCGCCATATAGATCTCGCCCGCTTCCCGCTTGATCCGCTCCAGAACCTCCGGCGGCGGGGTCACGGTATTCTGCGGCAGGCCATTGACGCGTTGAATCTCGTATTGGCGTACCGTGGGCGTGTAAGACTGGCTCTCGGCCGCGCCGTCGCTCCAGATCACATCGATCAGGCTGGGCTTGGTCTGATCGAAGGCAAAGCCGAAGGCGAAAACGCCTTCCGGTGACAGGCGCACCGCCTGGCCATCGATCTTCACGGTTGCTTTGGGATCGGCATAGCCCAGCGCCAGGCTGCCCTGCTCCATGGTGCCCTTGATCACTAGCCGGTCCTTACTCCGGACCGCCGCGCAAGCGCCCGTGGCCAGAAGGGCGAAACCGCTGGCAACGAAAGCGCGGCGGCGCATCAGGGAACCAGGCCCTTTTCCTGCATCCGCTTGGTGGCGATGGCGGGACTGGCATAAGCCTCCTGCAAATCAACGCTCCAGTAGCGCAATGCGTCCAGCGGTATATGCGTGCCGGTCACCGCACAGACCACATAGGCGCCCGGCTGCAACACTTCGAAATCGCCATCCAGGAAATGGAGTTTCGCTTCGCCTTTTTCACGGTCCATGCGGTTCATCTGCTTATCCTAGAACAAAGAGCCCTGATCGGCTCCGGATTTTTTGCCGCGCGGCGCGCCACCTTCGGCATGGGCCGGTTTTTCGCCATCGGCGAAAACCAGATGGAGCGCCTCGCCGGCTTTGATTTCCCCCGCGCGGCGGCGGATCTTGCCGTCCGCCCCCCGCACCAGCGCGAAGCCTCGCTCCAGCACGGCTTTGTAAGAAATGCCGTCCAGAATGCGCATCAGCGATTCCAGCTTTCCCCGTTCCTTCGCCAGATAGGCGCTCTGACACCGGCGCGCGCGCAAATCCAGGTTCGCGATCCGCTCACGAGCGTTGGCGATCCGTGTCGCAATCGGCCGGGGCCGTAGCAAGGCCTCCGCCTTGACCAGGCGGGCCCGATGAATCTGCAGATTGCGCGACAGGCCCAGGCCGATGCGCTCCGCCGCCCGGTCCAGCCGCTGGCTTGGGATGGCGAATAACTGCTCAGGCTTGGGCAACACGCGCGCCAGCTGCACCAGATGCCGCTTGCGGTCCGAAACACCCTTGTCGAAACAATTGCGCGCCCGGCGGCCAAAATCGGCCAGCGCCGCATTCAGATCCGCCAGCACCGGCACCGCCAGTTCGGCCGCGGCGGTGGGCGTGGGCGCGCGCATGTCGCTGGCGAAATCGATCAAAGTGGTGTCGGTCTCATGCCCCACCGCCGAGATCAGAGGAATTTTGCTGGCGGCGGCGGCTCGCACCACGGCTTCCTCGTTGAACGCCATCAAATCTTCGATGGAGCCGCCGCCCCGCGCCACGATCAGAAGATCGGGCCGTGGAAAGTCCGCGCCCACGGCATTGAAGCCTGAGATGGCGGCGGCGATTTCGGCGGCGGCCTTTTCGCCTTGAACGGCGACAGGCCAGAGCAGAACGCGCCGGGGAAAGCGGGCATTGAGCCGGTGCATGATGTCGCGGATCACCGCGCCGGTGGGCGATGTGATAACGCCAACCACCTCCGGCAGAAAAGGCAGCGGCTTTTTGCGCGCGCCATCGAAAAGGCCTTCGGCGGCGAGGCGCCTTTTGCGCTCCTCCAGCATCGCCATCAGCGCGCCCAGGCCCGCCAGTTCCATCTGCTCCACGATCAACTGGTAGCGGGAGGATCCGGGATAGGTGGTCACCCGCCCCATGCAGATCACTTCCAGCCCCGGTTCTGGCCGGACCTTGAGCAGACGCGCCGTGGGCTTCCAGACGATGGCGTTCAGGACCGCCTTGTCGTCCTTGAGATCGAAATAGATGTGGCCGGAAGCCGCCGCTTTCAGCCCCGAAATTTCGCCCCGCACCCGGACAAAGGGAAAGCCTTCTTCCACCGTCCGCTTCAGGGCCTGGGACAGCTCGGTCACGGAATATTCCGGCAGGTTGACCAGCCTGCCGGCGGACGATTCGGCGGTTTCGCTCATGGGACCCAGATGATACAGACTTTCCGGCGATTTTGGGTGAGGCGAAATTGAACATTCTTCTGGTGGGATCGGGCGGCCGGGAACACGCGCTTGCCTGGGCATTGTCCGCCAGCCCCATGCTGACAAAGCTTTATTGCGCGCCCGGCAATGCGGGTATCGTGGAAGTTGCCGAATGCGTGGCCATTCCCGCCACCAATTTTGCCGCCCTGGTGGAATTCGCCAAATCCCGGCGAATCGATTTCGCCGTGATCGCGGCGGACGCCCAACTGGTGGGCGGATTGTGGGACCAGTTCGAGGCCGCCGGAATCCGCGCCTTGGGCCCGTCCAAAGCCGCGGCCGTGCTGGAAGGCTCCAAAGGTTTTGTGAAAGACCTCTGTGCCGAGATCGGCATTCCGACCGCTGCCTATCGCCGGTTCCGCGATCCGGCCACGGCCAAAATCTTTGCCGACACGATCGGCTTTCCCGTGGTGATCAAGGCCGACGGATTGGCGGCGGGCAAGGGCGTGATCATTGCTGCGTCCAAAGCCGAAAGCGATCGCGCCATCGATTTCATGTTCGAGGGCGGCTTCGGCGATAGCGGCCATGAAATCGTGGTGGAAGAATTCATGGATGGCGAGGAAGCCAGTTTCTTCGCGCTCAGCGACGGCACGCATGTCATTCCCTTGGCGGGCGCTCAGGATCACAAGCGGGTCGGCGATGGCGATGTCGGCCCCAACACCGGCGGCATGGGCGCTTACAGCCCGGCGCCGGTCCTCACCCCCGCCCTGGAAGCCCAGGCGATGGATATTTTCATCCGTCCCACCGTGGAGGCTTTTGCCCGCAAAGGCCTCAACTATATGGGCGTGCTTTATCTGGGCCTGATGATCACCAGGAACGGCCCCAAGCTGGTCGAATATAATTGCCGCTTCGGCGATCCGGAGGCACAGGTTCTGATGCCGCGCCTGAAAGGCGATCTTCTTACCGCGCTTGTGGCGGCGCGGGACGGCGTATTGTCGGGCTTCGACCTCAGATGGAAGGACGAAGCCGCCCTCACGGTGGTGATGGCGTCGAAAGGCTATCCCGGCGCCTATGAAAAAGGCCATGAGATATTCGGCCTCGACGCCGCCGCCTCGCTTCCCGGCATAATCCTGTTCCACGCCGGAACCGAAAAGCGGGACGGCAAGATCGTGGCGGTGGGCGGACGGGTCCTCAACGTCACCGCGACCGGTAAGGACGTGGCCGAAGCCAAAGCCCGCGCCTATGACGCGGTGTCCCGCATCCATTGGGACGGCTGCTTTTATCGCAGCGACATTGGATGGCGCGCCCTCAAGCGCTGAAGCGCTTTCGTGCTGACGGGGCTGGCGCGCTCATGCGCCGAGGCGTTCTGCGGCGGCTTCGTTAAGCATTTTTTCACCCTGTCTCACAAAGTGTTGCTTAACCTGCGGTCACTAACCTCCCCGCCGGTGGGGAGCCCATGATCACCAGAACGGAGATCCAGCAGGAGCTGCAGAGCTTCCTTCCGGCAGGACAGGAAGCGCGGCTTGGCGCCTATTTCTCGCTGGTGGAGCGCGCCGCCCATATCGGCTTTTGGCGTTACGATCTGACGGATCAATCGCATTTCTGGTCGCCAGGCATGTATCGGTTGATGGGGATCGATCCCAAGGATCGCAAACCGGACAATGACTGGCTGCGGCGGCAGCTTCCTCCGGAAAACCAAGTGAAAATAACCGAGATTCTGGCCCAGGCCATCCGGACCCGGTCGCCCTTTTCCTATTGTCTTCACGGTGTGAGCCTGGGTCCCCTGCTTTGCGGCATCGACGGCCAGGTCATCGACATGCATGGCGAAGTGGAGATCGGCGACAATGGCCGCGTCACCGCCCTGATCGGCGTCTGCCAGAACATCACCCAGCGAATGCGCGACGAGGAAGCCCGCACGGTGGCCCAGGAGCAATATCGCGTGATGACGCGCGAAGCCTCCGACATCATCATCTTCTATACCGCCGCCGGGGACATCCTGTTCGCGTCGGAAGCACTGGAACGGATTCTGGGCCGCGGCACGAACGAAATCGAGCGGGGAAAATTCTTCGCCTTGGTCCATCCCGACGACATCGCCGAGGCTCGCAAGCTCAGCATGATTCCACGGCGCGGCCAGACCGTGACCGCTACCTATCGCGTCCAGCACCGGGACGGCCATTATATCTGGCTGGAAGTGGTCACCCGCACCATCTATGACGACAGGACCGGCGCGGTGCGCAATATCGTGTCGGTTTCACGCGACATCACCGCCCGCAAGGAACACGAACAGGAAATCGCGGCGGCGCGGATGCGAGCCGAGGCCGCCAACCAGGCGAAATCGAAATTCCTGGCCAATATGAGTCACGAATTGCGCACGCCACTCAACGCCATCATCGGCTTCACCGAACTGATGCGCCAGCGCATCCTGGGACCCTTGGGCAATGCGCGCTATGAGGAATATGCCGACATCATCTATCAATCCGGCCAGCATCTGCTCGATCTCATCAGCGACATGCTGGACATGGCCAAGATCGAAGCCGGCAAGCTCAAGCTGAATTTCGAGAAAGTCGATCTGCCCGGCACGATCCGGGACACGGTGGACCTGATGCAGGACCGCGCGGATGCCGCCGGCGTGGACCTTGTGATCGAAGCGGTGTCCCCCCTCTTCATCACCGCCGACCGCCGCGCGGTCAAACAGATCCTGCTCAACCTTCTGTCCAATGCGATCAAATTCACCCCCCAAGGCGGGCGCGTCAGCGTCGCGGTGGAAGAGCATGACGACAAGACCAGGGTGATCGTGCGCGACACCGGCATTGGCATCGCGGCCGATGATCTCAAGCGGCTGGGCCAGCCTTTCGAGCAGGCTCGCTCGAACCCCTTCCTTGCCCAGGGCGGCACGGGTTTGGGGCTGGCCTTGATCAAGGCCTTGAGCGAAAGCCATGGCGGCGGGGCCACCATCGAAAGCATCGAAGGCGAGGGCACCACGGTCAGCGTGGATTTTGCCGTGCGCCCGGCCGCCCGCGCCGCGGCCTGATTCCGGCCTTGCTTGACTTCGTCGCGCCGGCATAGCAACCAAAGCCATGCTGTTTAAGATCGGATTTGCCCTCATTCTTTTGGGCCTGGCCGCGCTCTGGATCGATCGCCGCGCCGCGCATTTCATCTATGACCATGTCAATGCGCGGACCCACAAATTCCTCGACAGCATCACCCATTACGCGAAGGCCGGGCATTGGCTTGCCGTGGCGGTCCTGGCGCTGGTAGGAACGGCAGTGGCGCGGCATTTCGGGGCACGCGGCGCGGATCTGGAATTGGTGATCACCTACAGCCTGGCCTTCATCGCCAGTCTTACCTTGGGCAGCGTGGTGCTGCACGCGATCAAGCTATTGCTGGGACGGCGGCGCCCGCGCGAC
>CALMGU010000079.1 GCA_937865685.1 uncultured Alphaproteobacteria bacterium | reverse complement strand
CGCGACCCCAATTTCAAAGCACTTACCTGCTCGTCACCCCGGCCCCGCCGGCAACGCCCCCAGCAGCCGGTCCACGTCATTCATGGTGTTGAAGGTGGAGACGGAAATCCGGATGCGGTTTGTGAGAAGCGTCAGCTGGACATCCGCTTTCTTCATCCGCTCGGCCAGTTTGCGTTCGGCGTCTTTCAGCGCCACCGCCACCACTTGCGTGCGGGAGCCTTCGGGCGTGATCACCTGATAGCCCCGGCGGCGCAGCTCGGTCTGGATTAGGTCCATCATGGGCTGGCGCCAGGCGCGGATGTTTTCAACGCCCAGCGACAAGAGCCAGGGCAGCGAATAGCCCAGCTGCACCACGCCGGTCCATGACGTGGTGCCCATCGCGAACAGGCCTTCGGGGCCGGGCACGGCGCGGTAATCCACGGCGTGCGGCGACGGCGGGTCGAATGGAAGATTGTGGGTATCGACTTCCTTGCCGACCTGGAAATAACCCCACCAGGGGCGCTGGAGCCGGTCCTGCATTTCCTTCCGGACATACAGAAAGCCGATGCCGAAATCGCCCATCAGATATTTGTAACAAGAGCTGGCCGCGAAATCGACGCCGGCGGCGCGAAGATCGATCGGCACCGTGCCCGCGCCCTGGATCAGATCGGCATAGACCAGCGCGCCATGCGCATGCGCGGCATCGCAGACCCGCTTCAGATCATGTTCGAAGCCGTTGGTCGCCGACACCACACTGACCGACACGAGCTTGGTCTTTTTGTTCAGCGCCGCATCCAGCGCGTCCATGCCGATGCGCCCGTCCTTGGTCATGGGCAGGGTCACCACATCCATGCCCGCCTTGGCGAGCTGGTCGTACATATAGAAGGAGCCGGTGAAATGCAGCGCATCCGTCACGATGCGCCCGCCGCCCGTGGGCAGGCCCAGCGCGCGGATGATCAGATTCTCCGCCATCGTGGTCGATTGCGTCACCATCAACTCATCGGGCGACGCGCCCACCAGCTTGCCGAACGCGGCCAGCACTTTTTTGCGCCGCTCCGGAAAATCGTCATTCACCAAGAGCGCATGGCGGTTGGTCATGTACTCCATCAGCGCCGCCTTGGCGCCCAAGGGCAAAGGATGGATCGAACTGGCGTTGAAATAGGCGCCCTTCATTTTGGGAAAGGCCGCCGTCGCGGGCAGCGATGCCGCCATTGCCGCGCCGCCAAGCCCCACCACAGGCGCCGCCGCCGAAGCGGCCAGAAGATCACGGCGGCTGATGGTCATGGCGCACTCCCCCGAATGGCAGCCGGTTTCGGATGGCGTCAGAATGGCCAATCGCCGGGGGCCTGACAACGCGAAAACCCAGGAAAACCGCCGCCGGATTTCGCCATTTAGGATTTCTTCGCCACTCCCTGTCCATCATCGGGGCCATGCGGGGATCGCTCAAATCCATGTTCGGCGTGGCCAGGGCGGCGGTGCCGGTGCTCTATTGCGGCTATCTGGCTTATTATTTCTTTGACGTCGGCGGATCGGTGCAGGGCGTGGAGGATACCGGCCTTGGCCCCACCGTCATCGGCCTGGGCGTGGTCGCGGCCCTGTTCTGCATTCCCCTGTTGCTGAAGGCCGTGCGGCTGTTCAACGGGCCGCGCGCGCCGGGCCCCCGCAACACCGGCCCGCGCGGCAACGCGCCCGATAGCGATGACGACGATGACGGCGGCGCCGCCGCCGACGCGATCATCGCGCGTTACATGGCGCGCAAGGACGCCGAAGCGGGCACCTTACCCTCACGCCCCGCGCCGCAAGGCGGGCCGGCAAGACGCCCAAGCTTCGGGCGCAAGGCGTAGGCGCCTCGCGCGATCGCCTTACTGGGCCGCCTTACTTGGCCAGATTGTTTCTCAGCACCTGATAGATGCCGACACTGACGCCCACGATGGATGCGCCGGTCAAGGCCAGCGCCACGCCCACAAAGATCGCCGCCAGGGGATCGCCCACCAGCGGAATATTGGTCAGCGACTTGCCGCCCAGAATGAGAATGACGGTCGCCGCGTAAATCCGAAGACGCAGATCCGGCGGATTGTTGATCGCGCCGAAGCCGCCCAGGATCATCAGCAAGGCAGCCGAATAAGGTATGGGAACGAACGGACTGATGATGGCAAGAATGACAGCGAGAAGCGTCGAAATCGTGTAGATCTTATTCACGTCTCACTCCCTGATATGTTGCGGTCCTGCTCCTTTGCGTCGCGCCGGATGCGACGCGTCATTCTACTCCCCCAAATGGCGTCGCGGATATTGCCGCGCCGGCCCCAAATGCGGCGGCGGGCCGCCGTGCGGACACGGCGCCATCGTCATGGGTGGTGTTGCGTTCATCGAAAGCCCCCCTTTATGGCCGACATCTCACCCCACGGCGGATGTGCCGCGCGATGAGCCACTGCCCGATGCGTCAGGCGGTCCGGCAGAACTCCGCCGCCGGAGCGGCCAGCGCGATCTCGTCCTTGAGTTGCAGCTTACGCTTTTTCAGGCGCGAGATCATGAGATCGTCGCGCCCGCCCGCGGCCCACAGCACCGCGATGGCGATGTCCAGATCGTCATGTTCGGCGACCAGCGCGGCCAGATGGGTGGAATGAGGGCGCGGTACGCCGGCCCCAGCGGCGTTCGAACCAGAGAAAAGCATGACGGCATCCTTTCGAATGTGCGTTTCTGCTTCCCGTCGGATACCCCAAAAGCCCCAAAACCATGCACCTTGTCGGCGGCAACAACCCCAGGCAAACCGCCCGGCACTATGGTTAATAAATGGTTAATAGCAGCTTCAAAAGGTTAAAGTCAAGAAAATCCGTGTGCTGATGAGTGAGCGGCGTTTCGCGTTAGCGAACGAAATGGTCCGGTGGACCATTTCGAGCCGCGAACGCCCGGAGCGTAAGCGAAGGGCTGCAGTGCGGGATGGCGCGGGCGGCATCCGTGCTAAGGTCACCCATCGCTGATTGAGGACCCACAACCAACGGGGATGCCATGATCAAGCCATCCAGTGCCGCATTCCTTGCAACCGCCGCGCTGTGGGCCGCGTCGCCGGCCGCCGCGCAAAATGCCGCCTGCGCCGCGCCCGCCTTCGCCAATCGCGCGAAGCTGAACCCGGTGGCGGGAAGCAATCTCGTCACCGTGCCGCTCACCATCAACGGCGCGGGCAAGCAATTCCTGCTGGATGTGGGCAGCGCGCCCGACGAAATCTCGGAAGCCGCGGCCAATGAACTGCATCTGCCCCGCGCCGACCGCCGCACCACCGATCCCAATGCCCAGAACACCGCCGCCTTCCGCTTCGAAGTGCCGGTGGTGGATGTGAGACGCGCGGCCGGCGGCGGGCCCGCCCCGGTGCAGGTGAGCGCCGATGCCGTCAGCCTGGGCGAAGTCACCCTGCCCGGTTTGAAATTCCTCATCTCCGGCGACCGCGATCTGTCGAAGACCAGGCCCTATGACGGGCGCCTCACCGCCGCCGGTTTCCGCCGCTACGATCTGGAGATGGATTTCGGCGCCGGGCGCATCGCCTTCCTGGCCGCCACCGGCTGCGCCGATGCCAACGCCATCGTCTATTGGCCGCACACGGTCGTGGCGGTCATTCCCATGACCAGCGCCTTCGCCAAGATCAGCGTGCCGGTGACCATCGACGGGCATACGATCGACGCGGTGATCGACACGGGATCGGACCGCACCGTGATGCGCCGCGCCGTGGCCGAGCGCCTGTTCGGCCTCAAAGCCGACACGCCGCAGATGATGCCGGAAGGCGATTTGCGCGACGGCACGGGCGCGAAAGTCTATTCCCACACCTTCCCCAGGATCGCCTTCGAAGGCGTGGCGGTCAGCAACCTGCCCGTGCTGATCGAAGAGAGCAGCATGATCCGCAAGGCCCGCAAAGCCAGCGTCACCGGCAGCCGGCTGCAAGCCGCCGACGATCCCGGCGACCCCATCCCCGACCTGGCCCTGGGCATGAACGTGCTGCACCGCATGCACATCTATGCCGCGTTCGGGCAGGGCAAGCTGTATGTGACACCGGCGGGTTGAAGCGCTTCGCGTTGATGAAAGGCCGCGGATGCTCCGGGCGATCCGGCTATTCGACCTTGAAGCGGAGCGTAGTCTTGGTGGCGGCCAGGATATGCACGGCATGGCCCTCGAACGGGATCGTGCTTTCCCCCTTGGGCACCGCGATCTGCAATGATCCCGCCGGGACGACGGCATGATAGTCCGATGCGGGCGTGAATGAGCTTCCGGTTATGGAAGCCTGGTTGCCGTTTCTTTCTCCATAGAGGAAGCTCCCGCCGCCGCCGCGGCTCAAAGTCGTCTCATTGGTCACGATGTTGGTGTCGGTGCGGTACAGGATAACCTCGCCTTCGGGGTTCATCCCGGCAAAACGCAGCTCGATGAATCCCTCGTCAGTCTTGCGGCCGAAAAGGTCAGACTTTCCGAAAACGTTCTGGAGATCACGCTGCTTATTGACGCGCGCAATGAGATCACCCGGGCCAGCGAGGCCGCCAGAGGTCGCCGCACTCATTTCCAGAGATTGGGTATGCTGGATAGGCGCGCACGCAGACACGCCAAATAACAAAGCGGCAATAGCGAGCTTCTTCATAATTCCCCCAATGCCACGCCCCTGGCATGGCTGCAATCGACAGTAGCAATGACACAATCTGAAGCAAGCCCGCAAATATTTTTGGGTTAATCATGACGGAGGCGGCAAATATTATCGCGCGCCGCAGTTTCGGCCGATTGAGCAAATCCGCCCTCCCCTTCCGCGAACAAGGTGTGTTTGACGGTCCTGCGATATGGCTAACCCGCCTCATGCACCGACACGGCCGCTTCCGCCCAGGAGGCATGGGCGCTGAACATGGCGGCGCTGGATTTAAAGCGTTAATTCCCCAACGATACCCGCACAGGTGCTTGGCAAACCGGACGGCCGGGGTCTAGCCTTAAGCCCATATGCGGGCATCCTCCCCTTGGCCCGCGCCATCATTGCCCCGCCGGCACATCGCTGGCGGGGCTTTTTTCTGCGCTCTCCTGTCATCCGCAGCCGGATCACATACCCAAAGCGGGTGACACGGTATCAGTCTGCCAGAACCCGTATGACGCTTGCCGACCAACGCCAGCGGTTGGTGGATCGGAGCTTGTGCGTTCGCCCGCTCCCGTGATGCCGTCCTGAGAGGACGGCGCGCACCCAGAGTTGCATATGAGCGATGAATCCGAGAGAACAAAAGCCGTCGCGCAGCTGGTCGCGCTGGCCAAAGCCGAGCTGGATGCAGGACGCATCGCAAAGGGCACGCGGCTTCTGAAGGAAGCGATCGAGCGGGCGGCGGATCTGGAAAAGCCCCTTGCCGTCACGGACCCGCAATCCGCCATCGAACATTCCACCGTCGTGAGCGATTTGCGGGCGATCTACGGTCTGGGCGGAATCCGCCGCGCCGACGGAAACGCGCGCCGGTCATAGGCGGCTTCTTCTGAGTTAAGCATCTAAAAGCTCAAAATACTCGCATGCGTCCCGCACGAAGACTTCCACTGGGCGATAATTTTGTGGGCTCCCCAATCTGGCGCCTTCCAGCCGGGGGGCGGCCTTTCAGGCTCAACGCCATTTGGAAAAATCGCCAGATAGGAGAGCTTTTCATTGAGGCTTGTATTAACAGTGCCTTGGCCGTCGAAGCGAATGTCCATTGGCCCTTGGCTTCCGGAATAATGCCAGGAAACATATGGCCGATCCAAATTCATTGGCTCTTTGCTGACCCCCGACTCGATTTGATTTGTATCAGGCGCTGATTTCACGACACGCACCATGCAATCCAATTGTTTTGCCAACCGCGCGGGAATACGAGTCGATGCCTCTTCGGCCGCATCCGAATGCGACCAGGTGAGTGCGGCAAATCCAATTGCCATTGTGCGGAGAATCCTCATGCACTTAGCCCGCCCTAATGCACCGGCACAGCGGCGCCCGCGCCCGACCGCGCGTCATGGGCGCCGAACATGGTGGCGCCTTTCAGCGGTTTGTCGGACATCATCAACAGGCTGCCGGAGGTTTTGGGCGCGGGCGAAAGGCGCGGGCCCTCGCCCACCACGATGCCTTCGGCGATGCCCCAGACGCTGGAGTCGGTGAAATTATATCCCCGTCCTTCCAGGATGCGGCGGGTGTCGGGCGACAGGGTGTAAGGCTCCAGCATGATGGTGTCGGGCATCCATTGTTCGTGGATGCGCGGCGCGTTGATCGCTTCCTGCACGTCCATGCCGTAATCGATCATGTTGACGATCGCCTGCAAAGTGGTGGTGATGATGGTCGAGCCGCCGGGGCTGCCGATCACCGCCGCGACCTTGCCGTTCTTGGTCAGGATTGTGGGGCTCATGGAGCTGAGCGGCGTCTTGCCCGGGGCGATGGCGTTGGCGGTGCCTTCGACCAGGCCATACATGTTGGGCACGCCCGGCTTGGCGGCGAAATCGTCCATCTCGTTGTTCATCAGGATGCCGGTATTGCCCGCCACCCGGTGGGTGCCGAACCAGCCGTTCAAGGTATAGGTGACGGCGACCGCGTTGCCCTTGGCATCCGCCACGCTGAAATGGGTGGTGTTGTGGCCTTCCGCCGGCGCCGCCGCCGGGCCCAAGGCCGAGGACGGCGTGGCTTTCTGGGGATCGATGCCCGCGCGCAGCTTGGCCGCATAGGCGGGATCGAGCAATTCGCTGACGGGATTGTTCACGAAGGCCGGATCGCCCAGCTTGTTGTTGCGGTCGACATAGACGCGGCGCAAGACCTCGGCCATCACATGAATCTGGTCCGCCGAATGAAAGCCCATCGCGGCCAGGTCATAGCCGCCCAGCATGTTCAGCGCCTCGCAGATCGAAACGCCCGCCGATGACGGCGGCGGGGCGGAGATCACATGATAGCCGCGATAGTCGCATTCCACCGGCTTCAGCTCGCGCACTTTATAGCCTGCGAAATCAGCGCGGGTGAGAATGCCGCCGCCCTTGGCCGAAGCATCCGCGATGGCCGCCCCGATGGGTCCGCGATAAAACGCGTCCGGCCCCTTGGCGGAAATCAAGGACAAGGTCTTGGCCAGATCGGCCTGCACCAGCCGGCAGACCCCGCCTTGGTTCGACAATTGACGCAGCGCCTTGTCGATGATCCGGCTTTGTCGGAGAGCGAACAGCTTGCCGCCAATGGGATCAACGGTGTGCCCTTCGCGTTGCAGATGGAGCGGATGGAGGTGCCGCGCGGACGTCCGCTGCGATGGTTGATCAGCGAAGGCACCGACCAGATGCTGCATCCGATCCATATCCATGGCTGCCAGTTCCGCATCCTGAGCTTTGGAAAAGGACCGGTTCCTCCCCGGTTGACTGGCTGGAAGGACACCGTTCCGATCGAGGCGGGCGGCTCTGCGGAGATCCTGGTCACGTTTCCGCTCGGTGCGTCGGAAGCGTTTCCCTACATGGTCCATTGCCACATCCTCGAACATGAGGACTCCGGCATGATGGCGCAGTTCACCGTGAGCTGAGGCGCCGGCGGGCGGCGCGCGCCCTGTCGCTCGCGCATAAGAGGTGGCGGCACGCGCCATGCATGCGGAAGCATCGACAATTCGCATTCGTCGCAAGCGCGACAAAACGCATGCCGAGGGTCGGGTCATGGTCCAAGTCGTCTTCTTCGCAAAGCCCGAGTGCCGCGGGAATGCGCGGCAAATCCGCGTGCTCCAAGCGTCAGGCCACGATGTCGTCGTCCGCAATCTTCTCTCCGAGCCGTGGTCGGCGGAGGAATTGCGCAGCTACTTCGGCGACCGGCCGGTTTCGGAATGGTTCAATCGCTCGGCCGTTCGCGTCAAGAACGGCGAGATCGTTCCGGAAACGCTGACGGAAGCGGATGCCATGGCGCTGCTGCTCGACGATCTGGCCGGATGGCGGAACAGACGAACCGACCGTGCGGCCGCGTCCCAGATGCCCGGCGGGCAGCACTTCGGGAGGACTGGCCGACGGTCGCTCCGGCCCCTCCGGGGCCAATCCCTGCCCTTGTGGCGGTTTTGGCGCGAGTTGCCTCACGAAACGGCCGAATTGTCGACGTAACGCAGCAGGATCGATGCTGAGTGTCAACCATTTCGGACAGTTTCGAGACGGGCGCGATCAAAACCGCCACAAGATGCATCCCTCTATGCATTTTCGTGCTATTTCACGCACGATGGGGTTCGATCCTGCGGCGTTCGGCGTGCTGACCCGGCGACAACTCGAGCAGATGGGCAGCGACGGACATCGGCGGTCCCAAGCCATACGACACGGCGAGCTCATCCGCGTCAGGCCCGGGGTCTTCGTGGTGCAACCGCCGCCGGATGGCGTGGCAGACCGTTGGCGCCAGAGCTGCGCCGTGGAACTGACCGCCGCAGGACCGGACGCCCGGCTGGCGCGCGCCGCAGCCGCCGCGTTGCACGGGCTCGACGCATGGGAGCCGCCGGTACCCATCTCGGTCAACGTGCCCATCAGCTCCGGCCGGCGTGGTCCGAACCTGCACCGCGCCCGTCCCATCGGCGATCCGACGGAGATCAACGGGCTGCCGGTCACGTCCGTCGAGCAGACGCTGGTGGAGCTCGGCGCCGATCTCGAGCTGTTCCAGGCCGCCGACGCGGGACCCACCGGCGACGAGGTGATCTTCCTGTTCTGCGGCGCCATGATCCGGCGCAAGGGCTTCGACCTGCTGCTCGAGGCCTTCCGCG